>VGTG01000186.1 GCA_016874795.1 Deltaproteobacteria bacterium | reverse complement strand
GCGGGCGTGCAGCTGACTTGAATCCAACTGCGCCGGATGATGACGCCTTCTTCACTTTTCCACCAACTTCACGACACTACCGACGGGAGGAGTTTCGATCACTTGACCAATCGCAAGTGCGGGCGCGATGGAGGCAGCGGGTTGGGCACGGCGTTGTCGGCGTAGCGTGACGCGTGGTTCCGCTCGTGCTCCTTCGCGAGATGAAACTGCCAGTAGTCGTCGAAGTCGCCGCTGGTTCGCAGAGCGCGAAGCTTGAGGATGGCCGCGGCCCTTGCACGAGAACGGCACGCGCAGCTGCTCGCCGCATCGACGACACGCGGCGAGCAAGAAGCCGCGGCCGAAGTCGCCGCAGGTGACGAAGGCTTCGGCTTGGGGTAGGTTTCCGGGGTGCCCGATGTTCCCTATCCCTCAACGCTGGCGAGGTCCCGATCGTGACTGGCCAGGCGACAGCAGGTGACCTTCCATCGCAAGTCGGCGAGTCGCCCCGGCGCCGGGTCATGGTGGTCGAGGACGAGGGCCTGATCGCGCTGGACATCGAGCGGCGGCTGACCCGAGGCGGCTACGAGGTGGTCGGCGTGACCGACAACTTCGACGATGCCGTCAAGACCTTCGTAGAGACGCGGCCTGAGCTCGTCCTGATGGACATCCACATCCGCGGAACCGTCGACGGCATCGAGACGGCGCGGACGATCGGCCAGCTCGGGGACGTGCCCGTCGTCTTTCTGACGGCCTACGCCGACGACGATACGATCCAGCGTGCCGCGGGGATCTCGCCGTACGGCTACCTGCTGAAGCCCTTCGACGACCGCGCGCTCTGGGCGACGATCACGGTGGCTCTCGCGCGCCATGCCGTGGACACGAGGCTCCGAGTGCTCGATACGGCGGTGTCGTCCGCAAGCATCGGCATCGTCCTCGTGGAGGTGCAGGACGACCGGCGGTCGATATGTCTTGCCAACGATGCCTTCGTTTCACTCGCCGGGATTCCGCGAGAGAGCATCCTCGGGCGGCGCCCCTGCTTTTTGGCGCGTGACGCCTCTGATCCGAGCGCCGCACGGCTGCTCGAGGCGGTCGCGAACCTCACCCACGCGCAGGAATCCTTGCAGATCAGCCGTCCCTCGGGCGAGTCAGTCTGGTGCTCAGTCACCGCCTCTCCGGTTGTCAACCGCGGCGGCTGGGTCAGCCACATGCTGGTCTTTCAACTGGACATCTCGCGCGAGCGGGCGGCCCAGAGCGCGCTCGTGGAGAGCCAGCGTATCGAGTTGGTGGGCCGGCTGGCGGCCGGGGTCGCCCACGACTTCAACAACGTCCTCGGGGCGATCTCGGCGTTCGCCGGGCTCGCGCGCGACGAGGTCGAGAGCGAGGCGGTCCGCAGCGACCTCGACGAGGTGATCAACGCAACGCAACGCGGCGCGTTCCTGACCCGCAAGCTCCTCGACTTCTGCCGGCGTGACGAATCCGCGCCGGCGAGCAGCGCTGACCTCTCGAGGGTCATCCATGATTCATGGCGGATGGCCGAGCGGCTGGCGGCTCCCGCCGCGACGATCGACCTCCGGATCGACCCCGAGCCGATGGTCGTGGCGCTCGACCCGACCTCGCTCGAGCAGATTCTCCTCAACCTCGTCGCGAACGCGCGCGACGCGATGCCCCAAGGAGGGAAGATCGCGGTCGCGGTCACCCGCCCCGCGGAGGCGTCGGGCCAGCTGGTCGGGCGTCACTATGTGCGGCTCGAGGTGAGCGACAGCGGCACGGGGATGAGCGCAGAGATCGCGGAGCGGATCTTCGAGCCATTGTTCACGACGAAGCCGCGCGGTCTCGGGACCGGCCTGGGCCTCGCGACCTGCCGGATGCTGGTCGAACGGGCGGGCGGCACCATCCGCGTGCGCACGGCACCGGGCGAGGGCTCAACCTTCGTGCTCGACTTTCCCCTCGTGCAGAGCTCCGCCAGCGAGGGCCGGTTGGACCTCGCCGCGGGCGTCAGTGGGCACGCCGGCGGGGCGGTCTGCCTGGTCGTGGAGGACGACAGACCGCTGCGGCGCGCCTGGGCGCGGGTGCTCGCCGAGGCTGGCTTCAGCGTGATCGAGGCCGCGAGCGGCGAGGCCGCCTTCCGCGAGCTCGACGCGCTCGGCCAAACCCTGCGCCTGCTGATCTGCGACATGGTGCTGCCGGGAATCGGCGGTGCCGACGTCGTTGCCCACTCCCGCAAGACTGCCCCGCAGGCCGAGCGACTGGTCGTGACAGGGTACTTCGACCAATCGGTCGAGGTCCTCGGACCGAGCGTCTCGACCCTCTGGAAGCCCTTCACAGCGGCTGCTCTCTTGCGCCGCGCGCTCGACACCATCAACGCCTCGGCGTCGGCCGACGAGGAGCCCCGAGCGGAGGCCGCACCGGTCGCCAGCTCGGTCAAGGCGGCGTCCGCCCCCTCGGTCGATCCGCGGAGCCCTTCTGTGCTGCTGATCGAGGATGACCATGCGCTCCGCAGGGCGCTGGCAGCCGTGCTCGAAACCCGGGGGCTGAAGGCCATCGAGGCCGACACCGGGGCTGCGGGGCTTGCGGTGCTGAACGCCGAGGCGATCCAAGTCGTCGTAGTGGACATCAACCTCCCGGACGTTGACGGCGTCGAGCTCCTCGCGGCGATCCGAAAGCGCGACCCACTCCTTCCAACGCTCGTGATGACGGGAATCCCATCGGTCGAGAACGCACAGCGAGCCCTTCGAGGTCGCGCGACCGCGTTCCTCACCAAACCGGTCGTCCCGAGCACTTTCGTCGAGGAGGTCGAGCGCGCGGTCAACCAAGGCCAGGTGGCGCGCCTGCAGCAAAAGCTCCTGATGTCGAAGGCCGGCTCGGGGGAGATGCTGAACGACCTCGCCGCGACCGAGAAGGCGTTCAACGAGTCTGTGGCGGGTCTCCATATGGCCTTCCAGCCGATCGTCCTCGCTCATGACCGCTCGATCTACGCCTATGAGGCGTTGATGCGGAGTCGCGGTCCTTACGCCAACCCTGGCGAGTTTCTCGCTGCGGCCGAGGCCCTTGACCGGGTGATCGAACTCGGGCGAACGGTACGCCAGAGCATCGCTCGCACCCTCGAGGAGCACCGCGAGCGCTTCGAGCCCATCATCGTCAACCTCCACCCGATGGAAATCCGCTCCGAGATCCTCACGCACGAGGACGAGCCGCTGCTCCCGTTCGCGTCGCGGATCGTCCTCGAGGTCACCGAGCGCGCGCAGCTCTCCTCGACGCAGGACCTCGTGGAGACCGTCCAGGTGCTGCGGGCGGCGGGTTACCGCATCGCGCTCGACGACCTCGGCGAGGGCTACGCCGGCCTCTCGTGGCTGGTGAAGCTCACCCCCGACATCGCGAAGCTCGACATGTCGCTGGTCCGCGACATCCAGGGGTCGCGGATGAAGCGCGAACTGGTAAGCTTTCTGGTCAGCACGTGCCGGCGCGCGCGGACGCGGGTGGTCGCCGAGGGGGTGGAGACCGCCGCCGAGGAGAAGGTCCTGCGTGACCTCGGCTGCGAGCTTCTTCAAGGTTACCGCTTCGCGCGTCCGGGGCCGCCCTTTCCGGAGGTCGGCTGACCGACGACGTCCGAACTCTACCCGCGCGAAGCGCGCTGAAGGACCTCATGAGCATCGCCTTCGATCCCACTGGCGCCCTCGACGGGCTCCGCGCCGCACTCGATCACGTACGTGGCGCACGCTCGGTACAGATCCTTGCCGCGATCGGCAACGGCTGGACCCCGGAAACCACCGACCCCGTGCTCGCAGAAGCTGGCGTGCCGGTCTTCGGCGGCCTCTTCCCTCGGGTCATCTTCGACGGCCAGAGCCATGACCGGGGCGCGGTGGTGATCGGGCACGACGAGGCTCGGATCGCCGTGATCGACTGCACCGGCTCGATCGCGCACGCTGACACGTGGGCGCTGCCACTCCGCGGTTCGCGGACCATCATCATCTACCTCGACGCGACGTGTCCGACGGGCCCGCTGACGAGTTCCCTGTTCCGCGAGCTCGGCGCGGGCCCCACCTGGCTCGGCGGCGGGGCGGGCGCGCTCGACTTCGTCCGACAGCCGGTGGTAATCACCCCGTCAGGGCTCCGCGCGGGCGTGGCGGTTCTCGCGGGGCTCGACGCCACGGCGAGCCTCGGGGTCACGCACGGCTGGCGCGCCTTCGGCGAGCCGATGCTCGTGTCCGAGGCCCGCGGAAACGACATCGTCAGTCTCGTCTGGCGGCCCGCGTACGAGGCCTACCGGGAGGCCGTCGAAGCCCACTCGGGGCGCAGCTTCGAGGCGGAGGGCTTCTTCGCGCTCGCGAGCACCTACCCGCTGATGCTGGAGCGCTTCGGTGCCGAGGGGGTCGTCCGCGACCCGCTCGCCGTTCTCCCCGGCGGCGTGCTTCGCTGCGCAGGCGAGGTGCCGTCGCATGCCGGCATCTGCATTGCGCACGGTGACGTCGCCGGCATGCTCGCGGCCGCCCGTGCGGCGCGCGAGCGTGCCGCGGCCGACCGCTCAGGGGGCACACCGCGGCTCGCGCTGACGCTCGACTGCATCTCTCGGGCCCTGCTGCTCGGTGACCGGCTCCCGGAGGAGCTCGAGATCCTGCGGGTCCCCGGGCTCGCGCAGGTGGGCGCGCTGACCATCGGCGAGGTCGCGAGCACCCGGGACAGCTTCCTCCAGATCCACAACAAGACGACCGTTCTGGCGGTGATCGCGTCGGATAAGGCGCCAGGGTGAAGCCCAGCGCCGCCCAGTTGTCCGGGCTGCAGTACGAGCTCGCGATGGCTCTCAGCAGCTCGCTCGAGCTCGAGCCGATCTTGGAGGCGGTGCTCTCCGTCCTCCTGCGCCAGCTCGACGGCCGCACCGCGGTGGTGCTCGCAGGCGACGGCGCTCGCACGCCGCTCGTCGCGTTACCGCGTGCTGCCGCGGCCATGATGACGTGGCTGCAGGCCGACGAGACTCGCGCGGATGGCTCGACGGAGCAGCCCCTGCATCGCCTCTACCTCGAGCCGAACGGGGTGGAGCTGCACCGCTTCAGCCTGTCGGGCTTCGGTGTGCTGGTCCTCGAGCGGCGCGGTCCGCCTCTGCCCGCCGAGGTGATGCGCGCGCTCGAGCCCCTGATGGAGCGACTTGGGCGCGCTGCGCGCGCATGCTTGGACCACGCCACGGTCCGCGCGAGCGAGGCGCGGTTCTCGGAGCTGGCGGCGACGGTCCCCGAGGTCATCTTCGAGTGCCGCCTCGCGGCAAGCGGTGAGCTCTCGTTCGACTACGTCAGCCCGCGCGGCGATGCGGTCCTCGGGCTCGATCCTGCGACGCTCGTGGAGCAGCCGCGCGCGCTCGTCGACCGACTTCACCCCGACGACCGCGAGGGGCTCGTCATCGCGCTCGGGGTCGCAGCGTCTCGTCGTGAGTCCTTCGAGCACCGCGTACGGTTGGGCGACGGCGGGCCCCAGACGCGATGGCTTCGGATCGCTGCGAACCCGAGAGGCCCGCGCGAAGACGACCGCTTCAGCGGGCTGATGGAGGACATCTCCGCGCAGCAGCAGGTCGCGACGGCGGAGCGAGAGGCCGCGCGTCTTCGCATGTCGAGCCTGCTCGGCCTGGCCGGAGACGCCATGGTCGGCGCCGACTCGTCGGGGCGAATCACCCACTGGAATCGCGCCGCGGAGGCGCTGCTCGGCTACCCGGCGAGCACCATTCTCGGCGAGCCGCTCGCGCAGATCATGCCCGAGCGGATGCGAGCCGCGCACGCGGCGGGAATGGCGCGCCACATGGCCACCGGCGAGTCCGGAATCCTCGGGCGGCCGGTCGAGCTGCCTGCGCTCCACGCGGATGGCCGCGAGGTCCAGGTCGAGCTGCTGGTCAGCCGTGTGGAGGATGGGGGCGAGGTCTTCTTCATCGCCGTGCTTCGCGACCTCACCGAGAGGCTGCGGGCCGAGCGTGAGCGAGCGCGGTCCGTGGCGGAGGAGCAGCGGTTCGCGAGCGCGCTGGTCGAGCTGGGCCGGGTCGCGCTGACCGATCCGGTGGGCCTCCACGGGCGCTTGACCTCGATCGTCGCCGCGGTGCTCGACATCGCGCGGGTCAGCGTCTGGTCGCTCGACCCGGCCTCCATCACCTGCCTCGACCTCTTCGAGGCCGTCGAGGGGCTCCACTCTGCGGGGCTCGTGCTCGAGGAGCAGGCCTTCCGCCCCTACTTCGCGGCGCTTCGGGAGGAGTCCGTCATCATCGCCCCCGACGCGCGCACGCATCGCGCCACCTCCTGCTTCCGCGAGAGCTACCTCGAGCCCTTCGGCATCGTGTCGATGCTCGACGTCCCCGTCCGCACGCTCGCGGGGGTGGAGGGCGTGTTGTGCATGGAGGCCACGGAGCGGAGGGACTGGCGTGACACCGAGGTCCGCTTCTGTCTCGATGCGGCCGGGCTCCTGAGTCAGGCCCGAGAGCGGATGGTGCGTGCTCGCCTCGAGGCCCGACACAAGATCGTCCTCGCGTCGATCGATGACGCCGTGATCGCCTGCGACACCGATCAAACGGTCACGCTCATCAACCCGGCTGCCGAGCGCTTGACCGGGTGGACCGCCGCCAAGGCGCTGGGGCGCCCTCTGCGCGAGGTCGTCCGCGTGCTGAGCGCAGAGACCTCGGGTCCAGTCGATACGTTGGTGACCGAGGTGCTCGCGAGCGGCATCCCTGGTCCGAAGGACGTCGTGCGCCTGCTCGTTCGAGACGAGGAGCAGATCCTGATCGCCAAACACGCCGACCCGATCCTCGAGCTCGGCAGGCTGACGGGCGCGGTGCTGACCTTCCGCGATGTGCGCGAGCGGGAGGCGTCTCGGCGCGCGCTCGAAGAGCAGAACCGGAAGCTCCACGCGCTCCGCGAGGCCATTCCGGACATGCTCTTCAGCGTGACCATCGATGGGCAGATTCAGTACCAGAAGACGGTGCCTACCCCCGACCTCCTGGTGCCGCCCGAAGAGCTGTCCGCGCACACCATCGGCAGCCTCTTTCCTCCCGAGACCGCAGCGCAGCTCCTCCGCGCGGTCAGCGAGACTATACGCACGGACACGGTTCAGACTGTCGAGTACGCTGTGGAGCGACGGACGTTCGAGGCCCGATTCGCGCCTCTCAGTGATTTCGAGACCACCGTCATCGTCCGGAACGTCACCGAGGAGCGGTCTCGCGAGGACGCCCTCCGCGCGGAGCGCGCGTGGCTCCAGGTAATGCTCTCGTCCGCCTCTGCCGTCATCTACTCATTACGGCTACCCGACTTTGCGGTCGACTACATCAGCGAGTCGGTCACCACCATGCTCGGGTTCACAACGCAACAATATCTCCAGCCTCGCTTCTGGGAGCTCGCGGTGCACCCGAGTGATCTCCCCGGTCTCATGTCTGACTTCGGCCGGATACTCACAACTGGCCGGATGTCGTACCAGTACCGTCACCGGCACGCAGACGGAAACTACCGCTGGCTGCAGGGCGAATTGCAACTCGTGAGGGACAGCGACGGGCGGCCGGAGCGGTTCATCGGGGCTTCGTTCGACGTCACCGACCTCAAGCGGAGCGAGAGTCGCACCGCCGCGCTCCTCGCGGTGCAGCAGATCGTCACGCAGATCGGCGCGGCGTTTCTGAGGGGCTCCGACCGGTCCGAGGAGCTCGCGGTCGATGAGGCGCTGGACGCGCTCGGTCGGCTCACGCGGGCCGACCGAGCCTACGTCTTCGATTATGACGGACTGTTTGTGAACAACACCCACGAGTGGTGTCGCGAGGGGATCATCCCTCAAAAGTCGGTGCTCCAGCGCCTACCGGCGGGCGATTTCGAGTTCTTCCTGCGGTCGGTGATGTCTGGGACGTGGCTCCACATCCCAGCGGTCTCGGCGCTGCCTCCCGAGGCCCAGGCCGAGAAGGATCTGCTGAGCGCGCAAGGCATCGAGAGCCTCCTCGCCGTCCCGCTGATGGACGACGGCTCCGTTCGCGGCTTCGTCGGGATCGACAACCCCGACTTGGACCCCCTCAGCCCAAGCGAGTTTGCGGACTTGATGCAGCTCATGGCGGACACGCTGGTTTCGGGCAGGCGCCGAACGAGCAGCGAGCGTGCGCTGCGACAGCTCAACGAGCGGCTCACCCGTACCTCGGGGCAGCAGCGCCAGCTCCTGGATCTCTCGATCGACGTCGCCCGCGCGACCAGCAGGGAAGAGCTCTTCGTGACGCTTCGGAACCGCCTCCGCCCGCTGCTCAAGGCCGACCGGGTGTCGATGATGGAGAGGCTCGACGATGGCAGGCGCCACCTTTTTCGGCTGCTCGATTCCGACCCGGAGAGCGCCACGGGGGCGGGTACCGACATGGTGAGTGCCCGGACGATCGAGCGCGAGGTCGGCGACGATATTGGAGGGAGCGCCCCCGCGCTCGCGATGGAGTGCAAGGCAGCGGTCACGAGCCGCCAGTACCGTCTGAGCGACTTTCCCGACTGGATCCAGCTTCAGGAGGTTTACGGCTACAACCAGTTCATGGTCGTGCCGCTCCTCGGGACGACCGGCGTCTTCGGCACCCTCAACGTCGCCTTCACCCGCGCCGAGCCGCCGACCGCCGAGGAGGTCGACTGGGTCTCGACGTTCGCAGCGATGCTCGCTGCACACCTCACGCTCCACGAGGCGCGTGAGGCGCTTCAGCAGCTGAACCTCGCGCTCGAGACTCGCGTGGAGCTCCGCACCCGCGAGCTTCGCGCGAGCGAGGAGCGCTTCGAGCAGCTCTTCCGGGAGGCGCCGCAGGCGATGCTGATCGTCGACGCCGAGCGGAGGGTCGTGCAGTCGAACCACAGGGCGCAGTCCCTCTTCCGGATCGAAGAGGGCGCGTTCGTCGGCACCCCGATCAGCGAGCTCGTGCCGGTCGGGTTCCGGGCGCAGCACGACCGCCTGATGGACGGCTTCATCGAGCGCCGTGACGGGCCAACGCTGATGACCGGCATAAATGTCCCGGCGCTTCGGGTCGACGGGAGCGCTTTCTCGGCCGAGATCGTCCTCGTGCCGATCGACCTCAACGGCGAGCCCCACGTCCTCGCCGGGGTCACCGACGTCACGGACCAGCTCGAGGCCCAGGCCGCCGTGACGCGCTCGCTGCAGGAGAAGGAGACCCTGCTCAAGGAGATCCACCACCGGGTCAAGAACAACCTCCAGGTCATCTCGAGCCTGCTGATGCTTCAGAGCGAGCAGATGCCCTCTACGCGCGCGCGTGAGCTGCTCGCGGAGAGCGTGCAGCGGGTCCGCTCGATGGCGCTGGTCCACCAGCAGCTCTACGGCGTCGAGTCGCTCGAGCGGATCGACCTCGGCGACTACGCGCGGACGCTCGCGGAGTCGCTGCGCGGCGCCCTCGCGCAGGATGCGCGGTTGCGGGTGGACGCCTCGGTGGTCGAGGTCACGGTGGACACTGCGGTGCCGTTCGGGCTCATCCTGAACGAGCTCCTGACCAATGCGTTCAAGTACGGGCTGCCGCAGCGGGGTGAAGGGGGCGAGCCGACGCCTGGCCGCACCGGCGAGGGCTTCGACATCGTGGTCGAGGTTGGGATCGTGGAGGAACGCATCCGGGTGGCGGTCACGGACTCCGGGAAGGGGCCGCCGGACGGCTTCGATCCTGCGCGGTCATCGGGCCTCGGGTTGCAGCTGGTCCGGACCCTGAGCCGCCAGCTCCGGGGCACGCTCGAGCTCGACGTCGATCGCGGCAGCCGGTTTGCGGTGACCTGCCCGCGCGGCCTGGTACGCTCGTCCGAGACATCCGCCGGAGGGGTGCCATGACGGGTCGGTCACCTCGGCCGTCGTCCGAGGGCATCGTTCCCGCAGAGCTTGCGGCGCGCCTCACGCGCCGACGCTGCGCATACTCTGCGCGCTTAAGAGGTTCGAAGTGGGGAAGCCGCTGGGCGGGGGGCGGGAGCGTGGTTCATCAGGGGCGAAGAGCGTAGGCCCGCGCAGGCCGGGACTTCACCGAATTTCGGATGGCGGAGCTCGAAGCATGGCGGTGGTGTCGCGCACTGGCGTGTGGGGGAAGTGATGGGGCCCCAGCGGCCGGTGAGTTGATGCGCCGTACGTGACGACCCGAAGGTGCTGCACCGCGGGGGCGCACCTGCGTAGGTTCACAGACAGAGGAAGGACAGCTGCTCGGGCGGCCACGGTCGCGGGGGCGGTCTGGCACCGTGGAGCAGGCGGGCGATCTCGTCGGCATCGGTGATCGCCGCGACGACGCGCATCGCACCGCCGCATCGGCGACACAGGGAGACGTCGATGGCGAACACCCTGGCCAGAAGCTTGGCCCAGCCGATGCGGGCCCTCGTCGGAACAGGCGCGTGGGTGCCGGCGTGCGAGGCCGAGGCGTGCCACGGTCCTTGGCCACTGGCGTCGAACAACGGCACCTGCGTGGGGTCGAGCGCCGACGCGCAGCTCGGGCTCGGAGCGACCCGGATGCGCGAGCGCAACGCGTGATGGTTGGAGAAGACACCGAAGTACCGCACCTGATGTTGGCGCGGCGGCGGGACGAGACCGACCAAGCGCGCGAGGAAGCGGTCGGGCGACAGCTCGACGTGGG
>VGTG01000185.1 GCA_016874795.1 Deltaproteobacteria bacterium | reverse complement strand
CCAGAAGCGGTGCGCGAGGAAGGGCGAGTCGACCACCCCCCACACACGCTCGACGCGCCCGGAACGCGCGTCGACGAAGACGACGAAGTACTGACCGAGCGTAGTCACCATGAACGGCCGATTTGTCAGAATGCGCTCGCGGAAGTTGGAGCCCGGACAGCCGAGCGATCCCACCGGATCGTCTATCCCGCGTACGGCGTCCCGAGCAACCGGAAAGGCGGCGGGACCACCACCGTAGGGAGTGTCCGTGACCGTCTACCTCGTGGACCTCGGCGAGTTCGCCACGATGAACGCGGTCTATGCGGAGGCGTTCCCCGCTCCAGCGCCAGCCCGCGCCACTGTAGGCGTCGCGGCGCTTCCCAAGGGTGCGCGCGTCGAAATCAGCGCGATCGCCGTGCACGCGCCTTGAAGCTCGCTCTCGATCACTGGCCCGGTGCGACGCACGAGCCGGGCGCCGGACGCTACATGCGCGAGTTCGCGCGAGCGCTCGTCGCGCTGCCCAGCGACTCGCTCGACATCACATTGGTCGAGTGGGGTCGCGGCGCGCGCGTGCGCGGCGCACTCGAGTCGGAGGCGCTGCCCGCGCACGCACGCCTGCGACGCGTCGCCCTGCCGCGTAGCTCTCTCCCGACGGCGACGCGCTTGCAGCTCGGATTCGAGCGCCTTGCGCCGGGGGCTGAGCTCGTGCACGCCGTCGCGCTGCCCTTCGAGTTCCCCGCGCCTCGCCGCGCGCGACTCTCGCTCGCGGTTGCTGCGCGACCCGCCAGCTTCGACTCCCTGCGAAACGCCAGCGTGCTCGTCACCTTCAGCGAGCACGCACGCTCCGAGCTCGCGCGCGCGAACTTCGATCCGGCGCGCACGCTCGTCGTTCCCGTCGGCTGCGAGCACTTCGTCGCGCCGCGCACGGCTCGCGGAGCACTGCCGCGCGTGCTCGCTCTCGGCCGCATCGACGAGGACCGCTCCCCGCTCACCCTTCTGGCCGCGCTCGAGCGCTTGCACGACGCTGGGAAGCCCGTCGAGCTCACCTTCCTCGGCCGGGTGGGCGATGCGTACGACGAGCTCCGCGCCCGCACCGCGCGCAGCCGCATCTCGTCGCGCGTGCGCTTCGACTCCCGGCCCGACGACGCCAAGGTACGCTGCGCGCTCGCGAGCCACGATGTGTTGGTGCAGCTCGCGCGAGAGGACTGGACTCCGGTCACGCCGCTCGAAGGCCTCGCCTGCGGGCTGGAGCTCGTCGCCTCGCGCCTGAGCGCCTACGAAGAGGCGCTGCGCGCGCTCCCACAGTGGGTCGCGGCGACTCCGAGCGCCGATGAGCTTGGCAGCGCCCTCGCGCGAGCCCTCGAACTGAGCGTAGTCACCATGAACGGCCGATTTGTCAGAATGCGCTCTCGGTGCTTCAGGTACCGAGGTTGTCGGTTCCCGTAGAAGCTCTAAGAGATCTTCCCGAAGTTCACGAGCCCGGGCGAGAAGGTGCTTCGGAACTGCAGCCGCCGGCCTGAGGCCAACCTGATCTCCGACTCGATAGACCTTGACGCCTTGTGCGCGCAGCTCCTCAAGGACCTCGACGGGAGAGATCACAGCAGGATCTCGTCGGGGGATAGGGGGGCCTCTACTCCCTCGGTTTCACCTGCAACGCTGCAACGCGAGAGTGCCTTGGCTACCTGCTCGGAGGTCGGCAGGATCTCCATCTCCACTGGGAGCGGCTCCCCGATCACGACCATGGCGGGCTGGCCCCGGCGGGTCTCGAGATTCCGGAGGTACCCCTCAGCCATTGCGACTCGGACCCGCCGCGAAACCGTGGCTTTGTCGAGCGACAAAACCTTCGCGAGCAGGGTGATTGAGACGCCGGCGTCAGTCGCAAACTCTCTCACCGTCGCCACCGTTTCTCGAATCGGAGCAGAAACGGATGCTCCCACGACGCCCGCGATCAGCGGCGCAACTAGTCCACGCACCGCATCGTAGTCGGCGAGCGTGGCGACGACTCTCCCACGAGCATCTCGCGGTCGTGTTTCCTGATGGAGGAGTGCGTGTGCTTCGATGAAACGAAGGAGCGCGCCGAAGTCGCGGCGGAGCCGCACCGCGACGGGCGCAACAAGGCGAGCGAGGGGCAGCGCGAATGGAACGGTCACCGCGCAGGAGCCGGTGGCCAGCCATTCCTGGAGAGCTAGCCAGGCATCGGGAGCTGGGGGATCTGGATCCTCGGGGTCGCGGGCTAGCGCCAGCAGCACGTCACGAGTCTGCTCTTGCGTGTCCGTGATCGTGACCGAGAGCATTCGCGTCTCGTTCTCCGGGTGAAGGCCGACGGCAGTCGTCGTGACTATCAGCCCGGTCGGCCCCTCCCGCTCGATCAGACGCGGGCGAAGCCCGTTCTTGGTCTTCTCGACCGTCTCGTAACGCACACGGCCCTCGCTGAGCAGGGAACGGACGAGATACGAAGCGACGTCCCCCCGGAGCCCCGCGGTTTCATACAAGACGAGCATCCGATGGGAGAGGGGTTCCTCGCCGTAAGCGAGCGCCTTCTCGCTCATGGCGGTAAGGGCGTAGCTCGCAGATGATGGAAAGAGCCGGAGCACTCGTTCGACTACGAAAGACTTTCCTCCGGAGCTGGGGCCCTTCATCACCACGGACACGGGTCGCGGGAGCAAACGACTCGTTACAGCCAGATAAACGAGCTTCGCGGCGCTCATCTCGCCGACCAGCCCCATGTCGGACAGCGCCGACTCGAGAAGGTCAAGAAGGTTCTCGGCGGACACGATCGAGCGACCACGCTCGAAGGCCTCGCGACGGGCGGCCACGATTCCCTCGGCCTCGATCGCCAACCAGGGAATCGCTTCAGCTTTGGCGGCGACCCATCGCTCGGGGAAGCGGGTGGGATCGTCCAGGTACAAACCGGACGGATCCTTGAAGTCGCCGAGGCGGATCACTCGGAGACGCTCACGGACGTCTGACTTCGAGAGTACGGCGAGAAGGCAGTCGCCACCAGCGTCGGGTTCCTCGACCACGTACACGGTGTCTAATCCGGCGAGCTTTGGGGCGTCTCGGTCCTCTCGCCAGTTGCACGAACCAGGCACACCGAGGGCGGGCTCTCCGTGATGGAGGAGCGTGTGCACGTCGCTCTCGCCCTCGCAGAGCGTGACCTCGCCCCGTTCCCGCGCCAATCCGATTCGGTGCAGCCCGTAGAGGCTCGGCGTCGCGCCGGTCTTCCAGCGGAAGCGCTCGCCCCCTTTGTCCAGCCCGACTCGGAAGCGGACCGCCGTCTCGGCTCCGTTCTCGTCGATGTATGGAATGCGCACGGCGGGCGCCCCGAGGTACGTGATCTCTGAGAGACCCAGGGCACTCAAAAACTCGAGCCGCAGGCGCTTCCGCGCAGCGTAGCCCTCCAGGGTACAGCCCTCGTGTTGCGGTGTTGCAGCTTCGCCGGAGGGGATATGCCACCTCCCCTCCCCCTGACGGTTGCCGTCCGCCCACAACCCTCGGTCGCGCAGTTCAGCGATCACTGCGTCTTGCGAGCATCCCGCGTGGCAGTGCACGACCAGGCCGCGCTCGCCGTCCCCGATTGAGAGCGACGGGCTGCGGTCGCCGCGACCGCGACCGTGCCCCGGTACCGGGCACCGCGCGCGCCCTTCCGTACCGTTCCAGCGCCCGCCGAGCGCACGGGCAATCTGCTCGGCGTTCACTTGTCGCCTCGTGCACGCGCGAGGTACCGGTCCCACTCGTCGGCTTCGACGAGAACCCGGCGCCCGAGGCGCAGCGCTCGAAGATTGCCGCGCGCGACCTCGAGCCGAACGAAACCGGTGCTGAGCCCATAGGCCGCTGCGAGTTCCGCGATCGCATAGGCACGCCGGACCTCTCCATCGCGATGATCGTCAACGCTCATGGCGTCGGATGCTACTCCACGCCTTGACGTTAACCCAGTCATAGTCTATACTATTGTAGTGGCAAAGTCTGGTCCGAGAACTCCCTTGCACGGCGATGCCCTTCAGTTCGCTCAAGACTGCGCCTCTCTCCTAAACGGGATCACGCCGTCCTACAGCCCCTCTCCGCCACGCGAGGAGTTACGCGAGGCATACCGAGCACTCGCGCTTCGTTACGCGCAACGCACGCGTTACCCACGTCCTTGGACGCGCCAGATCCCTGCCGCGATCCAGGCGGGACTCGATGGGTTAGCGAAGGCGATGCGGAAGCACGTCGTGCCGCGCATGGATCAGGAATTCGAGATTCCGGGTACACGGCTACGCGATCCACCCAAGGTGGTGAGGCTCGCCGATGGCTACTTGGTCGCGACGAACGACGGGCGGCGATCCGTCGAGCACCCACGACGGCCGTGGTCGATCACGTTCGAAAATGCGCCCGACGAAGAACCAGCCGACTACGAACCGCTGAATCAACTGCGTTCGAAGGAACCGCTGGTTGCCATCGGCGCCCTCCTCGAGTGCGCGGTTTACTGGCCCTTTCTCCGCTGCCGGAATCTGGCTTGCACAGCGGTCTTCGTCCCAAACAGCCGCAAGCAGCGGTACTGCGGCGATCCGTGTCGCAAGATCGCTCATCACGCCGCGCAGGACAGTCTCGAGACCCGACGCAAGGCGGGGGAGAGCGCCAAGAAGCACCGTCAGCTCAGGGCGTCCGGCGCGTGGGTCCGCCAGCGAGCCCCCGGTGCTGGTCGGCCACGCAAAGAGGCGCTCAGCAGAGACCCGAAAACTGCTCGAGAATCCGACCCGAGGTGAAAAATGGCGCGAGTCTTCAAACGCGAGAAGAACGGTCCCTGGTGGATCGATTTTAACGACGGGGAGGGCCGTCGCAGGCGCATCAACACCAAGGCGAAGTCGAAACAGGTTGCAATCGAGATCCTCGCCGACAAGCTCGCCAAAGTCGCAAAGCGAGAGCACCTGGGCGTCATCGACGACACCGCAATGTCCTTTGCCGACTACGCGGACGAGTGGCTTCGGCGGGTGAGTCCGACCCTCCGACCGCGGACCCGCGATCACTGGACCGCGATCGTTGAGCGAAACCTGAAACCCGCATTTCCGGTCGCGCTTCGATCGATCAACCTGGCGCGCGTGGAGGACTACGTCGCCAAGCGCCTGGCGCGAGGCGTGACTCGGCAGGCTCGGGATGGCGACCGCGAACTCGAGGCACGGCGCCTCCGCGACCTCTCGCCGGCCGCTCTCAACCGTGACCTCTCAGTCCTGCGACATATGACCCGCCGCGCGGTCGACTGGAAACTGCTAGCAACCAACCCGCTCGAGGGCCTGAAGCTGCTGAAGGAACCGAAGGGCCGCGTTCGGTTCCTTTCAGCGCAAGAGATCGAGTCTTTGCTGTCGTCGTTCCCGCGCGAGTGCGACGTGTCGCCGCTGGTACGAGCCTATCTCAAGCCCCTCGTCCTGCTCGCCATCAACTCCGGGGCGCGGCTGTCGGAGATCCTCGGCCTACGTCGCCGGGACATCGACTGGGAGCGATGCATGGCCCATGTCGAGGGCAAGGGCGGCGACGATCGCGTCGTCCGGCTGAACGAGGCGCCCTCGACGCGCTCCGCTCCCTTCCCCCTAGCCTGCATTTCTCACCAGATCCCTACTGCGGCGGCCGATAGCACCGAATCTTCGCGAGCTTCTCCCTCCGGGCTCCTCGACGTACTGTTCAAGTACGCCTGCGTCGCCCTCCGGTCCGAGGCTCGCGAATCTTCGGCACTCTCGACCGCCTCGCGACGTGATCTGGTGAGAAATGCAGGCTAGAGTCGACACCCCCCTTCTCTTTCCGTTCACTCGGCACCAAGTCGGGATGGCGTTCGCCCGGGTTGCCAAGCGAGCCGGCATCGAGGACTTTCGCTTCCACGATCTCCGGCACTCGTTCGCCAGCTACCAGGCGATGTCGGGTCTCTCGCCGCGCGCCTTGCAGGATCTTCTCGGGCATCGCGACCAGCGCATGACGATGCGCTACTCGCATCTGTCGGACGACTTCCTTCGCGCGGCCGTCGATCGAGTGCAGGTGCGGGCGCCGAGCACGGGCAACGAGTGAATGCGATGCCCGAAGTCGACGGAAATGGCACCGATTTGGCACTGGGGGTCGCGACCGCACTCGGCGTGTCGCGTAACCCATTGAAATAACAGGCGACCCCGACGGGATTTGAACCCGTGTTACCAGCGTGAAAGGCTGGTGTCCTTGGCCAGGCTAGACGACGGGGTCGTGAGCGTCGCGCGGCACCCGATGATGTAGACGGCGACGCCCGACGTCGCAACCGGGCCACCACCGCGCGCCTGCGCGCAGAACTGGAGACGAAGCGCGAGAAGCGCGACATGCACTCCAGACGCAGAAAAGGGGCGACGAACTCGAGCTCGCCGCCCCCTTCCCTTTCCAAACGCCGCGCCGAGCGCCGAGCGCGCCGCGGCTACTTGCCCATGCGGCTCACTCGGTCGACCTCGTAGATCTTGTCCGGGATCTGGATGTGGTAGTCCGTGGTCTCGACCGGCATGCCCGTCACCGTCGCGCGGTCCTGCTTGTAGTTGACCGCGAACGCCGCGTTGCCGCCGCCGCCCGTGCGCATGTACCAGGGCTGGCCGTCCGCGGTCTGCGTCTTCGTGAGCGGCATCGCCGGAACCGCCCAGTTCGCGAGCGCGTTCCCCTTCCAGTCGTACTTGTTCTTCCAGTAGCCGCGGAACGTGTCCTTATCGAGGTACAGCACCTGCTTCCCGTAGAGGTAGTACGGGTTCTTCGGCGTCGCCTCGATGATCCACACCGGCCGCGGCACGAGCGTGTAGGCGATCGGCGCCCAGGCAACGAGGCTGTTGCCGTCGTCGCGCTTCCAGCCGTCCGTCTGCGGCGGAATCAGCGGCACCTCGGGCGACTCGAGACGCCAGCCCGTCACCGCCTCGGTCACGAGGCTCGAGACTTCCTCATCCGGCTTCAAGGGTCGTACCGGTGAGCCCTTCTCCAGAGCAGGTCCGTCGAAGTGCGCCAGGATCTTGCCCTCGCCGACGACCTTGAAGTTGAAGTCCTCGGGCTTGCCGTCGAAGTACGGCCCGTCGTCGAGCGAGATGTCCGAGCCGAGGAGGCCGTCCGAGCGGTTCGCCGGGTTGATCGGGCGCACGCGGCGCAGCGCCGGCACGTACGTCCACGCGTTGTCCTGCTTGTCGCCCTCGCGGAAGCGCCAGTTCAGGTTCACGATCCCGTTCACGTCCGCCGGCTCGTTCACGACGCCGATCGTCCGCGACAGGATGTTCAGGGGATTCTCGCCGATCTTCTCCTGGAACATCGGCGGATTGCCGTCGTAGTACTTGAAGTGCACACCGGTCGCGATGCGGCGCAGAAGCCCGTCGCGCGACACCCAGTTGACCGGCGAGTTCGTGTGGAACGAGCCCTCCCAGTAGAGGGAGTAGAACCAGTTCCAGATCGCCTTCTGTCCCGCCTCCGGATCGTTCGCCTGCAAGTCCGGGAACGGAAGCCCGGTGATCACTGCCGGCCGCTCGCCCGTCGACGCGTCGACGACGGTGCCATTCTCGTCGATCTTGAACTTGCCGGCGTTCTTCTTCGAGGCCTCGATCAGGTTCGGATCGACGAGCCACTCGTTGCCCGGCTTCTGGACGATCGGGTTTTCGTAGTCGCCGCGCTTGTAGAACTCGAGGATCTCGTCCGGGAGATGGCCCTTCGCGATCTCCCAGTTCGCCTTGTTCAGCTTCGTGCCCGACGGCACCTCGTCGATCGGTTCCGCGCGGGCTGCCGGCGCGAACGCCACGGTCAGTCCGACCGCTGCGGCGATGCCCAAGCACTTGCGAACAGAGAGGAGACGCATCTTTGCCCTTCCTTGTGACTTGCAGATGAAAGCAGACAGAGCCGATAGCGCGCTGCGTCGTGCAGCACGGCACCCGGCTCTCATTTCAACGAGCCCCGAAGGGACCGTCAAGAGGTCAGTTGAGCTGGTACGTCGCGCGGAACCAGAGCTGATCGCGGTCGCGCAGGAGTCCTGGGCCGATCGTGAAGCCGTTGTTGATCGAGCCGAACGTGTGCGTATTGAGATACTTGATGTCGAAGAGGAAGTTGTCCGTGAAGCGATAGTTGATCGAAGGCGTGAACGTCAGGGAGCCGCGGCTCGTCGCGATCGTCGTCAGCTGCGGTGTCAGCGTCCCGTGCATGAAGTCCGAGCGGATCGTCATCTGCATGAAGCCGCTGAACTTGTCCTCGTTCACGAAGTCGCACGCGCGCTGCGCCTCGGGGATGGAAGGATCGGTCGGGTTGTCGCAATACAACCCGTTGAAGGAGCCCGCCGGCGCCCCGCCCTTCTGCTCGCGCTCGATCGCCGAGGGCTTCAGGATGCCGTTCGCGCGATAGTCGTTCATCGACGACTCGTCCGTGTTCCAGAACCACACGATCGAACTGATGATGAGGAAGCTCGAAGTCGGGTTCAGTGCCGGAATGAAGATGTTGTGGTCGAGCCCGAGCTCGCCGCGCACGATGTTCAAACGGTTGTAAGCGCCCGTTTTCTGAAAGCCGCTCGCCACGACCTGGCCGATGTTCTTGTAGGCGAGGAAGCCCGGCTCGCCGTTGAAGAGCTCGACCTCGGCACGGATGATCGAGTTCACCGTGTCGCTGTACCAGCTCGAGGCGACGCCGATGACGTTCGTCAGCTTGTTCTTGAGGGCGGTCGCGACCTGTGCGTTCTTGTCGAGACCATAGAGGACCGGCACGGGCTGGATCGGGTAGGTCGTGTAGAACCAGGTCTGGATGTTGTAGTCGCGTGCGATCACGGTCTGGAGCTTGACGCCCCAGCGCGAGTTCGCCGTGCTCGGCTCGGGAAGCTGCTGGAAGATGTTGAGCCGCTGGCCAGCAATGCTCGGATCGGCGTTGTAACCGAGCGCCGCCGGCGGAGGGAGCGAGTACGGGCTGGCGCTCTGGATGACGAGCGGCGAAATCGTCGTGTCGAGCCAGCCGGGGACCCAGTACGCCTCGAGGAAGCCGCTCGAGAACGGACCGAGGGTGTCGAACATCTCGTACGTCCCGCGGAGCGTCCAGAGTGGAATGCGCGCTTCGTCGAGATCGATCAGGAGTCCGGGCTGGATCGTGATGTCGAAGGGGTTGTTCGCATCGAGGAGGCCGATCGTGTCGGCCTCACCCCAGGAGATCGCTTGCCGGCCGATCCGGAAGAAGACCGGTCCCTTTGCGACGTCGACGTAGGCTTCGTTCACGCGGATGCGACGGCCGTACACCCCGCGCGGCTGGCGCTGGTAGACGCCCGCCGGGAACTGCACCCGCTTCCCGTTGGGCGTATCGACGAGCTCGATCTGCGTGCCCTCGGTCACGCTCTGCAGGGTGTGGTCGTTGTAAGCGGCGTTCACCTGCGACCAACGTTGGGGGCCGAAGTCGTAAATGCCGTCGTAGAAGCCCCAGAGAGCGACGCGACCTTCCAGCTCGTCGACCCAGCTCTTCGTCGGATGGGCGAGCTTCCGGAAGTCGACCTCGAACTCCGGATTCATGAAGTTGCGCCACTGCGTCATGTCCCACGCGTTTCGCGACGGGATCGCGCCGCCTTTGTCGAGACCGGTGCCGTCCGAGTACGACTTCGTCTGCTCGGTCGCGACGGTGAACTGCGAGTACACCTTGCCGCGAAGCGTGAAGGCGTCGTCCGGACCGAACTCGATCGCCGCCGCGTGCGGCGCTAGCAGCATCACCGCGAGCATGGCGACGCCTGCGACGAAGGCGTGCATTCTTCCGGAGATCGATGCCATCACTCCCCCCTTGCGTCCCCGCTCAGAGCCACCTTGCCGGCGGGTCGCCGGGGGGAGCCTATGAATGGTTTTGGCCCGGTGTCAATGAAGTCCCACCACGCGACGCCTGTTTCGTCGAAACCGGACGCTGCGCGAGACGCCGCTCGGCTTGCGAGAAGCGACGCGCGGTGCTTGGAAGGCGCCCGATGTCGCCGACTCGGCTGCGTGCCGCAGTCGCACTGGCTGCAACACTCTTGCTCTCCGCGCACATCCGCGCCGAGGAGTCCGACGATGCCACTGCGCGTCATTCCTTCGAGGACGTCGATCACTGGGTCGAGGTGTTCGATGATCCGGCGCGGGACGCGTGGCAGAAGCCGGGCGAGCTGGTCGCCGCGCTGCGCATCGCGCCCGGGACGACCGTCGCCGATCTCGGCGCGGGAACCGGTTACCTGAGCCGCCATCTTTCGCGCGCCGTCGGGCCCGAAGGGACGGTTCTCGCGGTCGACACCGAGCCCGCGCTCGTCGCTCATCTCCGAACGCGGAGCGAGCGGGAGGCGACGCGCAACGTCACGCCGATCCTCGCGTCGCCGGGCGATGCACGCCTGCCGAAGGAGTCGGTCGATCTCCTGCTCGTCCTCGACACCTACCACCACATCGACGACCGGATCGAGTACGCGCGCGGCCTGAAGCGCGCGCTCCGCCCGGGAGGCCGCGTCGCGATCGTCGACTGGGAGAAGCGCGAGCTCCCCGTCGGCCCCGACATGGGCCACAAGCTCGCTCGAGACAGCGTCGTCTCGGAGATGACCGAAGCCGGCTACGAGCTCACGGAGGAGCCGGAGGTCCTGCCGTATCAATACGTGCTCGTGTTCCGGCCGGGCGTCTCGAATCCTCCGGCGCCGTCGCCAGCCGCTCAGTGAGGCGTGGCGGGATCGAACCGCCGACCCGCAGCTTAAAAGGCTGCTGCTCTACCAACTGAGCTAACGCCTCGCCCGTCCCCCGAGGTATACCGCCGTCCCCGGAAACGACAAGCCCGCGCGGGCAGCGAACCCTAGCCTGCATTTCTCACCAGATCACGTCGCGAGGCGGTCGAGAGTGCGGAAGATTCGCGAGCCTCGGACCGGAGGGCGACGCAGGCGTACTTGAACAGTACGTCGAGGAGCCCGGAGGGAGAAGCT
>VGTG01000184.1 GCA_016874795.1 Deltaproteobacteria bacterium | reverse complement strand
GCGCGGGCGACGTCGTCCTGATGCTCGGCGCGGGCGACATCATCCGCGTCGGGGACCAAGTCCTCGAAGCCCTCCGGCGGAAGGATCCGCCCGCGGGCCGGGCGACCGGGTGAAGGCGGGAGCCGCGCGATGAATGCTCCGGCCCGCGAGAGCGAAGCGCGCCCGATCGACGATCTCGGCCCGGCCGGGCGCTTCTCGTCCGCGTGGAAGCGCGACGAGCCGCTCGCGCGGCACACGTCGATGCGCGTCGGCGGCCCGGCCGATCTCTTCTGCGAGGTCGCGTCCGACGAGGAGCTCGGCGCCTGGATCGCATGGGGGCGCGAGCGCGCGATGCCGGTGTTTCTCCTCGGCGGCGGCACGAACCTGATCGTCGGCGACCGTGGGATCCGCGGGCTCGTGCTGAAGCTCGGACGCCGGTTCGTCCGGACGGAGTGGACCATCGAAGGAGACGACGCTCGCGTCGTCGTCGGCGCCGCCGCGAACTTCAAGCGCGTCGTCCTCGACACGCTGGAGCGCGGCTTCACCGGCCTCGAGTTCGGCGAGGGCATCCCGGGAACGATCGGCGGCGGCGTGATCATGAACGCCGGCGCGTTCGGCGGCGAGATCGGCGAGGTCGTCGAGGCGATCTGTGGCGTCGACGCGAACGGGAACCCGTCGCGGCTCCCGCGCGAGGCGCTGCACTTCTCGTATCGTCACCTGGCGCTGCCCGCGGGCTTCGTCGTCACGGCGCTCGAGGTCCACCTGCGTCGCGGCGATCGCGAGGAGATCCAGGCTCGCGCCGCCGAGGCGCGTCGCCGGCGCGGTTTGCGGCAGCCGCTCGGGCAGCCGAACGCGGGCTCGATCTGGAAGAACCCGCCGGGAGACTTCGCGGGGCGCCTGATCGAGCAGGTCGGCCTGCAAGGCGAGCAGGTCGGCGGAGCGCAGATCTCGCCGCGGCACGCGAACTTCATCGTCAACACCGGCTCGGCGACCGCCGCCGACATCCGCGCACTGATGGACTTGACGCGCGATCGCGTCTGGGCGGCGCGCGGTGTCTGGCTCGAGCCCGAGGTCCGCCTGGTCGGCGAGTGGTGAGAGGGTAGGGGACGAGGTGGTGGAGCCGCGAGTGATCGGAAAATTTCGCGGGGCTCGCGTCGGAGTGCTCTCGGGCGGACTCTCGTCCGAGCGGGAGATCTCGGATCGGAGCGCTCGGTGCGTCGCCCTGGCGCTTCGCGGGCGGGGCTACACGGTCGAGTCGATCCCGGTCGACCGCCGCGTCGCCGAGGCGCTCTCGTCCGCGCGGATCGACGTCGCCTTCAACGCGCTCCACGGGCGCTACGGCGAGGACGGCTGCATCCAGGGCCTCCTCGAGGTCGTGGGCATCCCCTACACGGGCACGGGCGTCCTCGGCAGCGCCGTCGCCATGGACAAGTGGCTCAGCAAGACGATCCTCGAGCGCAGCGGCGTCCCGACGCCGCGTGGAATCCTCGTCAACGAGAAGACGGCACCGGCGTGGACGGGAGGCTTCCCGGTCATCGTCAAGCCGCGGGGCGAGGGCTCGAGCAACGGCGTGTCGCTCGTGCGCGATCCGGCGGCGCTCGAGGGCGCGCTCGCGCATGCCCGCGCCTACGACACGGACGTGCTGATCGAGGAGTTCATCCCCGGACGGGAGGTGACCGTGGCGATTCTGGACGACCGGGCGCTCGCCGCGATGGAGGTGGTGGCGCTCGGCGACGAGTTCCACACCTACGACGTGAAGTACTCGCCCGGGCGCGAGGAGTTCCGCATCCCGGCGCCGCTCGGCGACCTGTACGAGCCCGTCCTCGTGGCGGCGCTCGCGAGCCACCGGGTGCTCCTCGCCGAGTCGTACAGCCGCGTCGACCTGCGCGTCCGTCCGGACGGCGAGCTCTTCACGCTCGAGTGCAACACGCTTCCCGGGCTCCACGAGCTCGGCTGGTATCCGGCGATGGCGCGCTACGCGGGGATCGAGTTCGCGGATCTGATCGAGATGCTTCTCGACCGTGCGTCCCTCGGCGTGCGCGAGACGCGTCTCGAGGCACCGTCGTGAGCCCCCGCCGCGTGCCGAGCCGCACCGCGAAGCCCGTGCGCGTGCGGCGCGTGAACCCGGCGAAGCTCGCGGCGAGCGCGTGGGGGTTCCTGCGGCGGCCGAGAAACGTCTCTTTTTTGGGCGTGTTCCTGGTCGCGTGCTTTACAGCCGGCCCGATTATGCGCTACTGCAAAGACCATCGGTACTTCACCGTGCGCCGCGTCGAGGTTCGGGGAACCGAGCGCGTACCGGAGGCACGGGTGCGGATGTGGCTGGGTATGGTGGAGGGGGAAAGCATCTGGCGCGCTTCGCCGCAGGCCCTCGAAGAGAGCCTTCGGCAGCACCCCCCGATCGCCGACGCGCATGTGCGACGCATCCTGCCCAACCGGATCGAGGTGACCGTCCTCGAGCGTGAGCCCGGCGCGATGGTGCGCGACGCGAGCGGCTTCTACCTCGCCGACGACGAGGGCGTGCTGTTCGAGCGCGCCGAGCCGACTGCGGCGCTTCCGATCGTGACCGTCGTGACCGAGGGCGAGCCCTTCGTCGGTCCGCCCGAGCCGCCGGCGAAGCCGGCGCTCGCAAAGGCCGCTCGAGCGAAAGCCGACGCTCCGAAGACCGAGGTCGCCTTCGTCCCGGAGCCGGCGCCCGAAGCACTGGGCGACGCCTCGGCGCTGCCGCGCCGGATCCTCGCCGAGGCCGTCGACGTCGCGACACGGCTCGAGGCGGGGCTCGGCGGCATCGGCGTGTCCGAGGTCACACTTCGTGCCGGCACGCCGCCGGCGTACGAGCCGGAGCTCGTCGTCTTCAGCAGCGACGGCAGGCTCGTCGTACGCTTCGGCTGGGGCGCGTGGGACGAGAAGCTGGGCGCCTTGCAGACCGTCCTCGCGAACGCCCGCGATCACGGCTTCTTCGGCGAGGAGCCGCCCGCAGGCGACCTCGACGTCCGCGATCCCGAGCTCGTCGTCGCGCGCTGGGCGGAAGAAGGAACGGCGTGACGCCGATGGGGCGCAAGCAGGCATTCCACGTCGCCCTCGATCTCGGGACCCACAAGACGGCCGTGCTTCTCGCGGCCATGCAGGACCACGAGCCGCAGGTGATCGGGCTCGGCACCGCTCCCGCGGCCGGCATGCGGCGCGGGGTCGTGGTCAACATCGAGCAGACCGTCCAGTCGATCCGTCGCGCGGTGCACGAAGCCGAGGTGATGGCGGACTGCGAGATCCAGAGCGTCGTCGTCAGCGTCAGCGGGAACCACGTCAACGGCTTCAACAGCCAGGGGATGGTGCCGATCCGGGGCCGCGAGGTGACGTCCTCGGACATCGATCACGTCCTCGAGGCGGCCCGTGCCGTCCGGCTCGCGCCGGATCGCCACATTTTGCACGTGCTTCCGCAGGAGTACGTCG
Source organism: Deltaproteobacteria bacterium (assembly GCA_016874795.1). GTDB lineage: Bacteria > Desulfobacterota > Binatia > UBA12015 > UBA12015 > VGTG01. Next base: position 7,740 of record VGTG01000184.1, on the reverse strand, counting down.
TCGACGACCAGCGCGGGATCCGCGAGCCGGAGGGCATGGCCGGGGTTCGGCTCGAAGCGCGCGTGCACGTGCAGACCGGCTCGACGCCGGTCGTCGAGAACGTGATCAAGTGCTGCAACAAGAGCGGGATCGCGGTTTCTCAAGTGATTTTCGCGCCTCTCGCGTCGGCGGAGGCGGTCCTCACCGCCGAGGAGCGCGAGCTCGGCGTCGCGTTGATCGACATCGGCGGCGGCACGACCGACCTCCTCATCTACGAGGGCGGCGCCGTACAGCATACGTGGGTGCTTCCGCTCGGCGGCAACCACATCACGAACGACATCGCCGCCGGGCTGCAGACGCCGCCGGGCGAGGCCGAGAAGCTGAAGCAGCGTCTCGGCTGCGCGGTCGCGAGCGCGGTGCGCTCCGACGAGCGAATCGAGGTTCCGAGCGTCGGCGGACGTGGCCCGCGTGTTCTGTCGCGGCAGATCCTCGCGGAGATCATCGAGCCGCGCGTCGAGGAGATCCTGAATCTCGTCGCGAACGAGGTCGCGGACGCGCGCGCCGACGGTCATCTGCGCGCCGGCATCGTTCTCACGGGCGGAACGGCGGGTCTCGATCACATTGCGACCGTCGCGGAGCGCGTGTTTCATCTGCCGGTCCGCATCGGTTCACCCGGACGCACGGGTGGACTAGGTGACATCGTCAGCGGTCCGGCGTATGCGACCGGGGTGGGTCTTCTCCAGCTTGCGGCTCGGATGGGAAGCGACGCGGTGATCAGTCCGGCTTCGGCGGGAATGATTGCGAAGGTCCGAACGCGCATGGGGGATTGGTTTCGGGAGTTTTTTTGATCCGGGGAGGGGTGCATGGCTCGACGTTCGGTCGAGCGGTGCGCGGATGAGTGGATGATTCGAGGAGGCTTCGGATGAACGAGATAGGGGCCGATCACGCGAGCGCGCGCATCAAGGTCATCGGTGTGGGCGGTGGCGGCGGAAACGCGGTCAACACGATGATCCAGTCCGGCATGCCGCGCGTGGATTTCATTGCCGCGAACACGGACGCGCAAGCGCTCGCTGCGAACCTCGCCCCGATCAAGATCCAGCTCGGGGGGCAGTTCACGAAGGGGCTCGGAGCCGGCGCGAACCCGGAGGTCGGCCGTCAAGCCGCGAGCGAGGACGTCGACGTCCTTCGCGATCTGCTCGCGGGCGCCGACATGGTGTTCATCACGGCGGGTATGGGCGGCGGCACCGGCACCGGCGGCGCGCCGATCATCGCCGGCGTGGCGAAGGAGATGGGCGCCCTCACCGTCGGCGTCGTGACGAAGCCCTTCCTCTTCGAGGGCAAGCGGCGCATGCGGCAAGCGGAGGAGGGCATCCGCGAGCTGAAGCATTCCGTCGACACGCTGATCACGATCCCGAACCAGCGCCTCCTCTCGGTCTCGAGCCGCAACATGCCGATCCTCGAGACGTTCCGGAAGGCGGACGACGTGCTGCTGCAGGCAGTGCGCGGCATCGCCGATCTGATCACGGTGCACGGGCTGATCAACCTCGACTTCGCCGACGTGCGCACGATCATGAGCGAGATGGGCATGGCGATGATGGGCGCCGCGATCGCCGAGGGCGAGAACCGCGCCGTCGAGGCGGCGCAGCGCGCGATCTCCTCGCCGCTGCTCGACGACATCTCGATCCAGGGAGCGCGCGGCGTCCTGATCAACATCACCGGCGGCAGCGACCTCTCACTGCACGAGGTGAACGAGGCCGCGACGCTGATCCAGGAAGAGGCGCACGAGGATGCGAACATCATCTTCGGCGCGGTGATCGACGAGACGATGGGCGACAAGCTGCGCATCACCGTCATCGCGACCGGCTTCGGCGAGGCGGCGAGCGAGCTGCTCGCCGCGGCCGAGCCGTTCGCGCCGCCGACGGCGCGTCCGGAGCTCCGTCCCGATCTGCGCCGCGGCACCGTGCCGACGCCGATCGCGGCGGCACGCACGAAGCCCGACAAGGTCCCGGCCGGCGGGCGTCCGGTCGTGCGCATGGGCCTTCTCGTCGACGACGGCGAGAACCCGACGTGGCACCGCCGCGGCGCCGGCAGCGACGAGCCCGAGGTGGCGAATCCCGTCGAGGAGTCGAGCGAGTACGACATCCCGACGTTCCTGCGGAAGCAGGCCGACTGAGCGATGAAACGGGGGAGCTTCCGCGGCGATGGTCGCGGAAGCTCCCCCGTCGTCTCGATTGCGTTCTTCGGCCGAGGATCGCGCGGCGAAGATCTACGCTGCGCGTCGGGAAGCGGACTCTCGATGCGAAGCTCGTGGAGCGGACTCGAGCCGCCGTGGCCGGAGGGCGAGAGGCACGGCTTCGAGATCTCTTCGCAAAGTCGTTCGCGGGGGAGGAGGCGACTTGACGTCGCGGGGCGGGACGGCCGCGGTGGGCGGCGACACGCCGGCTGGTGCCGGTGTGGCCCGGGCGCTACCGTTTCGTCGTGGAGCTCCGGACGGAAGAGCGCGACCGGCGCCGCCTCGCGGAAGAGGTGCATCTCGGACCGCGCCCCACGGCCGGCTCGGATCTTTCGGTCTGCCTCGTCTACCCGAACACCTATCCCGTCGGGATGGCGAACCTCGGGTTCCAGGCGATCTACGGGATCCTCGCGGGCTCGGGCGTCGCGGTCGAGCGCGCCTTCGTGCCGGACGGCGGCACTCGCGAGAAGCTTCGCTCCTTCGAGAGCCGGCGGCCGCTTTCGAGCTTCGACGTGGTCGCGTTCTCGATCTCCTTCGAGACCGACTACGTGCACGTCCTCGACGTGCTTGCGGCGTCCGGCATCACGCTCCGTAGTGCGCAGCGAGGCGAGCGCGAGCCGCTGGTCGTCGCCGGCGGGCCCGCGGTCTTCCTGAACCCGGAGCCGCTCGCCGACTTCGTCGATCTGTTCCTCGTCGGCGAGGGCGAGGAGATGGTGCCGGAGTGGCTCTCGGCGCTGCAGGACGCGGCGACCGTCCGGCGAAGCGAGCTCCTCGAAGCCTCTGCGGCGATCGAGGGCGCGTATGTTCCGGCCCGTCCGTCTGATTCCCGCGTCCGGCGCCGGTACGTCGCGCGCCTCGACGACGCGCCGACGCAGTCCCGGATCCTCTCGCCCGAAGCGGTCTTCGGCGACATGTTCCTCGTCGAGGCGAGCCGCGGCTGCGAGTGGGGCTGCCGCTTCTGCGCCGCGGGCTTCATGTACCGCCCGGTGCGGCATCGGAGCCTCGCCTCCTTGCGGGACGTGATCGTGAAGGAGGCGTTGCCGAAGCGCTCGACGATCGGCCTCGTCGGGGCGGAGATGGCGAGCCATCCCGGCATCGCGTCCCTCTGCCGGACGATCGCCGACCACGGCGGACGCGCTTCGCCGTCTTCGCTGAAAGCGGACCTGATCAGCCCGATGCTCGCGGCGGCGCTCGACCGCGGCAAGACGCGCTCGGTGACGATCGCGCCCGAGGCAGGCTCCGAGCGAATGCGGCGCGTGATCAACAAGAACCTGACCGAGGACGAGATCCTTCGCGCAGCCGAGCTCCTCGGGCAGGGCGGCGTCCGCACGCTCAAGCTCTACGCGATGATCGGCCTCCCGACGGAGACCGAGGACGACGTGCGCGCGATCGCGGACCTCGCGAGGAAGATCCGCGCGCGGCTCTCCGGCGTCGGGCGCTTGACGCTCTCGATCAACCCGTTCGTGCCGAAGCCGTGGACGCCGTTCCAGTGGGAGCCGATGCAGCGGATCGACGTGCTGCGCGACCGCGCGCGTCTCCTGCGGGACGACGCGAAGAGCATCCCCGGCGCTTCGGTCGACCTCGAGTCGCCGCGCGAGGCGTACTGGCAGACGCTGCTCTCGCGCGGTGACCGTCGCGTCGGCGACATCCTCGAAGCGGTGCATCGCGCCGGCGGACGCCACTGGCCCGTCCTGCGCCGTGCGGTCGCCGACGGCGGAGTCGGTGCCTGTCCTTCGCCGGACGAGTTCGTCCACCGCCGCTACGCTCCGGACGAGGTCCTGCCGTGGGACTTCATCGATCACACCGTCGCCAAGAGCTATCTCCTCGCGGAGTGGCGAAAGGCGCTCCTCGAGCGCGAGACGGCGCCCTGCGACGTCGCGACGTGTCGCTCCTGCAGCGCGTGCTGAGGACGAGGCCGAAGTGATCGTCGCGACGGGCGTGGACATCGCCGAGATCGACCGGATCGAGCGCGCGCTCGACGCTTCCTACGGCGACCGGCTGCGCGACCGCATCTTCACGCCCGGCGAGCAGACGTACTGCGAGAGCCGGCGCCGCGGCCGGGCGCAGAGCTACGCGGCGCGCTTTGCCGCGAAGGAAGCGACGATGAAGGCGCTCGGCGTCGGCTGGGGCCGGCACGCCGGCTGGCTCGACATCGAGGTCGTGCGTAGGTCGGGCGAGGCGCCGGAGCTGCGGCTGCACGGGCCTGCGGCTGCACGCGCGCAGCACCTCGGGATCGCACGCCTCGCTCTGTCCTTGACGCACGCGGCCGGGCTCGCGCTGGCCTTCGTCGTCGCCGAGCGAGGCGGTGCGCCAGCGGAACGAATCGACAAGGAGATCTCATGAGCCTCGAAGCGGGTTGGATCAACGACGCCGACAACCACTACTACGAGCCCGACGACTGCTTCACCCGTCACATCGAGCAGCGCTTCAAGCAGCGGACGGTCTGGATCGAGCGCAAGGGCGAGGGCCCGGGACGGATGTACGTCGGGTCCGAACGCTGTGAGTTCTTCAGCGTCGGCGCCGCCGACAGCATCGGCGCTCCCGGCTTGATGCGCGAGTTCCTCCGCGGCACGACCGACGAGGGCGGCAGCCCGAGCCTGAATCCGATCAACGGCCTCGACTACGCGGAGTTCACCGATCGGAAGACGCGCCTCGGAAAGATGGACGAGCAGAAGGTGCACGCGTGCCTGATGCTGCCGACGGCAGGCGTCGGCATCGAGCCGCAGCTCCGCGAGCCGGCGCACGCCGACGTGCTCTATCCGACGATCCGCTCGTTCAATCGCTGGCTCGAGGAGGACTGGGGCTACGGCGCTGACGGGCGCATCTACGGTGCGCCGCTCCTGTCGCTGTTCGATCAGGGCGAGTGCTTGCGCGAGCTCGACCGTCTCCTCGCGGCAGGAGCGCGCTTCGCCGTACTCACCGCGGGGCCGGTGAGCGGCCGCTCGCCGGCGGATCCGTATTTCGATCCGTTCTGGGCGCGCTGCCAGGAAGCGCGGCTGAACGTCGTCTACCACATCGGACGGACACCGTTCTCCGAGATGTACAACCCGGCCTGGGGTCTCCGGCCGCACCCGCCGTCGCACCGCCACTCGTTGATGGAGTACTACCTCTCCTTCACGGAGCGGCCGATCACGGACACGCTGACGGCGCTCGTCGCCGACAACCTCTTCGGTCGTTTCCCCGAGCTGCGGATCCTGAGCGTCGAGTACGGCTCGTCGTGGGTCGCGCCGCTCCTGCGGAAGCTCGACCACATCGGGCGGCTCTTCAGCAAGGACATGTGGCGGTTCGGGACGCCGCCGGCGCGCCCGAGCGAGCTCTTGCAGAGGCACGTGTGGGTCTCGCCGTTCTTCGAGGACGACGTCGTCGGGCTCGCGCGCGCTCTCGGCCCGACGCGGGTCCTCGCGGGCTCCGACTATCCGCATCCCGAGGGCCTCTTGTGGCCGCGGGAGTTCGCGGAGGAGCTCGAAGGGCTCGACGACGGCGACAAGGGCCGGATCCTGCGCACGAACTTCGCCGGGCTGGTTGCCTGATCGGGCGAGGCTTCGACGGGACGCGAGGACGCCGAGCGCGAGGAACGAGAGTTCACGTCGAATCACGAGGCCGGCCTCGGGAGATCGAGCTCGGCGAGCCTTCGCGCGAGCTCGGCGGCAGCGATCGTGTTCCCGCGCAGTCCCCAGTGCGTGTCGTTCGGGCGATAGAGGCGACCGCCGCTCGATCGAGCATCACGCAAAGCGGGCGTCAGATCGATCAGCGACAGACCGCGCTCCTTCGCGAAGGCGGCGACCTCGCGATTCGGCAGATCGGGGTCGACGTCCGCCAGCGAAACGCTTTCGCGAGCCGCGGTAGCGCGTAGCTCGTCGGGGTAGATCTGCAGCCGTGCGGGCGCGAGCGCGAGAACGACGCGGGCGCCGTCGCGCTCCACGTCGTCGACGAGCGCGGCCAGCGCGCGCCGGAAGCCGTCCCAGTCCGGCCCCGGAAGCGGCGTGCCGGGTCGCGCGAGCATCTCGAGCTCCCGGCGCAGGATCGGCGCGAACGCTTCGTCGGAGAAGCTCGGCCGCGCGAAAGCGCCCTCGTCGTCCGAGTACCTGACGGCACGTGGAGCGGCGCCGGGCACGGCGGCCGCGGAAATCGCGCCGTTCGGCGTGGTTTCGCCTCCTCCGGCCTCGCCCTTCGAGCGGAGCTGCTCCTGGAAGAGACGGCCCGCGCGCCCCGCGAACGTGAGCAGGTAGGAAGCCGGCAGCACGCGCTCCGGGCCGAAGTGCACCGGATCGACGAAGTCGCGAGGATCGTTCCCGAGGTAGAGCGTCACGAGGACGACGTCCGGCTCGAGCGCGCGGCCGACGAAGGAGTAGACGAGGCGGTAGTCGGTGATCCCCGAGGCCGGGACGCCGAGGTTGTCGAGCTGGACCGCCTTCTCGCCGTCGCCGCGATCCCACGCGAGGACCAGAAGCGCCTCGGCGAGGGCGAGATAGGAGCGGGAGTAGGGAACGAGCCCGTAGGTGAAGGAGTCGCCGAGCGCGACGACTCGCAGCGTCCCCGGTGGGACCTCCGCGGCAAACTCGCGATCGTGGAACCCGAGCGAGTTGCACGGGAACCCGTACCACGAGCGATTCGGAATCAGATGCTCGCGGTACGCGCGCTGGAACTCGGCGAACGTCTCCGGCTCGTTCCTCCGGGCGCCGTGCGGCTCGGCGAGCATGCGGACGCCGGGAAGGAAGCGCACGCCGATCCGCACGGTCGCTTCGGCCGCGACGAGTGCGAGCAGCATCGCGCCGAGGAAGCGCGAGATCCGCAGGCTCCGAGCGATCCACGCCGGCCGACCGTGATCGGTGCCGCGTGGCGCCCGAGCGCCGGGGCTCATGTCGGGCTCCGTTCGCGATCTCCGAGGACGAGCAGAGCGACCACCGCGACGAAGCCCGTGCAGAACCCGGCGACGAGCCAGGCACGCGGCGCACGGCCGCGCTGCGCCGCGAAGATGCGGCAGATGATCGCGTACGTGATCTGCATCGCGACGCCGGTCGTCACCGTGACGCGCGGCTCGAGCTCGGGCGCGACGAAGGCGAGACCCGTGAGCGTCCCGAGGATCATGGCCACCGTGTCCACCTTGACCGCCTCGCGGGGCGAACTGTAGTGGAAGACCAGCTCTGGATCGAGCACCGCGACGGCGCCGATCGCCCGTCGAGAAGGGCGCGAGGCAATGGGGAACCGCAAGACGCCGGACAGCCTGTGGCAGTGGTTGGTGGAGGCCGGCGAGGAGAAGGTCGGTCAGGTGGCCGACGAGGTTTTGTCCAATCCCCGCGTGACCGACGCTTTCGCCTCCGCTCTTCGGAGCGCCGCCCGCACCAAGGGTCAGGTCGACAAGAACGTCGAGCGGCTGCTCGGCGCGTTGAACCTCCCGACGCGCAGCGATTACGCGAAGCTGATGAGCAAGGTCGAGGCGCTCCAGGGAAGCCTCGTCAACTTGAACATCAAGATGGATCGGCTTCTCGCGGAGCGCCAAGCGACGCGAAAGCGCCCCGCGCCGCCGC
>VGTG01000183.1 GCA_016874795.1 Deltaproteobacteria bacterium | reverse complement strand
CGCAGGCGTACTTGAACAGTACGTCGAGGAGCCCGGAGGGAGAAGCTCGCGAAGATTCGGTGCTATCGGCCGCCGCAGTAGGGATCTGGTGAGAAATGCAGGCTAGCTAGCCGGAAGCGGCGAGGCGCGTCTCCTCGGGAGTCGCGAGCGGCGCCGCGCCGCGTTGAAGCCAACTTCGCGAGCGTCGCTCTCTCTCGCGACCGTCGTCGAGTGCGGCGCGAAAACCTCCGACCGCACGGACGAGGGCGACTTCGGAGCGGAACCGGAGAAGCGGCGAGAGAAGCGAGCCGACGCCGCGGGGCTCGGCATGGACCCGGACGTCGTAGTCGGTGCCGCCGTCCGCATCCGCGAGTGCGATCTCGATCCGGACCTCGCGCAGGAGCGAGGTCGGCTCGGCGAAGCGGAGCGCCAGCCGGCGCCTGGGGTCGAAGTCGGACACTCGGCCCTGGATCGAGGCCGGGTCCTGCTCGCGACGGACCAGCACCCGCTCCCCTTCCCCGCCGACGGTGGCGATCCCCTCCAGCCAGCCCGGGATCCGGTCCCGGTCGAGGAGCTGAGCCCAGACCCGGCCCGGTGGAGCCGGAACGTTGCCGCTCGCGCGAAGCTCGAAGCCCATGAAGCGGCGCGCAACCGCAACTTCCACGCCATGGCGGAAGGGCGATTTTCCCCCCGGCCGCGGTCTCGACGGGCCTGCCGCGTGTCATGGAACGCCACAGCCTTCGCCAGCGAGGGGTCGGAATCCCCCACGTACCGCCTCGCCCGAACTGGCTCCGCCGTGATAGAGGCCTGCGTCAAACCACTCTCGCGTCTTGGGCGGACGCGAAAAGGAGGTCTACGTTGCAACCCAAAATACAGACATTCACGGCAGTGGTGTGCCTCCTGGCCGCCACGGGAGCTCCGGCTCTCGCGATCGAGAGCGAGCGCGCCAGCGTCGATGCGAGCGGCCGCGAGGTGCAAGGCGCCTCCCTCCGGTCGGCGCTTTCGGCCGACGGGCGGTTCGTCGCGTTCGAGAGCGACGCCGCGACGATGGTCCCCGGCGACACGCGCACGAACACCGACATCTTCGTGCGCGATCGGCGCGCCGGCACGGTCGCACGCGCCAGCGTGAGCTCGACCGGCGCGGAGGCGAAGGGCGACAGCTTCGCACCGTCGATCTCGGCGAACGGGAGGGTCGTCGCGTTCGAGAGCGCCGCGTGGAACCTCGTCGAGGGCGACCACAACGACTCGGCCGACGTCTTCGTGCACGACCGGCTCACGAACGCGACGAAGCGCGTGAGCGTGAATCCGGGCGGCGGCGACGCGAACGGGACGAGCTTCGCGCCTGAGGTGTCGGCCGACGGACGATTCGTCGCGTTCGCGAGCGTCGCGACGAACCTCGTCGCGGGCGACGACAACGGCGTGATGGACGTCTTCGTCGCCGATCTCGCGACGGGCCAGGTGAGCCGCGTGAGCGAGAGCCTCGAGGGTGGCGAGCCGCATCGCGGCGCCGGCGACCCGGCGACCCGGCGATCTCGGCGAACGGCCGCTTCGTCGCGTACGAAGCGGCGCTCAACGGCGCGACACCGGGCGAGACCGGGATCTACGTGACGGACCGCGAGGCGCGCGTGACGACTCTTCTCAGCGGCCCGGGCGAGTACGCGGACAATCCCTCGATCACGGGCGACGGCGCGCTCGTCGCCTTCCGCGGCGTCGCAAGCGGCCAGATCTGGCTCGCTCATCGCGACCTCGGCACGCGGGAGCGCGTCGACACGCGGCTGCGCTACTCGCGGTGCGGCCGGAAGGGCGACTGGTTCCGATGCTGGTCGAGCCCGGGCACGAGCGACAATCCGTCGATCTCGGCCGACGGCCGCTTCGTGACGTTCGAGAGCAACTCGCTGCAGCTCGTCCGCGACAACCCGTACCACGGGATCCAGGTCTTCGTCGCCGACCGCTCGAGCAAGAAGATCACGCGCGTGAGCGAGAACCGCCACGGCATGTCGGGCGACTCGTGCAGCGCTTCGCCGGCGATCTCCGGCGATGGCTCGACGATCTCGTACAAGAGCTCGGCCGCGAAACTCGTCACCGCGGACGACAACAGGATGACGGACGTGTTCGTCGCCAGCATGCCGTGCACGAGCGACGCGAGACGCACGCTGCGGTCGACGGCACAGGCCGGCTCGCGCCACATCGACGACTCGGTCTCCTGCGCCTGGACGAACTGATTCAAGCGAGGGGGCACCGCCCCCTCGCCGAAGGCGCGGCAAAGCCACGCCTTCTCCACTCCCCCACTCCCCCGCTCGCCCGCTCGGCCGCTCGGCCGCGCGCTTCGCGCGCGGAGGGTTCGCGTCTTGGGCCCCGCTCCGAGACGCGACACCTGCGCTCAGGGAATCCCGAGGAGCTTGTGCGTCTGCAGGCTCAGGCGCCACCGCGGGTGCCGCCGGCAGTACTCCATCGCGAGAACGGTGTTGCGGGTGCGATCGGGGCCGTCCATCGGCTGTAGATAGAAGAGCGAGAAGTCGAGCGCGGCGACGCTCTCGGGCGTGACCTCGTGCGGGTAGACGAGCTTCAGCTCGTCGCCGGAGGTCAACACGAGCTGCGCGTCGGGCTTCGGGCTGACCGTGATCCAGTCGATGCCGGCCGGTGCCGGGAGAGTCCCGTTCGTCTCGACCGCGACTTCGAAGCCGCGCCGATGACACGCTTCGACGACCGCCTCGTCGAGCTGCAGGAGCGGCTCGCCGCCCGTGAAGACGACGTACGCAGCACTCTCGCCTTCGCCCGCGGGCGCTTCGCCGGAGCCGGATTCCCACACGCGCGCGATCGCCGCGGCGAGGTCGTCCGCGGAAGCGAAGCGGCCGCCTCCGGGTCCGTCCGTGCCGACGAAATCGGTGTCGCAGAACCGGCAGGCGGCTTCCGCGCGATCCTCCTCGCGCCCCGTCCAGAGATTGCAGCCCGCGAAGCGGCACAACACGGCGGGACGGCCGCAGCGCGCACCCTCGCCTTGCAGCGTGTAGTAGATCTCCTTGACGGCGTACATGTGCGCCGACGCAACGCGTCTCTCGCGTTGGATTAGCTCGCGAGCCGGCGCTCGGCACCTCGGCTCCCGTCACTCGCATCATGCGATCGTGCGGGCTAAGCGACCGGGAAAGGAGCAAGCGATGAGCTTCGAGGTTCCCGAGCACGTTCGACCGATCCGGCAACGCGTGCGCCAATTCATCGAGGAGCGCGTGTACCCGCTCGAGGACGTCCTGCACGCCGGCGGCGACGCCGGACGCGACGCCCTCGCGGGATTGATGGGTGAGGCGAAGAAGGACGGGCTCTGGGCCCTCGGCCATCCGAAGGAGATCGGTGGCGGCGGCCTTCCCTTCCTCGACTACGTGTACGTGAACGAGGTCGTCGGGCGCTCCGAGCACGCGATGATCGCGCTCGGCACGCACAGCCTGCAGGACTCGATCATGCTGAACCTGCACGCCTCTCCCGAGTGGCGCGAGCGCTACCTGCGCCCGCTCGTCGCCGGCGAGATCTTTCCGAGCTTCGCGATGACGGAGCCGGAAGTCGCGAGCTCCGATCCGACGCAGCTCCGCACCACGGCGACGCTCGACGGCGATCACTGGGTGATCCGCGGCCGCAAATGGTTCACGACGGGAGCGAACGTCGCCGCCTACACGACGGTGATGGCACGCACCGAGCCGGAAGCGCCCGATCATTCCGCGTTCAGCATGATCGTCGTGCCGACCGATACGCCGGGCTACACGATCGTCCGCGAGACGCCCGTGCTCGGCATCCTCGGCGGGCATTGCGAGGTCCTCTACGACGAGGTGCGCGTGCCGCGCGCGAATCTCCTCGGCGAGCGCGGCCACGGTTTCCTGATCGCCCAGCAGCGCCTCGGCCCGGGAAGGATCTTCCACTGCATGCGCTGGCTCGGCCAGGCGCAGCGCGCCTTCGACCTGATGTGCGAGCGCGCGAACACGCGGCAAGCCTTCGGAACGCCGCTCTCCGAGAAGCAGCTCATCCAGAACATGGTGTTCGACACCGCTGCGGAGATCCAGTCGTGCCGCCTCCTGACGCTCGACGCCGCGCACAAGATCGACCAGGGAGATCCGGCGCGCGTCGAGATCGGGATCATCAAGGTGGTCGGCGCCGCGATGCTGCACGACGCGATCGACCGCGCCATCCAGGTACACGGCGCGATGGGCGTCACCGCGGACACGCCCCTCGAGCGCATGTATCGCCATGCGCGCCTCGCGCGCATCTACGACGGGCCCGACGAGGTCCACCGCGCGACCGTCGCGCGCCTTCTCCTTCGCGAATACCGGCGCGGCCGCCCTGTCGACTTCGGTCGGGGAGACGCTCGATGAAGTTCCTCTGCTCGCTCGCCTTCAGCGGTCCCTCCGAGCTCGCCCCGCTCGCGCGCCACGCGGACGCGACGGGATGGGACATGCTGTCGCTCTCCGACCACCTCGTGTTCCCCGAGGAGCTCTCGACGCCCTACCCCTACACGCCGGACGGGAAGCCGTTCTGGGACTCGAGCACCTCGTGGCCCGATTGCTTCGTCACGATCGGCGCGCTCGCTTCGGTCACCGAGCGGATCCGGTTCGTGACGAACGTCTACGTGCTCCCGGCACGCAACCCCTTCGTCGTCGCGAAGGCCGCGGGCACCGCAGCGGTCCTCTCGAACGACCGCGTGATCCTCGGCATCGGCTCCGGCTGGATGAAGGACGAGTTCGACCTGACCGGCGAGGACTTCGCGACACGCGGCTCGCGCACGAGCGAGATGATCGACGTTCTCCGGAAGCTCTGGCGGAACGAGATGGTCGAGCACCACGGCGAGCACTACGACTTCGGCCGTCTGCAGATGAGCCCGGCGCCGACTCGCCCCGTCCCGATCTACAGCGGCGGATCGGCAGAGCGCGTGCTCCGTCGCACGGCGCGAAAGTGCGACGGCTGGCTCTCGCCGCCGAGCAACTACGAAGATCTGAAGCGCTCGATCGGTGCGCTGCAGAAGCTCCGCCGCGAGTACGGCCGCGAGAAGGAGCCGTTCGAGTACGTCGTCACATGCCGCGATCGCTCCGGCGTCGACGGGTATCGCGAGCTCGAGGACCTCGGTGCGACCGCGGTGATGACGGCGCCGTGGGTCCGGCACGGCGGCTACGTGCAGCCCCTCGACGTCAAGAAAAGGTCCCTCGAGGAGTTCGCCGATCAGGTGATCGCGCGCATGCGCTGAGCCCCGTTTCGATGACCACCGAGAACCCGAGAGGGGCGGCGCCCCTTTCGTCCGATCACCGCGAGCGTCTCGCCTCGATCGACATGGTCAAGGGCTGGGCGATCCTCGGCGTGACGCTGATCCACTCGTGGGTGCTCGCCGACTCGCGGTGGATGACGTTCCTCTTCTACCACGCCGTGCCGGTGTTCCTGGTTCTCTTCGGCCTCAACTCGGAGAGCTGGTTTCGCCGTCAACCGCCGGCTGGACGAATGCGCCTGTGGTACCGGCGCGGTTTGAAGCGGATCCTCGTCCCCGCGTGGGCGACCGCCGCGGTGTGGTGGGTGATGGTCGCGATCCTGCAGCCGCCGGAGCCGATGGTGCGCATCACGCTCGGGCTGCCGTTCTGGCACTTCATCGGATACCTGAACCAGATCGGCACGAGCTGGTTCGTCACACTGATCGTGCAGTTCGTCGTCGTGTTCCCGCTGTTCCACTGGCTCGCGCGGCGCTTCGGCCCGCACGTCTTCTTCGCGATCTGCTTCGTCGTGACGCTGTGGACGCTGATCTTCGTCCATCCGCTCCGCCAGTGGCTCGGCATCCCCGGCTGGCTCGTGTTCCCGCCCCGCTTCTTCGTGCACGTCGCGTTCGGGATGCTGCTCGTCGGGCGCGTCTCGCGGATCGGCGTGCGCGGGCTGATCGTCTCGTGCGCGTGCCTGGCGCTGGGATACGTCATCCAGGAGCGGATCTGGCTCGGGAGCTTCTGGCGCGTCGCCGACCGTTTCCTCGAGCTGCCGCTGACGGTCGTGCTCCTCTGGGTGATGTCACGCCTCGAATGGATCGGCTGGCTCGAGCGGGGCCTATCGTGGCTCGGTCAACACTCGTTCGGGCTCTATCTCGGGCAGATGCTGACGCACAACGCGTTCCTCTACCGCTACGGCGGCACCTGCGATCTGTTCCACTGCTACGAGGGCGTGTTCGAGAAGTTCAACCTTTGGGTCTACACGGGGATCCTGATCGTCGGCTCGATCGCGTGGGTCCTGATCGGGAACAAGATCCTCGAGTGGAACGAGACGCTCCGCGCGCGCGGCTACCGCCTGCCGAACCTGGCCGTTTAGTTCAACGAGGGGCACGCGCCCCTCGCCCCACGCGGCAAAGCCTGAGCTGTGCCCCACTCCTGCGCTCGCTTTCGGCCGCGCGCTGCGCGCGCGGAGAGTTCGAGTCTTGGGTCACTCCCGAGCGGAACGGACGCGAAGGCGCGGCGTCGTGTGCAGGGACGCGGGACCGCTCCCGCGGCGCACGCGCGAGCCGGGAAGGAACAGCGGACGCCGCGGGACGCGCGCGATCGGTCCGAGCTGCACGGACTCGGTGCCGAGGAGACGCTTCGCCTCGCGAATTCCCGTCGACATCGCGCCGTCGGCGTAGCCGTAGCGATCCGCCGACGTCGCCTCGCCGGCGAAGAGCACGCGGCCTGCGACCGGTGTCGCGCGCGCGTCGAGATCCCGCGGGTGCACCGCGTCGCGGTGCACGTACGAGTAGGCGCCGAGCGTGAACCGATCGTTCGCCCAGTCCGTACGCGTGAGCGCCGTCGGATTCGGGATCGTCGCGCCGAAGAGGTCGCGCAGGATCTCGAGAAGACGCGCTTCGACGTCGGCCGTCGGCGTCGTCGCGATCCGACGCGCGAACGACCCGCCGCTCAACATGACGAGCGTCGGCTCGTCGACGACGCGCGTGAAATCGAGCCAGACGGGGTACTCGAGCCGCTCCCGCGACGCGTAGAGGAAGTGATCGCGCTCCGCGAGCCAGAACGCCTCCGGAAAGCGGAACGCGACCTTCTCGAAGTTTCCGAAGCCACCGAGACGGATCGCTTCGCGCTTCTCCGCCGGGAGATCCGGCGAGAACGCGATCGTCCCCTCCTTCAGACAACCGAGCGGGATCGTGACGAGAGCGTGCGAGCCGCGGAGCACCTTGCCGGAGTCCGTGACGACGGACACGACGTTCGCGTCGTACGCGACCTCGCGCACGCTCTCGCCGAAGCGGAGGTCGAGCCCCGCGGCCATCGGCGCGACGAGCCGCGCATAGCCGCCGACCGGGAACACGTCCTCGCCCTCGTACGCGGCGCCGCCGTTCAGGTACGCCTCGAGCGAGAGGTCGCTCGTCGAAGCGGCGCAGAACTGCTCCGCGAGAAAGCGGATCGCGAAGCCGGCGCGCCGGCGCGCGTCTCCCGCGAGGGCGGCGTCGTCGAGGTAGCGCTCGATTGCGGGCTCGAGCGCGCTGCCGGGCGGAAACGCCGCGCGGAGATCCGGCAGCGCTCCCTCGAAGAGAACGGTGTGCACGAGCGCGTCGAGGAGCACGTCCTCGCCGGCCCAGCCGCCGCCGACGTCGTCCCAAAGGGAGAGGTTGGGAACGATCTCGTCCCCCTGGCCGAACGGGATGACGCCGACGCCGACCTGATCGGCCCAGCGCTGCATCGGGTTCCCGATCGGGGCGTGGATCCACGAGCAGCCGAGGTCGACCGGAACGCCGCCGACGTCCGCGGTCCACGCACGCCCGCCGGCTCGCTCGCGCGCCTCGAGGACGACCACGTCGACCCCTGCGTGCACGAGCGCGTTCGCGGCGGCGAGACCGGCGAAGCCCGAGCCGATCACGACCACGCGCTCGGGCGCGCCGATCGCGCCGATCGGAACCTCGCGGTTCCCGTCGTCGTACTCGAGACTGCCGGCAGCCGCGTTCGCACAGAGCGGCTCCCCGAGCGCACCACCGGCCGAGGCGGCGCCAAGAAGGCCGGCCAGCCGGAGGAAGCCGCGTCGCGAGACCATGAGATCCCGTACCACGGGGACCACGAAGGGGGTCCGGTTCGTTACGGCACATCTGCACCCAGGCTCACGGATTGGGCTAACGGATCGAGCCTGGGTGCAGATGCAGCCTAACGAACCGGACCCCGTCCCAGATCGGCGACGACGGCGGCCCGGAACGCCTCGAGGGTCACGTCCCGGTACGCTCCCTTGGGCTCGAGCAGCCAGAGGTGGTCGATCAGCGCCTGCCGCTTGGGCCGGAGGACGCGCAGCCGGCCCCGTCGCTCGTGCTCCGCGACGAGGTCGCGCGGCAGCACGGCGGCGCCCGCTTCACCGAGAACGAGGTCGAGAACGAGATCGGTCGTCGCTGCCCAGACGCGGACCTCGAGCGACGGCGCTCCGGCTCCGAAGTGGTGCGCGCTCCACCGCTCCACGAGCGGATCCCCCTGGTAGTAGTCGATCAGCGGGACGCGCTCGAGCTCCTCCCGGTCGAAGCCTTTCGCAAAGAAGCACCGCCCGCTGACGAGCACGAGCTCGCGCGCGAAGAGGCGCGTCGCGACGATCCCCGCGAGCGGCGTCGCCGGTCGGAACGCGAAGGCGAAGTCCAGTCGGTTCTTGACGAGGCGCGCCGCGAGGTCCTCCGCGGAGCCATAGTGGACGCGAATGCCCGCAGCCGGATGTCGCCGTGCGAACGCCGTGACGAAGTCCGCAAAGCGCTGCCGGGGAAAGCCGAGAAACAGGCCGATCCGCACCGTCCCGCGAATCTCCCCCTTCTCGTTCGCGACCTCGTCGAGCGTACGCGCGAGCCCCTGCTGGTACGTCTCGAAACGCTCGTGCAGGAGCTGTCCGCTGCGCGTCAGCACGAGCTTCCTCCCCGTTCGATCGAAGAGACGGTGGCCGAGCATCGACTCGAGGCCCGAGACCGATTGGCTCACCGCCGAGGGCGTCCGGCCGAGGACGCGCGCCGCGCCGGCGACGCCGCCCTCCTCCACCACGGTGAAGAAGACATGCAGCTTGTTCAGGTCGAGCTGGGCAGGCTTCATGGTGTCGTTAAATCAAATCGAACAACATCCGCAAATCTTTTAATTTGAGTAACGCGTGCGCCGAGCGCACGATGCGCGCATGAACGCCGTCGAAAACGACTGCCGTGCCGCCCTCGCCGAATACGACCCCGAGGTCGAGAGCGCGCTCCGCGGGGAGGAGCGCCGCCAGGAGCGCGGCGTCGAGCTGATCCCCTCCGAGAACTACACCTACCCCGAGGTCCTCGCGGCGCTCGGCTCGGTGCTGACGAACAAGTACTCCGAGGGCTACCCCGGCCGTCGCTACTACGGCGGCCAGATGTACACCGACGCGATCGAGCACCTCGCGCGCTCCCGCGCCTGCGCGCTGTTCCGCTGCGAGCACGCGAACGTCCAGGCGCTCTCGGGCTCGCCGATGAACCAGGCGGCCTACCTCGGGCTGCTCGAGCCGGGCGACACGGTGCTCGCGATGGATCTCTCGCACGGCGGGCATCTGACGCACGGCGCGCCGGTCTCGCACATGGGGAAGATCTTCCGCTTCGTGCGCTACAAGACGGACCCGGCGGACGGCTCGATCGACTTCGGGGAGCTGCGACGCGTCGCTCGCGAAACCCAGCCGCGTCTGGTGCTCTGCGGCTACACGTCGTACCCGCGCGACTACGATTACGCGGAGTTCCGCCGCGTCGCCGACGAGGTCGGCGCGCTCGCGATGGCGGACATCTCGCACGTCGGCGGTCTCGTCGCCGCGGGCACGATGCGGAACCCGTTCGACGCGGGCTTCGATGTCGTCACGACGACGACGCACAAGAGCCTGCGCGGACCGCGTGCCGGGCTCGTGCTCTGCAAGAAGGAGCTCGCGGACACGATCGACCGCTCCGTCTTCCCCGGCCTACAGGGCGGCCCGCACATGAACACGATCGCGGCGATCGCGATCACGCTGCGCAAGGCGGCCGAGCCGGAGTTCACCGTCTACGCACGGCAGGTGCTCGCGAACGCGACCGCACTCGCGCGCGAGCTCCTTGCACGTGGCGCGCGTCTCGTCACCGGCGGGACGGACAACCACATGATGGTGCTCGACACCGCAGCGAGCTTCGGGCTCGACGGCAAGGTCGCGGAGGAGACGCTCGACGCAGTCTCGATCACGGTCAACAAGCAGATCGTACCGGACGACCCGCGGCCGCCGCTTCGGCCGAGCGGCATCCGCCTCGGGACGCCGGCGGTCACGACGCGCGGCATGCGGGAGCCCGAGATGGAGCGGCTTGCGCGTGCGATCACGGAAGCGCTCGCCTCCGCGGGGAATGCGACGAAGCTCGAGCGCCTGCGCGAGGAGGTCGAAGCGTTCTGCCTCGGCTATCCCGTGCCCGGCATCGCGCGGTCCGTGACCGTCGAAGCGCGCCTGCGCGCCGAGGGCTGATTCGCGGTACAACCGCGGGATGGCGCTCGGACCGATCCGGAGCTGGATCTACGACACCGCGATCCTCCCTTTGACCACGGCGTGGTACGGCGAGGTGCTCGCTCGCCTGCCAGGCGACGCGCGACTCCTCGACGTCGGCATCGGCACGGGCGGCGCGCTCCTCGCGCATGCGGCGACGCTCCGCCGCAAGCGGATCCGCGTCGTCGGAGTCGACGTCGACGAGGACTACGTGCGTCGTTGCCGCGATCGCGTCGCGGCCGCCGGCCTCGCGGAAGTCGTCGACGTTCGCCTCGAGTCCGTGACCGAGCATCGAGGCGGCCCGTACGACGCCGTCTACTGGAGCGGCAGCTTCATGCTGATGCCCGATCCCGTCGGCGCGCTCCAGCACGTGCGCACGCTCCTCGCTCCGAGCGGAGCGATGTACTTTACACAAACGTTCGAACGAGATCGCTCGAAGCTCGCGGAGATCGCGAAGCCGCTCTTGCGCTGGGTCACGACGATCGACTTCGGTCGCGTCACATACGAGGAGGAGTTTCGCGCGCGCGTCGCGGCGGGCGGTCTCGATCTCGTCGAGCTCGTGGAGCTCGATTCCGACCGCTCGCACGGCTCGCACGGCTCGCGTGCCTCGCACGGGTCGCACGGCTCGCACGGCTCGCACGGGTCGCACGGGTCGCACGGGTCGCACGGCTCGCACGGCTCGCACGGGTCGCGCGCCTCGCACGGCTCGCACGGCTCGCACGGCTCGCACGGCTCGCACGGGTCGCACGGCTCGCACGGCCCCAC
>VGTG01000182.1 GCA_016874795.1 Deltaproteobacteria bacterium | reverse complement strand
TCCTTCGGCACCGGGCGACACAGCAGCTGCCCGGTGCCGGAGGCGAGGAGCCTGCCGTCCTCGGACCAGACCCGTCCCTGCGTGCCGATCAGACCGTTCGCCGCGACCGGCGCGACCGCGTCGGCGAGGAGCCACTCCTCCTCCGGCGCGAGGCGGTGAAAGTGTACATTGACGTCGAGGCTCGGCGCGATGAAGCCGTTCTCCTGCGGGTAGGCGCGACACGTCGCCGGCCAGCCCATCGTGTCGATCAGCAAGAGAGAGCGCGCGGCGTCGACGAACGGATCCACGAAGGTCGAGCGCGGCCGGAAGCGGCACCATTCGCGCCATTCCGGCGCGCCCGGCGCTCGCTCCGACCACGGCGCGAAATCCGCTGGCCGCTGCTCGAGGTTGTTCCAGAAGGCATAGCGCTGCCGCAGGTCCTCGGGCGGGATCAGCTCCTCGAGCGACCTCAGCGTCCCAGGCGCGGGCATTCTCGGCATCGTCGCGACGTCGTGCTCGAGACCGTCGACGTCGCCGACGATCCACGCGGTCGCTTCGAGGATCGGTCGTCCCTGCTGCGTCATCGAGACACGGAGCGACTCGGCGCGCTTCGCGGCGCGGAGCGTCGTCACCTGGAGATCGACGAAGTCGAAATCCGCGACGGCGAGGAAGTGCGCGGAGAACGTCGCGGGGCGACGGAGCGTGGAAGCGGCGCCCGCGGCGCGAAGCGCGATCGCGGCGACGTAGCCGCCGTTCGGACCCCAGATCTCCCAATCGCGCGAGAGCCGCGCACGGAAGCGGCCCTCGACGCCCTCCACCTTCTCGACCGCCGTGTCCGCGTCGAAGTCTCCCATGCGGGCACTGCGCCACGGCTGGGCCCACGACTGCAAGGGCGACGATCGGACGTTCGTGGAGGCCGATCGCGGATCGACGAGATCGAGGAGCTCGAGCCGAAGCGCCGGTTAATCTCCTCGCGGCCTTCGCGATACGCAGCCGGCACGAGAAACACCCGTCCTGGCAGAGTCCGCCAGCGCAAGGAAAGCAGGAGACCCCGATGAAGCTCCGCCCATGGATCCTCGCGTTCGTACCGAGCCTTCTCCTGGTGCTCTTCCAGGATGCTGCTGCGATCGATCGGCGCATTCCCGCCCTCGCGCACATCGTCAAGCGCTACTCGAACGATGCGCCCCGGCTCGCGAAGCTCTCGGCGAAGCCGCTCCCCAAGAGCACGATGTTCACGCTACCCGCGCCGGGGAGCGCGGCAGACCCGACGATCCACGGCGGCTCGCTGCGCTTCTTCAAGATCGGCGCGCCCGGCACGTTCCCGCTGATCCACCTGCGGGCGAGCCGGTGGCTCGGCCTCGGGGCTCCTGCGGGAAGTGCCGGCTATCGGTACGTCGGGCGCGGGAGCGTCGGGGATCCGTGTCGCTCGATCCCGATCACGCCGAAGCGGATCAAGGCGACGTGCAAGACCTTCACCGCGGTCTCGATGAGCTCGTACACGATGCCGGTCGCTCCGACGCCGGGAGTCGGATGGGAGCTCCTCGTCGGCAGCGATCGCTACTGCGCGGAGTCCTCGACGGCGACGGGTGCTCAATTTCGCAAGAACACCGCCTCCTCGATGAAAGCCGTGCGAGCGAACGCTCCGCTCGCGTGCCCCGTCGCGAGCACACCGACACCGACGCCGACACCCACGCCTACCCCGTACCCGAGCCCTTCGCCGACACCCACGCCCACTCCGGCGTACGGCTCGGCGGCGCGTGCTTTCGTGACGGGGCCGGCGAGCCTGCTCCGCTGACGCGAGTCAGCTCCTCGCTTCGACGAGGCGGACGAGCGGGATTCGCCGCTCCGTCCGCTCCTGGTAGCGCTGATAGAACGGGCGGTCCGCGATCAACGCGCGCCACACGTGCGCGTGCTCTTCCCCTTCGAGCACGTCCACGCTTGCGCGGAACACGCGATCGCGGTCGCGCACGCGCACGTCCGGATTGGCGCGTTTGTCCTTGACGTTGTGGTACCAGGCGGGATTCTTCGGACCGCCCGCGAACGAGGCGACGACGATGCGCGAGCCGTCCTCGTCGAGCCAGTAGGGAAGGCAGACGTTCAGCTCGCGTCCCGACTTCCTCCCGATCGTGCGAAGGAGCAGATGCGGCATGCCCGCGCCCGTCGCACCGAGGCGGCCGTTGCTGGTCTCGTAGATCCAGACCTGCGCGCTCGTGATCCAGGGGATGAGCCAGCGCGGCGGCGTGATCCGGACCTCGGCCTTCTGGTCGACGTGCACGGGCGGAACCGTAGCACGGCCGCAAGCGCAGCACGCCGCAGAGTCGTTCGACGCTCGAGCTCGGCTCAGAGCGCGCGCGGTCCCTCGGGAAGCGTCTCTCCGCCGAACACTCGGGCCGCGTCGGCGCTGATCTGCCGCATCTCCTCCGCGACGGACGGCCTCTTCGCCGTGCGGGCGAGCCACGCGGCGAGGCTCCGATGCTTCTCCGGCGGCGGGCACCCGAGCGTGCTCGCGTAGTTGATGCTCATGAAGACGGCGATGTCCGCGACCGAGAAGGTCGGGCAGAACCACTCGCGCCCGGCGAGGCGGCGCTCGAAGCGGTCGTAGTCTTCGCCGATCACGCGCTGCGCTTCCGCGATGCGATCCGCATCGTGCGCCGCGGGATCGGCCTTGTAGAAGACCTCCTGCACGAGGGCGAAGACCTTCGGAAAGAAGACCTCGTCCGGGTACGCCTCGACCTCGCGGCAGCGAGCGCGCTCGGTCACCCCCGAAGGATAGAGCGGCGGCTCCGGATTGCGCTCCTCGAGGTACTCGAGGATCTGCGTCGAGTCGTAGACGACGAGCTCGCCGTCGACGAGGATCGGTACTTGACCCTTCGGGTGGAGGCGCAGCACGTCGGCGGGCTTCGGGTCGTACCCGGTCGCGCGACAGAACGGCACGCTCCACAGGTCGCAGGGGACGCCCTTCTCGCGGAGCGCGATGCGGACCTTCGCGGTGTAGAGGCTGAGCGGACCCGAAATGAGCTTCATCGAAGCACCTCCTCGTGTGGGTGCTTCTTCGCTTCTGAGTGGCTCCCTGAGAAGGGCCAATTCGCGACATTCGAGGGATCCAATCCCGAGCGATCCGCGGACGGCGGCGATCGGGTCAGGCGACGACGCCGGACTGGCGCAGCTCCGCGACGCAGTCGCCGAGCCCGATCTCGCGCAGGATCTCGTCCGTGTGCTGCCCGATCCCCGGCGCGTGGTCGCCCGTTCTCGCCGGCGTTCCCTCGAACCGCGCCGGGTGCCGCGGCTGGCGCATCCGTCCCGCGATCGGATGCCGAGACTCCTCGAGCACGCCGAGGGCCGCGACGTGCGGATCCTCGTGCAGCCGCTCGGGGCCGAGAACGGCGCCGCACGGTGCCCCTTCCGCTTCCATGCGCGCGATCGCCTCGGCCGTCGTCATCTCGCGCACGGCGGCGAGCACGCGGCGCAGCAGATCGGTGAACGCCGCCTGGTTCGTGCGCCGCGCGATGATCGTCGCGACCTCGGGCGCGTCCCAGCCGTCGACGCCGACGCCGCGGCAGATCCGCGCGACGTCCTGATCCGAGACGGGCGCCGCGATCACCCAGCCGTCCTTCGTCGGCCAGAGCTTCTGATCGCGCGCGAAGCTCGAAGGCTGCGAGCCGTCCGCGTCGAGGAGGACCTCGTTCCCGGCGGCGTCGCACCAGACGAAGCTCACGACGGACTCGAGCATCGACACGCGCAGGTGCTGTCCGCCCTTCCCGCGCTCGCGCGCGAACAGTGCCGCGGAGATCGCCTGCGAGGCGGTGAGCGCCGTGATCTTGTCGGCGGCGACGTGGCGGATGAGCTGCGGCTCCCTCGTCGCGGGGTTCGCCTGCACCGCGGCGAGCCCGCCGTACGCCTGCACGACGGGATCGTACGCGCTCTTGCCGGCGTACGGTCCCTCCGGTCCGAAGCCGCTGATCGAGACGTAGATCAGCTCCGGGTTCTCCTCGCGAAGCCGCTCGTACGGAAGACCGAGCCGCTCGATCGCGCCGGGGCGGAAGTTCTGCACGAACACGTCCGCGTCGCGCACGAGACGACGCACGATGCGCTGGCCTTCCTCCGTCTGCAGGTTCACCGCGATCGAGCGCTTGCCGCGGTTCACGACGGCGGCCATCGCGGAGATGCCGCCGACGGCGACGCCGACCCAGCGTCCGATGTCGCCGAGCCCGGGCGGCTCGACCTTGATCACCTCCGCGCCTTGATCCGCGAGGATGCTCACCGCCCACGGTCCGGCGAGCGCGATCGAGAGATCGACGATCCGGATGCCTTCCATCGGTCCGCTCATCGACTTCTCGCCCTATCCGGATGGCGTGCGCCGGTCCAGATCGTCGCGTACGTCGCTCGGGATGGTCCACGAACCGGGGATCGCGCGCGCGGCGGGCGATCTGCAGGACCTGCTGCGCCACCTCGGCGGCGGTCCGTGCGTGCTCGTCGTCCGCGAGATCCAGGGCACGGCCGCGGCGGTACGCTCCTAGCCGCTCGCCGCGACGAGCTGCACCGCGAGGAACCCGAGGACGCCCGCGAGGCAGAGGAAGTGGTCTCGGCAGATCCTTCGCGCGAGCGCGCTCTGCACGTCGATCGGATCGGTTCGACGGCCGAGGCGCATCGCGCTCGGCACGACGCGGATCGCCGCGAGCGCGACCGGCGGAAGGACGAGCACGAGCGACGCGAGCGAAGCCCAGAGCGGAACGCTGCCCGCGATCCACTGGAAGACGAGCGCCACGATGCCGACGAGCATCACGAGCCCGACCGCGTGTCCCATCGGGCTCGCCTCGATCGTCACGCGGCGATAGTACGCGGCGATCGAGCCCAGGACCGGCTCCGGCACGTCTGCGTCCCGATGACGCAGCACCTGGACGTCGAACATCAGGTCGAACCAGAGGACGGCGAAGAGGAAGCCCCCGCAGGCGATCGGCACGGCGTGCATGGCCTCTCCTTACACCACACACCACGACTCGCATGTCTCTTCTTCCGTCGGTATCCCTGCGCTCCATGGGCGAGCCTTTGATCGTCTACGGAACGGATGCCTCGTACTACACCGGAAAGCTCGAAGCGTATCTCCGCGCGAAGGGCATCGCGTATCGCCTCGAGCCGTTCGGCGAGGCGAACATGCGGCGCTGCGCGGAGCACACGGGCGTCGTCCAGGTGCCGCAGGTCGAGTGCCCGGACGGGACGTGGCTCGTCGACACGACGCTGATCCTCGAGCACTACGAGCGCATCCAGCCTGCGCCGGCGATCCGTCCGAGCGTTGCGAGCGTGCGCTTCGTGAGCGAGCTGCTCGAGGACTTCGCCGACGAATGGCTCTGGCGGCCGGCGATGCACTATCGCTGGTCGTTTCCCGAGAACGCGCGGCTCATGAGCGCGTGGCTCGCGGAGCACGTCGCCGAGCGACGGGCGCCGGAATTCCTGAAGCGGCGCTACTGGCGCCGGCGGCAGCTCGGCACCTTCGTCACGGGCGATGGCGTGAGCGACGCTACGCGCAAGGTCGTCGAGGGCGCGTATCTCGGCACGCTCGCGGCGCTCGAGCCGATCCTCCAGCGGCGGCCGTACGTGCTCGGCGACCGGCCGACCGCGGCCGACTTCGGGTTCTTCGCTTCGCTGTTCCGCCACTTCGCGTGCGACCCCGTTCCGGGCCGCGTGATGCGCACGCGCTCACCCGGCGTACACGAGTGGGTCGCGCGCGTCTGGAACGGTAGCCCGGAGCGTACCGCGTGCGGAGCGATGCCGGAGCGGCTTCCCGACGACCTGGGGCCGCTCTTCGAGATCGTCGCCGCCGAGTACCTGCCGTACCTCGAAGCGAACGCGAAAGCGTTCGCGGCGGGAGATGCACGCACGCGGTACTCGATCCGCGGCGTCGCGTTCGACGAGCCGACGAAGCCCTACCGCGTGTGGTGCCGCGATCGGCTGCAGCGCGCGCTCACGGCGCTTCCCGCGAGCGAGCGCGCGCTCGTCGACGAGGCGGTCGGCGCTCCGGAGGCTCTCCCGAGCCTCGCGGTGCCCTCGCCGCGTCCGGCCGAGAACGTGGTCGAGACGCTGCCGATCACGCCCTCGGCCGGCCGGCGAACGCCCGTCGACAGCTGGTGGCGTCCGACGCGTTGAGGAGACTCACTCGAGGCGGTCAATCCCCGACGACGATCTTCGGCTTCTTCGGATGCGGCCGGTAGAGGATCACGACGTGGCCGACGAGCCCGCAGAGCGCGGCGCCGCTGCCGGCGGCGAGGGCCTCGGCATCGCCATGCTTGTCCGAGGGCTGGTGCAGGCGCACCTTCACGAGCTCGTGCGCCGTGAGCGCGGCGTCGAGCGCCCGCAGGACGGCGTCGGTCACGCCGGCGTTGCCGACGTGCACGATCGGCTCGAGACCGTGCGCGAGGCCGCGGAGGTACTTCCGCTGGCGGCTGCCGAGCTCGGGAGGAGTTGGTGTTGGCCCGGACTCGTCGGACTTCGCTTCACTCACGCGAGACGAACGTACCGATCACGTCCGAGGAAGACGAATCCACGGCGCGATCGAACACGGCGAGGAAGCGGTCGCCGTCGGTCGCGAGCGCGACGCTCGAAGCGGGCCCGGGATCGAGGGTGAAGACGTCGGCGTCTTCTCCCGAGGTGCCGAGGCGCGCGGCTTCCACGATTCCCTCCTCGATCCAGGCGACGAGGTAGACGCCGTCCGTGTACGCGATCGCGCCGAGGCTCTTTGCGGCCGCGTCGCCGTCGACGAGGAAGCCGCCCGGGGGCGTGGCACTGCCATCTTCGGCGACGCGGATCGCACGTACCTCGGTCAGCGGCGCGGAGTCGTCTTCCGAGGACGGCGCGGTCCAGACGACGACGAACGAGTCTCCGTCGGTCGCGACGAGGACATCCTGCGAGCCGGAAGCGCCTTCGCTCAGCGTGACGGACGTCTGGCTCTGCGGCGTGAGAAAGCCAGCCGCCACGGAAGTCCGCAGGCAAGCTCAGGAGGAAGCACCGGAGGTGCGCCGAGGCGAAGCGGCCCGCGAGACGTGCAGAGGAAGGACCTTCGCCGCGCGCGAGACCTCGGGCTCGCGCCGGACGACGCGTAGCGTGCCGCCGCTCCGCCAGATCTCGGCCATCATGCTCTCGGCGGGACCGCGCGAGCGGAGGAAGTCGAGCGCCGCCTCCGCGACGCGCGCTTCGTCGAGGGCGCCGAGGCGCGGCGAGACAGCGAGATCGAGGCGCGAGCGTCCTTGCTCGTCCTCTTCCTCGACGAGCTGATAGTCCGTCGGGCCGCCGCCGAACCGCCCCGGCAGGACTTCGTCGAGGAGCGTCACGAGATCCGGTCCGACGAAGTGCATGCCCTCGGTGCTGAGCTTCTCGTAGCTGCGGATCGCGTGCACCGTGCGCGAGAGCCCCGCCTCCGCGAAGGCGCAGCCGCACGAAGCGTCTCTCTCGACGGCTTCGTCTCCACTCTCGAGATTGATCGCGACCTGGGGCGTCCGCGTCGAGAGCGTCGTGAAGAAGAGGGGACGGACCGGCGTTCCGCAGGAGAGAATCCTCGGCTTGACGATCCCCGCGATGCGGTCCAGGACGAGGTGTCCCTCGTCGACTTCCGTCGCGCGCGGACAGGAGACGGCGACCGGCCCGCCGAGCTCGGAGATGTAGTAGCTGCTCTCGGCCCGGCACCCGGCTCGTTCGATCGCGCTCGCCTTCGCTCGCGTGTAGGGCTCGCCGCCGAACGAGAAGAACGTTCCCGTCAGATCGAGGCCCGCTTCGGCCGCGGCGGCGCAGGCGCGGAGTCCGGCGCTCGGCGGTCCGAAGAGCACTGCGGGATTCCCTTCGCGGACGCGATCCGCGAGCCAGCGCGCGACCCTCTCGGCCTGCGCCGGCGGAACGTGCTCGGGAGCGGGCAGGGGCGTCCGGCGCGCCGGCTGGCGAGCACGGTCCACCGAACGAAGGCCGCGCGCTTCATCTCGCCGGGGCGCCAGCGCGGCACCGTCTGCGCGAACCAGCGTCGCAGCGTCGTTCCGGCTTTCGACCACCAGAGCGCGCGGCGCATCCCGGCGACGCCCGGCGGCGCAGGGAACCAGAGCGCTCCCTCGGCGCGCGTCAAGCCAAACTCGGCGCGCGCGATCACCGCATAGGCGGCCGCGTGCAGGACGTCGTCGAGGTCCACCCAGAAGCTCGTGCCCGCGGACCGCGAGCCGCCGGTGGTCGCTTCGAAGTGGCGCCTCGCGAGCGGGTTGTGCAGATCGTTCGCCGCGATCTGGAACTCGAGGCCCGTCCGCCGTACCGGCTCCTTGCCCTTCACCTCGGCGAGCGAGAGCCAGATGCCGGCGTCGTGCAGCCGCGAGAGCGTCGTCTCGAGCCCGTCGTTCGCGATCAGCCGCGCGACGTCGCCGAGCTCGATCCGTGCGTGCGCGAGCAGGCGCCGGTACGGGTTGCGCGGGTTCGCGTACACGCCGCCCTCGAGGAGGGCGAGGAAGCTCTGCTCGCGCTCGGCGAGGCTTCGCACGATCCGCGCGCGCGCTTCGGCCTCGCAGAGCGTGCTCGAGAGGTAGGCGCCGAGGCCCCGTGCATAGGTGCGAAAGCCGCGCAGCTCGTCGAGAGTGATCACGCGGAGAGACCCGGGATGCGGTGCGTGGGATCTTCCGCGATCCAGCGGTCGCCGGCCCGCACGAGCCAGTGCGGATCCGTGATCGACGCCGGCTCTTCGCGCTCGCGGCCCGTGAGATTGACGAGAATGGTTTCGTCCGCGGGCACCTCGCCGCGGCGTCCGAGCTGCGCGAGCCCGGCGACCGCTGCGGCCGCCGCGAAGCACGGGCTCACGCCTTCGAGGTCCTCGACGAGGCGGCGCGCCTCCCGGATCTCCCGATCGCTCACCGAGACGAGCTCGCCGCCGCTCTCGAGGAGG
Source organism: Deltaproteobacteria bacterium (assembly GCA_016874795.1). Taxonomy (GTDB): domain Bacteria; phylum Desulfobacterota; class Binatia; order UBA12015; family UBA12015; genus VGTG01. The sequence goes on along the minus strand of VGTG01000182.1, from coordinate 2,307 downwards.
ATCTCGCGCACGTACGGATAGGCGCGCGACGGGTTGCCCCGCAGGATGGCCTTCGCGATGCCCTCGGGGCGAGGAACGATGTCCTCCGGGCGAATGCGGTCCGATCCGTCCCGCCAGGCGGATACCATCGGCGCGCACGATTCCTGCTGTACGCAGAGGAGACGCGGCAACCGGTCGATGCGTCCGAGCGCGTGCAGCTCCCTCGCTCCCTTGAACGCGCCCCAGACGCCCATCGCGCTCGAGACCGCCTAGACGTACCGATCGATCGGCCGTGTCACCTGATCGACCGCCTCGAGCCACGCGAGCTTCAGGCCCTCGCGTCTCCCCGGATTGAAGAAGCCTTGCTCCGCGACGAGCCCGTGCTCGCGCGCGAAGTCGGCGGCGGCCTGCGCTGCGTCGACGAAGCTCGCGTCGCGGAGGAGGAAGTGGACGACGCGCTCCGACGCTCGAGCGTGCACGCGGTCGCGAAACTGCTCCGCGGTGAAGAGGTACATCGTCAGCGCGGGCGTCCGCTCGATCGCATGCGCGAAGGCGGTCGAGCTGTTGCCGGTCGACGAGGTGCAGAAGCCGCGCACGCCGCACTCCTGGAGGTAGGCGAGCGCGACCGCGGCCATGCGGTCCTTCGTCGTGCCGGTCGGGTCCTTCGTCTCGTCCTTCAGATGGAGCCAAGGAAGGCCCAGCACGTCGCCGAGCTTCGCCGCGTGCAGCGTCGGCGTCGGGAGCGTGCGTTCCGGCAGGAGGCGGACGTCGTCGACCGGAAGCAGATCGCGGAAGCGGAGGTACGGGTCGTCGCTCTCGCGCACCTCCACGCGGGAGAGGTCGTAGGCGACGTCCGTCATCGCTCCGCAGTCGGAGCAGAACGCGGTGAACGAGGGCGCGGCGGCCTTCCGGCAGGCGAAGCACACGGTTCGAAAGCGGGCTACGGCGGCGCGCGAGGGGCTCGCGGCCGCGGTCATGCGCGACGTCCTCGGCGACTCGCCGCATGAAGGAAGCGTGCCGGCGCGCACGTGTCGATCGGCGCGTCGGTCGTGCCGTCGAGCAGAAGGTCCGCCGTGGCACGACCCATCGCCGGGGCGAGCAGCATTCCCTTTCGTCCTCCACCGAGCGCGAGGCAGGCGTTCTCCCAACCGCTTGCCATCCCGACGATCGGAAAACCATCGGGCGTGACCGGCCGCAACGCCGCGGTTCGACGCAGGACGCGGAACGCGCCGATCTCCGGCAGCAAGCGACGAAGCCCGCTCTCGAGGATCGACCGTCCCTCGTCCGAAGGCTCGCGATCGAAGCCGACGCGGCGCTCGGTGCCACCGACCCAGAGCGTGCGTCCACCCGTCGGGTAGAGAGCGGCTTCGCGCCAGACGAGGTCGAGGCGGACGGGTTCGGACTCCGTCTCCGTCTCGACGAGGAGCATCTCGCCTTGCACGGGCTCGATCGGAAGCGCGCAGTCGAGCCAGGACGCGGGCTCCGCCGACCACGGGCCGGTCGCGAAGACGACGCCGTCGCACCCGATCGTGTCCGCTTCGGAGGCTTCGGAAGCTTCGTCCGCTTCGATCGCGTGCACGACCACGGCCAGGATGCGCTCGCTGCGACGGACGAGGCCCCGCACCTCGCCGCGGAGCATCCGTGCGCCGTGGTGCGAAGCCGCACGCGCGACCGCCCGCGTGTACGCCCCGGGATCGACGCGCAGGTTGCCTTCGGTCTCGAGGCCGCGGAGCACGCTCCGGTCGAGCCGCGGCTCGCGGGCGAGGAGCTCGTCCCTCTCGAGCCAGCGCGCTGCGAATCCCGGAACCGTTTCGTAGGGCGCTTTCGCATGCGCGAGCTCGTGGAGGTCGCGATCGTCGAAGGCGAGGTGAACGCGCGCGACCGGACGCGATGCGAAGTCGATGCCGGACGAGCGCCGGACGTCCTCTGCGACTTCCGCGTGCAGGCGGAACGAGGCGAGCGCGAGATCGCCCATCGGTCCCGGAATTCCCGGCCCGTGCAGTGGGTTCAACCCGCCCGGATTGTTGCCCGAGGCCTCGCCGCCGATCTCTCCGCGCTCGACCAGCGTGACGGCGACACCACGCCGTGCGAGGAAGTAGGCCGTGAACGCTCCTGCGATTCCACTCCCCACGACCACGAAGCTGCGCGAGCCCACCGTTCCCCTCGGGCGGGCACACTAGTGCACCGCCGTCGAGATAGCTTCAAGCAGATTGCCGTTCATCGGCGTCCCTCGCAAGGAACGCCGACGAAGGAATATCTGGCATATTTCGAGGAGGTGTGACGCCGCGAGGGGCGTCGAGGGGCGGTAAGATGTTGACGCTATCTCGA
>VGTG01000181.1 GCA_016874795.1 Deltaproteobacteria bacterium | reverse complement strand
CGGACCGGAGGGCGACGCAGGCGTACTTGAACAGTACGTCGAGGAGCCCGGAGGGAGAAGCTCGCGAAGATTCGGTGCTATCGGCCGCCGCAGTAGGGATCTGGTGAGAAATGCAGGCTAGCGCCTGATTCCGCTGCCAGGCTCGCACTTTTTCTGGCGAAAGTCACATGACTCGTGGGAGGGCCACGTCGCCTTCTTCCGTGGCTTTGGCGCAGATGGGGAAACGATTGAGGTGCTCGGCGGGAACCAGTCGATGAAGGTCTGCGTCTCTCCGTATCGAAGGTGCCGCTTGCTGGGCTTTCGGCGCCTCGCTTCGGCCTGAGCAGACGTTCCGGATTTGGGCGCGCGCCCTATCCAGCAAGACGTCGTCGGCGAGAGCCTCGGGCCATCAGAGGTCGCGGGCAGCGACCTCGCGGGGCCTACGCCTTGCGGCGGGCGCCCCTCCGCTTCTCGAGCCGATCGAGGAGGCGGTTCATCGCCTCCGACGCCTCTACCTGGGCGGTATCGAATCCGGCCACGAGGTCGTACGCGCTCGCGAACGCGAGCCCCTGCAGGCTCGCCGCGACGAGCGCCGGCGGAAAGACCTTCCGGTCGATCCCGTAGTCGTCGAGGAGCGAGTCGAGAGCCTCGAGCTGCATCCGTCGGACCTCGCGAGCGAACGTCGCGACCTCTGCCCGCAGGGCAGGGCGATGATTCGCGGCGGCGCTGAGCTCGACCAGGAGCGCATTGCCGCGCCGCTCCGAAGCGAGCCTCCACCACGCGCGGATCGGGTCAGGCGAGGCGAGGGCATCCTCGAGGAGACCCACGTTGCTCTCGCCGCGGCGGCGGACGACGGCGATGAACAGATCGTCCAGCGTCCCGAAGTGGTAGTGCAGCTTGAGACCGGCCTCCGCTTCGACGCTTCGCGACGTCACCGCGGCATACCCGTCGCGCAGCATGATCCTCTCCACGGCGTCGAGGATGCGCCCCCGCTTCTCCAGGGTCGCCGAGCGGGGCTGCCGCTTGTGTCGGGAGGGCTTCTTGGCCGAAGGCCGGCGGGTGGTCACGGAAGCACCCGATTGACGGACGCGTGGCTCCGAGTTAGAGCGTGTGCTCTAACTTCAGATCGCCTCCGGGCGATGGGAGGGAAGATGTCGGTACAGGGCGCCACGAGCCCGTATTACGATCCGTACGACGTCGACATCAATGCCGACCCGTACCCCGCCTACGCGCGCCTCCGGGAGGAGGCGCCGGTCTACCACAACGAGCGGTACGACTTCTGGACGCTGTCGCGGCACGAAGACGTCGAGAAGGCTCTCCTGAACTGGCGGACGTTCTCGAGCACCCGGAGCGACATCCTCGACATCATCAAGGCCGGCGTCGCGCTCCCTCCGGGCGTGATGATGTTCCAGGACCCGCCGAGCCACACGAAGCATCGCGGGCTCATGGCGCGGGTCTTCACGCCGCGCCGCATGGCCGAGCTCGAGGATCAGGTCCGCGCCTTTTGCATCCGCTGCCTCGACCCGCTCGTCGGGTCCGGCGGCTTCGACATCATCACCGAGCTCGCCTCGATGATGCCGATGCGGGTGATCGGCATGCTGCTCGGCATCCCGGAGGCGGACCAGATCGCCGTCCGCGACAAGACCGACGCGAACCTGCGCACCAAGCCGGGCAAGCCGATGGCCGTTCGGGAGGAGAACATCGCCCGAGGCGACGTATTCAGCGACTACATCGAGTGGCGCTCCAAGCATCCGTCCGACGACCTGATGACGCAGCTTCTCGAGGCGGAGCTCGAGGACGATTCGGGCGTCGTGAGGAGGCTGACGCGGCAGGAGATCCTCACCTACACGGCCGTGATCGCCGGTGCCGGGAACGAGACGACGGGGCGGCTCATCGGATGGCTCGCGAAGGTGCTCGCCGAGCACCCGGAGCAGCGACGCGAGATCGCCCAGGACCGCTCGCTCATCCTGAGGGTGATCGACGAGACGCTGCGGTTCGAGCCGACCGGCCACGCCACCGCGCGCTTCGTGATGGAGGAGGTCGAGTACTACGGCACGACCATCCCCGCGGGCAGCCCGATTCTGCTGCTGCTCGCGTCCGCCAATCGCGATCCGCGCCGCTACGCCGCTCCCGACGTCTACGACGTTCATCGAGACGACATCCAGCACCTCACGTTCGGCTACGGCCTCCACTATTGCCTCGGCGCGAACCTCGCGCGGCTCGAAGGCCGCATCGACAGCTTCGAGCTGTCCTCGGAGCTGCCGTGGACGAACGGGCTGCTGGAGCGCTTTCGCCGCGACGACGATGCGGCGTGCGACACCTCGCCCGGTGCGGGCGATGGAATGTGCGACGCCTGTCCGATCACCTCGGGCGCGACGAGCGACGACGAGATGTTCGTGTTGAGAGGGACGCGGCTGGAGCTCCCGGAGTAGGAGAGCCGCGAGCGGCTAGCGCCCTGGCGTTTCCTTCCACGGAGCGACGCCCGAGCTCCTCGTCGCGAGCTCGTCGTGCGCGACGAGCGGCGTGAAGCCCGCGCTCCGGTTCAGGTCGCGAAGCCAGCGGCGCAGCTCGCCTTGGCGTTCGTGGTCCTCGGGGACGACGAAGGTTCGATAGAGCCACGGCTTGGGAACGTCGTGCTCGATTCCGGCGCGTGCGTTCACGATATCGCCGACGAACGCGTACAGAGCGGCATCTTCGCCGGAGTCGAGGCGCGCGACGACGATCTGGCTTCCCGGTGTGTGCCCACCCGCGTCGATCACGCGCACGCCCGGCAGGCCCGGGACGGGCAGGAGCGAATCGCCGTCGTCGTCCCGGAGCTCGATCAGGTCGACGCAGCCGGCTTCGCGAAGCATCTCGAGCCCCGGACGCGTCAAGTAGTTCGGCCGCTCGATCTGCGCTTCCGTCGCGTAGACGGGGAGACGCTTCGTCCGTGCCGAGCAGAGGGCCGCGATGCCCTGGACGTGGTCCGTATGCGTGTGGGACAGGATCACGCCGGCGACGTCGTTCGCGCGCTCGCCGAGAGCCTGCGCGGTCGGAGTGTGCGTCTCCATCGACTCCGCGTCGGCGAAGGATTCGAGCGGCTCGCCGAACTCGCGCGCCGCGTCTTGGGTCATCCCGAGGTCGACGAGGAGGAGCCGACCGTCCGGCCATTCGAGAACGAACGACGGATGGCTCATTCGATAGGGTGCGTCCGGCTGTGGATCGAGATCCGGATCGAGCGCCGCGGCCCGCGGCATGTCCTGGCTCGCCGTGTTGATCCAGCCGAGGCGCCCCGGAGCGCCGGGATCGGCAGCGAGCTCCGGCGCGACGGCGGCGACCGCGGGAAGAGGGCTCCTCTCGCGGCGGATCGCCGAGTGCGCCCGCCAGAGGAACGCGCCGGCGGCACCGACGACGACGAGCAAGAAGACGAGGAGCCCGACCAGGATCCGCTTCGGCATGGCGCCTGATAGCCCAGTTCGCCGTACGCTTCGACCCGGTCCGCGGACGCCTGCGAGGTTCTTGCTGCACCGGCCGAAAAAGACTCTGTGATGCCTGGGCTCGTACCAGGGGCGGGGTCACCATCCGTGCAGTAAAAGAGCGGAGCTCGGGCGGGGCTGGACAGCACATTGTCATACGAACTCTACACCTGGTTTTTGCTCGCGACGGGGATCTGGCTCGCCGTCCTCGCGACGTGGGTCTGGCGCCGGTGGCCCGCTCCGGGGGTCACGCCCTTCGTCGTGCAGCTCGCGGCCACTGCGCTCTGGTGCGGCGGCTACGCGATCGAGCTCTTCTCGTCGAGCCCCGAGTGGCAGCTGTTCTGGGCGCGTGTGCGGTACTTCGGCGTCGTGACGGCGCCGGTCGCGTGGCTCGTCTTCGTCGCGGAGTCGACCGGACGCAACGCCTGGATCGACCGCCGCATGCTCGGGCTTCTCGCGATCGTACCCGTCCTCACCGTGCTCGCGGTGGTCACGAGCGACTTCCACGAGCTGCACTGGCGGGACGTGACGTACGAGCTCGTGAACGGAGTGCTGCGTCTCCGCGTCCACGCGGGGCCGTGGTACTACGTCTTCGTCACTTACAGCTACGCGGTGTACGTCGTCGCGTTCGCGATGGTCGTGCGCGGGTTCACTCTCGGCCATCGTCTGCAGCAAAGCCAGAACGTGCTCTTGCTCGTCGCCGCGGCGCTTCCGGCGCTGGCGAACCTCGTCTACCTCTCGGGCTGGACGACTCTCGAGGTCACGCCGATCGGGCTCGCGGGAACGGCGCTCGTCGTGACGTGGGCGCTCTATCGCGTGCGGTTCCTCGACCTCGTCCCGATTGCGCGCGAGATCGTCGTCGAGGAGATGAGCGACGGCGTGATCGTCCTCGACGACCGCGGTCGCGTCATCGACGCCAACCCCGCGGTGCTCGCGATCCTCTCGCGGAAGGCGCACGAGACGATCGGGCGTCTTCTCGTCGACGTCCTGCCCGAGGCGATCGCCGTGGCGGACCGGCGGCGCGTGGAGGGCGATCGCTCGGTGACGGTGGAGATCGAGCTCGGCGGCGCTGGTGCGGGGCGCTGGTACGAGCTCCGATCTTCGCCGCTCGCGAGCCGCGTCGGTGCAGCGAGTGCCGCTGGCGAGCTGATCATCCTGCGGGACGTGACGGAGCGTATCGAGACGGCTCGGACGCTCGGCGAGGCGCGCGATCAGGCGCTCGCCGCGGACAAGGCGAAGAGCGAGTTCCTCGCGACGATGAGCCACGAGATCCGCACACCGATGAATGGGATCATCGGCATGACGGACATCCTGCTCGATACGGCCCTCGACGAGGAGCAGCGCGAGTACGCCGATCGCGTTCGAGTCTCGGCGGAGAGCCTGCTCACGATCCTGAACGACATCCTCGACTTCTCGAAGATCGAGGCCGGCAAGATCGAGTTCGACGTGCGCCCGTTCGACCTCCGAAAGACGGTCGAGGAGGCGGTCGACATCCTGGCGGAGCAGGCGCAGCGGAAGAAGCTCGACATCGCTTGCGTCTTGGCACCGGAGGCGCCCGAGGAGGTCCTGGGGGATCCGGATCGCCTGCGACAGATCCTGCTGAACCTGCTCTCGAATGCCGTCAAGTTCACCGAGGAGGGCGAGGTCGTCGTGCGGGTCTCGCTGGCCGGGCTCGAACGCGAGCGCGCCGTCCTGCGCTTCGAGGTGCGCGACACGGGTATCGGCATCCCCCCGGAGGCGCACGGTCGGCTGTTCGAGTCCTTCTCGCAGGTCGACGGATCGAGCACGCGTCGCTACGGCGGTACCGGCCTCGGCCTCGCGATCGTGAAGCGCCTGACGGACCTGCTCGAAGGAGAGGTCGGCGTCGAAAGCGAAGCGAGGCAGGGCAGCACGTTCTGGTTCACGGTTCCGTACGGCCTCGGATCGAGCGCCCGGACGGCGCTTCCGGAGCACCTGCGCGGTCGGCGGATTCTCTGCGTCGAGGGCCACGCGGCGACGCGAGAGCACCTCGCGGTAATCCTCGAGGAGGCAGGGCTCGTCGCGGAGCTCGTCGCGGACGTCGACACCGCCGCCGCACTTCTCCGTCGTGCGGCGACGAGCGATCCACCGATCGCGCTCGCCGTCCTCGATCAGGAGATGATGCTTCCGAGCGGCTCGAACGGACACGCCGTGGCGATGCGGAACGTCCTCGCCGAAACGGGCGTCCCCGTGCTTCTCCTGGTTCGCTTGTCCTCGTCTCCGAAGGGAGAGATCGTTCCGGAAGGCGTCGTCGCGCGGATCCACAAGCCGGTTCGCCGTGCGCACCTTCTCGATCGCCTGCGCACCGCGCTCGAGGGCGTCGCGCACCGCCAAGCGCCGCAGTCCTCCGGCTCGTCGACGGAGCCCGTCGAGCTCGATTGAAAGCGTGACCCGACATGGGACCCTCCGCGCGCGAAGCGCGCGGCCGGTGCTGCGGGCGAGCGGGGGGGGGTGGAGAAGGCGTGGCTTTGCCGCGCCTTCGGCGAGGGGGCGGCGCCCGCTCGCGTTCTCAGGACGCTTGGCGCAGGCGTCCGCCCCAGTCGACTTCGGGGACGGCGTGGCCCGCGAGCCACGCTTCGAGAATCGCGTTCACCGCTTCGGGCGCTTCCTGCTGCACCCAGTGCGAAACGCCGGGCAGGTAGCGGATCGTGAGATCGCGCACGAGCGCCTCGGTGCCGAAGGTGAGCTCCTTCCCGAGCGCGCTGTCCTCCTCGCCCCACACGAGCAGCGTCGGCATCTGCAGCACCGCCGGCTCTTGGATCAAGCGGCTCATCTCGGGCGGGAGGTACCGCATGCCGCGATACCAGTTGAGCATCGCGGTGAGGGCCCCCGGCTGCGCGGCATGCCTGCGGTAGACGTCGAGGACCTCGTCCGGGAACCGGCTCTTGTCGATCGCCATGTTGCGGAACGCGTCGCCGATCGCGCGTGCGCTCTGGAAGCCGAGGAGACGCTCGGGAAGTCGGGGGACCTGGAAGAAGTACGCGTACCAGGAGCGGCGAAGCTGACGCCACGTGCGGAGCCCGCGCGCCATCAACGTCGGGTGCGGAAGGTTCATCACGACGAGACGGTCGAGCGGACGGATTCCCGTGAGCGCCGTCATCCACGCGAGCACGCCGCCCCAGTCGTGGCCGACGAGCATCACCGAGCGCGCGCCGGAAGCGTCGATCAGGCGCGCGACGTCGCCGACGAGCTCGTCGAGCGCGTAGCGGCGAATGCCGAGCGGTCGCGTCGTCCCGCCGTAGCCGCGCAGATTCGGCGCCCAGACGCGGTACCCGAGGCGCGCGAAGAGCGGCAACTGATGACGCCACGAGTACGAGAGCTCGGGGAACCCGTGCAGGAGGAGCGCGAGCCGCTCGCTCGCGGGATCGCCGGCGACGTCGACGTCGAACGTGATCTCGCCCGTTTCGAAGCGTATTCCGCGCCGGATGTCCTCCGTGCTCATTCCCTCTTTGCCTGTACCATGCCGGTGCGTTGCGGCAGGCTCCGCACCGAGATCTCGAGCGGCTTCTCGATCATCGAGAGCGGGCCCTTCTCGTCGCCCGGTTCGTATGGCCTCGGCAAGATCGCGGTGACCATCGTGAGCTCGACGTCACCCGCTTCGGGAATGTCCTCGACGTGCTCGAGCGTGAAGCCGGCGGCGTGCGTCCCGGTCGTCGAAGGACGCTCCGGAGCGCCGGGGGGCTCGTCGAGGTAGACCGTTCCGCGAACGACGCCCCATTCGCGCCACTTCTCCGGGATCACGAACACCTGCATCAGCGTACCGGGCGTGCCGGTCGCTACCCACCAGTTGTGGTCGACGCCCGCCGGCACCGCGTCCGAGTGACCGTCGAACTCGAGACCGTCGGGGTGCTGCGCGTCGTAGTAGCGCATGCCGCCGGCGACGTCGCGGAAGTCGCTCAGGCTCACGAACGAGAACTCGCTCGCGAGCTTGAGCACGACCCACGGGATCGACACCTTCGAGGGCGTCACGACCGAGCTGCGATAGTGGTACGTGTCGACCTGGCCGGAAGGAATCTGCGGCAGCATCCCGCCGAGGTCGACGGAGAGCTCGACGTGACGCGTCGCGCGCACGGGTCCGTTCTTGACGCCGGTGAGGACCATCAAGGAGTCCTCCTCGGTGAAGGACATCTCGAAGCGGCCGAGGAGAAGCGAGAACGTCGGCGCTCCGCGCATCCGCGTTCGATGGATCAGGTTCTCGCCGTTGCCGCCGCCGAGCGTCGCGATGCGGAAGCCGGTGAAGAAGTTGCCGCGGACGTCGTAGTCGACGGAGTAGAGCTCCGAGCGGCCCTGGTTCGCGACGCGATCGAAGTGGACGTAGCTCTTCTCAGACAGCGGCGGCGCGGTCTCGCCGAAGACCGCGAGGTAGGCCCAGCCGCGCTCGCCGGAAAGGGGATCGGTGATCTCGATCTCGAGCGCACGGCCGGAGCCGCCGGGAAGCTTGCCTTCCGCGAGACGGTCGCCGCTGTCGGCCGCCATGAAGACGAGCTCGTCGTCCGCGTCGAGCGTGCGCCCGGGCGGCGGATCGGTGAGGACGATCCGGTCCTCCTCGTCGCGCTCGTCGATCTGGAACGGGATCGGAACGGCCTTGCCGTCCTCGACGGCGAGGAGCCGCAAGCTCGCGATCGTGTGACCGTGCAGGTCGGCGAGCGCCGTGCCGCGAATCGATATCGGATCGTGCGTGCGGGTGAGCGTCTTCGTGGCGTCGTCGCTCGCCGCGACCGTCGTTGCGGCCAGGAGCGCGGCCAGGAGCGCGGTCGGGAGCGCGGCCAGGAGCGCGGTCGGGAGCGCGGCCAGGAGCGCGGTCGGGAAGGCGAGCCGCATCGGGGCCACACTAATCGGCGCGACGCCCGCGCGCGAGCGCGGACTTCTACTTCTCCCGTCGTTCCCGTAGTTCTCTCGGCGAGCCGAGAGCCGTACGTCGCAAGAGGAACGGCGATAGGGAGGGTCGATGGACTACGTCGAGGTCGAGGAGGCGCGCGAACGCTCGGGACTCCGCCTGGTTCTGACCGCCGGTGTGCCCGGTCCCTGGAGCGAGGCGGCGAAGGCCGTCCTCCACGTGAAGGGTCTCGCCTATACTGCAGTGCGGCAGCGAGGTGGCGAGGCGAACGAGGCCCTGGCCGCTTGGACAGGGCAGACGAGCGCGCCGGTCGCCGTCTGGAACGACGAGCCTCCGTGCACCACATCGCGCGCGCTCCTCTGGCTCGCGGAGCGGCTCGCGCCCGAGCCCCGGCTCGTGCCGAAGGATCCCGAGGAGCGCGCTCTCTGCCTCGGCATCTGCGACGAGATCCACGGCGAGAACGGCCTCGGATGGTGCCGTCGGCTCATCATGTTTCACCCGATCCTGTCGGCCGTGCCGGTCGGCGATCCGGGCCGAGTGGCGGTGCAGCGGATGGCGGACAAGTACGGCTACTCCGCCGCCGCGGCCACTGCGTGCACGGAGCGTGCGGTCGAGATCTTGCGCTTTCTCGACGCGCGGCTCGCGAGCCAGCGCGCGCGCGGGCGGGAGTTCCTCGTCGGCGACGCTCTCAGCGCCGCGGACCTCTACTGGGCGACCTTCGCCGCGCTGATCGATCCTCTCCCGTCGGAGCTCTGTCCGATGCCGGACTTCCTGCGCGGTATGTACTTCGTTCCCGACGGCCCGATTCGCGAAGCGCTGACCCCGGCCCTCGTCGCCCACCGCGACCGCATCTACCGCGACCACCTGATCCTGCCGCTCGACTTCTAAATCTCCACCTGGGAGTCCATCTCCACCACGCGGCCGGAGGGGAGGCAGAAGGAGTTCGTCAGGGACGGCGTGTTGCGGCTCAAGAACGAGTAAAGGTTCTTCCGCCAGCGCGGCATCCGGCTCTTCCCCGTCGGGAGCGGCGTCGAGCGCGAGGTGAAGTAGAGCGCCGTCTTCTCGTCGATCACGAGCCCGCGCGCCGCACACGCCTTCAGCATCGCGTCGATCCGCGGCGTCTCGAAGAATCCGAAGAGGGTGATCGCGCGGTAGACGCCCTGGCCGAGATCGACGACCGTCGCGCGTTCCTCGGGGTCGACGCGCGGCTTCTCGACCGCGACCGTCGAGAGCAGCACCACCCGCTCGTGGATCACGCGGTTCGCGAGGAAGTTGTGCAGGAGGACGGGCGAGATCCCATCCAGCACCGACGTCAGGTAGACCGCCGTCCCCGGCACGCGCACCGGCTTCTCACGCTCGATCATCGCGAAGAAGTCGTCGCACGACTGCGCCCACTCGGCCTGCTTGCGTGCGACGAGCGCGCGGCCGCGGCGCCAGGTCGTCATCGTGACGAAGACGATCGCGGCGACCGCGACGGGGAACCACCCTCCGGTGTCGAGCTTCACGAGGTTCGCGACGAGGAAGGGCAGATCGAACGCGAGGAAGAGAGCGGCGAGCGCCGCCGCGGCGATCCACGGCCAGCGCCAGCGGCGTCGTGCCGCGAGGAAGAAGAGGACGCTCGTGACCGTCATCGTGCCCGTCACCGCGATGCCGTAGGCGCTCGCGAGCGCGTCCGAGCTGCGGAACCCGAGCACGAGCCCGACGCAGAGGATCGTCAGCGCGACGTTTACCGCCGGCATGTAGATCTGCCCGCGCGCGACGTCCGACGTGTGCACGACGCGAAGCCGCGGCAGGAAGTCGAGCTGGACCGCTTGCTGCGTCAAGGAGAAGGCACCGGAGATCAGCGCCTGCGACGCGATGATCGTCGCGACCGTCGCGATGCCGATCAGCGGATAGAGGAACCAGGACGGCGCGAGATCGAAGAACGGATGGCTGCTGAGCTCCTTCGCCGCGAGCACGTGCGCTGCCTGGCCGAAGTAGTTGAGCACGAGCGCCGGAAGCACGAACGCGTACCACGCGACCCGGATCGGCTTCGCGCCGAAGTGGCCCATGTCGGCGTAGAGCGCCTCACAGCCGGTGACGACGAGGACGACGGAGCCGAGCGTCAAGAAGCCCTGCACGCCGCGTCGCGTCAGGAAGCCGACGGCGTGCCCCGGATGGACGGCGGTCCAGACCTCGGTCGCCTCCGCCTTCCAGAGCTCGGCGGCGCCGAGTGCTCCGATCGTCACGAACCAGACGAGCATCGCGGGACCGAAGACCGCGGACACCCGCGCGGTCCCGTAGCGCTGCAGCCGGAAGAGGACGCAGAGGATCACGACGGTGATCGGGACGACGAGCGGATCGAGCGCTTGCGTCGCGATGCCGATCCCCTCGACGGCGGAGAGGACCGAGATCGCCGGCGTGATGACGCCGTCCCCGTAGAGGAGCGCCGCACCGAAGAGCCCGAACGCCGCGAGCGTCCCGCCGCTCCGGTCGCCGCCCTTCGAGTGCGGCAGGATCAAGGCGAGAAGGGCCAGGACCCCGCCCTCGCCCTGGTTGTCGGCCCGCATCACGAACGCGAGGTACTTGACCGAGACGACCACGATCAGGGACCAGAAGATCAACGACGCGATCCCGAGCACGTCGGCGGGATCCGGGGCGACCCCGGAGGGGCCGCTCAGGCACTGCCGGAACGCGTAGATCGGCGACGTGCCGATGTCACCATAGACGACGCCGAGCGCGCCGAGCGCGAGGCCCGCGAGCTCCGGACGCATCCCTTCCGCGGGGGTCGCGGTCACCTCGCGCGAACCGGGAGCGGACGCGGCCTCCGGGCTCATGGTCACATGAGGTTATCGGCTTCCCGGCAAGTTGGCGAGAGCCGGCGCCTTTGCGGGGGCCCGGGGGGCCCGCGTCGGGGGTTACAGCCGCTGGTAGGTCCGCTCTTCGAGGCTGAAGTTCCCCGACTCGCCAGACAGATTCCTGCGTAGTCTCGCACAGTTACCCTGGAAGTAGAGTGCGTCGTTCTGTCTACGGGCGGATCTCGTCAAGGAGCGAGAGGGCGCGTTGTTGCGGCG
>VGTG01000180.1 GCA_016874795.1 Deltaproteobacteria bacterium | reverse complement strand
GCGTCGTCTCCCAGAGCGCCTCCGAGGCGGCGTTCGAGCTGACGGCGGCGACCAGGCGCTCGTCCTGGAACTGCATCATCTGCTGCTGGAAGCCTCGTCCGATGTCGCCGATCGTGTTCGACACGGGGACCCGCACGTCCTCGAACGAGAGGAGGCCCGTATCGGAGCCGCGATTTCCGATCTTGTCGAGCAGAGAATACGAGAAGCCCGGGCTGTCGGTCGGCACGACGATCTGCGAGAAGCCGCCGTAGCCCGCCGCCGGATCGGTCACGGCGAGGAGGCAGAGGAAGTCCGCCGTCGCGGCGTTCGTGATGTAGATCTTCGCGCCGTTGATCACCCAGTCGTCGCCATCGCGGACGGCGCGCGTCTTGATCGACGACACGTCGGATCCCGCGTCCGGCTCGGTCACCGCGATCGCACCGACCATCTCGCCGCGGATCGCCGGCACGAGGTAGCGCTTCCGGAGGTCGTCGGAGCCGAACTGGTGCAGCGACGGCGTCGCCATGTCGGTCTGGACGCTGATGCCCATCGACACGCCCGCGTTGTCGCAGCGTGCGATCTCCTCGAACATCACCGCGCTGTAGGACCAGTCGAGCCCGGCACCGCCCCAGCGCGGCTCGTAGCGGATGCCGAGCATCCCGAGCTCGCCCATGCGGCGGAAGAGCGACTTGTCGATCCGCCCCATCGCGTCGAACTCGCGAGCCCGCGGGCGAAGCTCGTCCTCGACGAAGCGCCGGACCGTCGCACGGAAGACCTCGTGATCCGGCGTGCCGTAGACCTCGCCGCTCGCCTGAACGATGCTCATTCGCCCGGCTATAGCCGGAACGCCGACGGCAGGCGAGACGCGAAGCGTCGCTTGCGCCGCGGCCGCCCCGTGCCATCATCCGAGCGTGCACGGGAAGACTTGCATCGTGACGGGCGCGACCTCCGGGATCGGCGCCGCAACCGCCAGGGCGCTCGCCGCACGCGGGGCGACGGTCGGCATCGTCTGTCGCGACCTCGCTCGCGGCGAGGCGACGCTCGCGGAGATCCGGAAGGCGAGCCCCGGAGCGGACCTCCGGCTCTTCCGCGCGGATCTCTCGTCCCAGGCGCAGATTCGAAGCGTCGCTGCCGAGATCCTCGCCGCCTATCCGCGCATCCACGTCCTCGTGAACAACGCCGGCGTCGTGAATCTGCAGCGGTCGACGACCGTCGATGGGATCGAGAGCGTCTTCGCCGTGAATCACCTCGCCTACTTCCTTCTGACGCGGCTGCTTCTCGACCGCCTGATCGAGAGCGCGCCGGCGCGGATCGTCAACGTCGCCTCGCACGCGCACCGCTTCGTCCGCGGCATGCGCTTCGACGACCTCGGCTGGGAGAAGGACTACGCGGCGATGAATGTCTACGGGCACTCGAAGCTCGCGAACGTCCTCTTCACGCAGGAGCTCGCGCGTCGCCTGCAGGGCACCGGCGTCACCGTGAACGCGGTCCATCCCGGAGCCGTCGCGACCGGCCTCGGCCAGAACAACGGCTGGTGGGCACAGCTCCTCACGAAGGCGCTCGGCGTCTTCTTCTCGAGCCCCGAGCAGGGTGCGGCGACCTCGATCTGGGCGGCGACCGCGCCGGAGCTCGAAGGCGTGAGCGGGCGCTACTTCGCGCGCTCGCGCGAGGCGAAGACCTCCAAGGCGGCAAGTGACGCCGAGGCGGCGGTCCGCCTCTGGCGGATCAGCGAGGAGATGACCGGCCCCGCTGCGACGGCTGCCTGAGGAGAGCGCGAACGTGACCGGAGACACGCTCCAGATCGTCATCCAGGTACTCGCCCTGCTCTTCGCGGTGTCGTTCCACGAGTCGGCGCACGGCTGGGTCGCGTGGAAATGCGGCGACCCGACGGCCCGCGACCTCGGACGGATCAGCTTGAACCCGCTCCGCCACATCGACCCGGTCGGAAGCGTCCTCGTCCCGGCGGTCCTCGCCTTCTCGGGCGCGCCGGTGTTCGGCTGGGCGAAGCCGGTGCCGGTCGCGCTCGACCGGACGCGGGATCCGCGCAGCGCGAACCTCCTGATCTCCGCCGCCGGGCCGATCTCGAACCTGATCCTCGCGGGCCTCTTCGCCATCGCGATCACGATGGTGCGGCAGGAGGACGGGTCCTTCGGCGTCGACTCGAGGATCGGCGCGGCACTCCTCTGGTTCGGGCGCTTCTCGGTGCGGATCAACGTCGTGCTCGCGGTGTTCAACCTGCTGCCGATCCCGCCGCTCGACGGCTTCGGGGTCCTCGAGAGCCTCCTGCCGCGGTCGATGGCGCCCCTCGCCTACTGGATGCGCCACTACGGGATGCTGATCCTCCTCGCGGTGATCCTGAGCGGCGCCCTCTCGTGGATCCTCGCACCGGCCCAGAACGCCGTCCTTCACTGGATGCTGGGGCGATCGTAGGAGAGGGGCGCCGCCCCTCTCCTCCACGCGGCAAAGCCTGAGCTGCGCCTTCTCTCCCCGCTCGTTGTCGCATCTCGGCCGCGCGCTACGCGCGCGGAGTCCGTGCATCGCCTCGACGGCGGTACACGAGCCTGATAGCGTCCGCCCGCCGATGCGGACGCAGGAGGTGTCGCCACGCGTCCGGGTGATCCGTGCGACGGTCACGATCGTCGCCGTCCTCGTCGCGGTGGCGCTGGTGCTGTGGTGGTGGGAGGAGCAACGGATCAACCCGACCACCGACGACGCCTTCATCGAAGCGAACATCGTCGGCATCGCCGCGCAGGTGAGTGGCCCGATCGTCCGCACCTCGGTCGTCGACAACCAGGAGGTGCGCCGCGGCGACCTGCTGTTCGAGATCGACCCCCGCCCCTTCGAGCTCGCCGTCTCCGAGCGCCGCGCCGAGCGGGATCTCGCCGCGCAGGACGTGGAAGCGTATGCGGCGCAGGTCGAGGTCGCCCGCGCCGACGTCGCGACGCGCGAGGCGGCGCTCTTCTACGCGACGCAATACCTCGAGCGTCTCCAGCCGCTCGTCGAGAAGAGCTTCGTCACGCGAAACGCGCTCGAGGACGCCGCGACGAAGGTCCGCGAGGCGTCGTCCGCCCTTCAGTCGGCGGTTCGCACGCTCGAAGCCGCGCAGGCGACCTACGGACAGGCGGGCGACGCGAACTCCCGCCTTCGCTTCGCCCAGGCGGCGCTCGACGAGGCCGAGCTCCGGCTCTCCTACACGAGGGTCCAGGCGACGGTGAACGGCTACGTGACGAACCTGAACCTTCCCGTGGGCACGTACGTGAACGAGGGCGTGCGGCTCTTCGCGCTCGTCGACCGCGACTCCTTCTGGTTCAGCGCGCGCTTGAAGGAGACGTTCCTCGATCGCGTGCGACCGGGACAGCCCGCGACGATCACCCTGAACAGCTATCCCGACCGGCCTTTTCGCGGGATCGTGCAGGGCGTCGGCTGGGGCATCTACCAGCCCGACGGTGCAACGGTCGGCCTCCTCCCCGAGGTCGACCCGGTCGTCTACTGGGTGCGGCTCGCGCAGCGCTTCCCCGTGCGCATCGACTTCCTCGAGCGCGATCCGGCGCGGCCGCTCCGCGTCGGCGGAAACGGCTGGGTCACGATCCACACGGGTGACGTCGACGTCGACAGCGCGTTCGGCCCGGCGCTCGTTCCGAGCGGAACGGCGGAGGTCGACGGGCTCGACACGCCGGTTCCGGAAGCGCCCGGCTTCGGCTCAGGCGTCGAAGAATAGCGCCCAGAGGAGCACGGCGTAGATGAGCGTCAGCGCGGTGAACGTGACGATGCCGGACGCGACGTACGGCTCGAGACGCGTGCGCGCGACGCCCGCGAGGGTCAGAGCCGCCGCGCCAGCGCCGATCGCGGGCGCGATCAGCCAGGATGGAAAGTACATCCCGTACAGGGCAGTGTCGTAGCCGCAGCCGGAGGCGAAGAGCGTGACGGCCAGCGTTCCGCTTCCGGACCTACTCGGCGTCGACCTCGAGCGCGCACGCACCGCGGCGCGAACGGCCGTCGCCGCGGCGATCACCCTGTGTCTCGTCCTCATCTACCGCTTCCCGGAAGGGTACTGGGCTCTCATCACCTGCATCGTGATGACGCAACCTTCCGTCGGAGCTTCGCTCGACAAGGGCATCGCACGCATCCTGGGGACCGCCGTCGCCTCCTTCCTCGCCATCGTCGTCCTCGCTCCGCTCAACCAAGATCCGATTCCGTTCCTCGCGATCGTCTTCGTCCTCGTCGGGCTCGCGGCCTACCTGAGCCTCGGCGACTTCCAGCCCTACGCGTTCACGATCGGCGGCGTGACGATCGTGATGATCGGCGAGCTCGGCTTCTCCGGACAGAACGCCTCGGTGCAGCTCGGCCTCGCGCGCACCGGCGAGATCGTGGTCGGGGTCCTCGTGTCGTGGTTCACCGCCTTCGCTCTTTGGCCGAGGCGGGCGTCCGAGCAGCGCGAGGCAGGCATCGAGGCCACGATCGCGGGCGTCGGCGACGTGTTCGCCGACGCCGCTGGGGCGATCGTCGAAGGGCGCGACCCGCCCGCGAAGACGCGCGGGCGCCTCGAGGCGATCGCGACGCGCGTGCAGAAGCTCGTCGTGCTCTTGCCCGCGGCGGTGCGCGAGAGCGCGCAGCAGCGGCGCACGGCCGCCGCGCAGCGCCGCCTCGCGATCCAGATCGCGCGGCTCCGCGCCACCGTGCTGCCGCTCGCCGAAATCCACGACGCGGCCGGGAACCGCGCGATCGAGGCGACGCGTCCCGAGCTCGCCGCGATGGCGGAAGCCGTGCACCGCGCCTTCGTGGAGGTCCTCGGTCCCGCTCGGGACGCGGAGGACCGGATCGTCGCCGCGATCGCGCCGGCGCGCGCGCGGCTCGTCGCACGATGGGAGTCTCTCCGCGAGCGGATGACGGAGGTGCTCCCGACCGGGGAGAGCCTCGTGTTCCACGGCTTCCGCGCGACGATGCGCGAGCTCGAGAACACGCTCGTCGCGATCGCGCGCACGCGCCGCGACATCGCGGAAGGCGCGATCGAGGCATCCGCCGCATGGACCTGGTCCTCCCTCACCCTGCCCCGCCCCGATCCGGCGCGCCTGCGCTTCGGGATCAAGACCGCGGTCGCGGTCTGCTTCACCCTCGTCCTCCTGAACGTCCTGCAGTGGGACTCGGCCGGCAGCGCTCTCGTCACGGCGTTCATCGTCGCGCAGCTCAGCATCGGCGGCACGGTCCGGAAGGCGATGTTCCGCCTGGCCGGCGCGCTCACCGGCGGGCTTCTCGCGCTGTTCGTGATCTTCGCGGTCACCCCGCACATCGTGAGCCTGCACGCGTTCGCGCTGGTCGTGTTCGTCGTGCTGTTCGGCTGCGCGTACGTCTACAGCGGGCCGAACCAGTCGGCGTACGTCGGCTTCCAGGGCGGGCTCGCGTTCGTGATGGTGCTCGTCGCGGGACCCAAGCAGGAGCTCTCGATCATGCCGGCGGTGTACCGTCTCGTCGGCGTCATGCTCGGAACGGGGATCATGGTCGTCGTCGAGTCGGCGCTCTGGCCGGTGCGCGCCCACGCCGAGCTGCGCGATCGGCTGCGCGATTCGCTCCGCGATCTCGGGGTCCTCTTCTCGGAGATCGCGCGGAGCCTCGACGGCGCGCCGACCGACCTCGCGGGCTGGCGCCATCGCGGACACGAGATCCGCGCCGGCCTCGATCGCTGCCACCAGCTCCTCGGGGAAGCGCTGCTCGAGGGCCGCAAGGCGCGCGAGGAGGTCGCGCTGGACCTGCGCTTGACGTCCGCGACGGAGGAGCTGACGAACCGGATCTCGCGCCTCGCGAACCGCTTCGACCGCCCCGTGCACCCGGACCTCCGCGCGGCCCTCGCCGTGCCCGTCGCGGACCTCTCGGAGCGCGTTCGGTCGACGCTCGCCGTCCTGCCGGAGCGTCTGGACCACCCGGCGCCCGGGCTCGACCGGGCGGACGCGGTCCTCGCCGCGAGCGAACGGCTCGCCGCCGGGCTCGACGAGGCGCGCGCGACGGCACGCTTCCGCAGCCGATCGGTCGAGGAGGTCGATCATCTGATCGGACTGATCGAGGCGCTCGAGCGAATCGCCCACGGTGTGATCGTCGTCGACGAAATCCTTTCGCGACGGCCCGGCCCATGACATGGATGGCCCGAGGTTGGGAGGCATGGCCTGGCACTCGGCGGTGACTCTGCTCGTGGCCGCGCTCGCGGTGCTGCTGCCTTCTCCCGCGCCCGCCGCGCCAGGGGCGAGCGCACCGGGGGCGACGACGCTCGACGGCCTGCGGGTGCGCGACGACGGAGCGGTCACGCGCGTCGAGGCCGAGATCGAGGGGAGCGTCGCGCCCCAGATCGGCATTCTTTCCGATCATCGGCTCGTCGTGGACCTGCCGGGCGTGGTCTCGCGCCTGCGCGAGAGCGAGATCCCCGGCAAGGGCGACCGCCTCCGGCGCGTGCGCATCGGGAAGCACCTCGTCCCCGCTCCGAAGACGCGGCTCGTGCTCGACCTGACGGGACCCGAGGAGTACGTGCTCCAGCCGACGCCGAGCGGCTTCACGATCGCGATCGGGGAGAGCGTCGCGAGCCTGCCTCCGCCGGGGCCGGATCCGGTGGTCGCGGAAGCCGCGCACGCGGAAGCTCCCCGGAAGGCCCCCGAGGCGGCGCCGGCGGCCGACCTCGCGCTCGCGGAGACGGAGCCCGTGGCGGATGCGATGGCACCCGCCAGGCCCGCGCCGGGCGGCCTCGTCTCGATCGATTTCCAGGAAGCGGACGTGCGCAGCGTGATCGATCTCGTCGCCGCGGTCGGCGGCTACGACGTCGTTTTCGAGCCCGAGGTGCAGGGCAAGGTGACCGTCAAGATCGTCGACCGTCCCTGGGAGGAGGCGCTCGGAACCATCCTCCGGCAGCAGCATTTGCGTGCCGAGCACGAGGACGACTGGATCGCGATCTCTCCGGCCCAGGCGCCCGCCGGCTCTACGGAAACGGCAACACCCTAAAGCCGGCTCGCGCGCTCTCCGATTCCGGGAGTGTGACGCTACCCGCGCGACGTCGGACCACGATCGTCCAGGAAGTCGCTTCGGAGCCTTCCGCCGCCGGTGCGGGAGCGACCCCGCGCTTCGAGTGGAGCCTGGAGACAAGGGACTCCGGACCGCTGGTCTCCGATCCCCTGGGCCTCTTCCCGCCGATCCGCCTGGAGATCCATCCGCAGGACCGCGACGTCGCGGACGGCACGGCGCGCGAGCATCGCGAGAGCGGTGCGCCCTACGACGTGCTGCTGCGCATGCGCAGCGGCACGACCGGGGAATGGCGCTGGTTCCGCGTGCGCGGCGAAGCCCGTGCGGACGGCGTCCTGCAGGGAACCCTCGTCGACCTCCGCTCCGCGAGCGGCTCCACCGGAACGCCCGCTTCGCAGGCGCGCACGCTCGAGGCGCTCGCGCGCGTCGAGCGACGTCTCGTCGAGCAGGAGAAGCTGACGCGCGAGCTCGAGGTCGCGCGCGAGGAAGCCCTGGCCGCGGCGCGCCTCAAGTCGGAATTCCTCGCCACGATGAGCCACGAGATCCGCACGCCGCTGAACGGCGTGATCGGCATGAGCGACCTGCTCCTCGGCACCTCGCTCGACAACGAGCAGCGGAGCTACGCCGAGACGCTTCGTCTCTCGAGCGAGGCCCTCCTCAGCGTCATCAACGACATCCTCGACTTCTCGAAGATCGAGGCCGGGAAGATGGACCTCGACTCGTCCGTCTTCGATCCCGGCCGCACCGTCGAGGAAGCCGCCGAGCTCATCGCCGCGCGCGCACACGCCAAGGGGCTGGAGCTGAACTGCCATGTGTCGCCGCAGGTTCCGCAGGCGACGGTCGGCGATGCGCCGCGGATCCGGCAGATCCTCGTCAACCTGATCGGCAACGCCGTCAAGTTCACTCCGCGCGGCGAGATCACCGTTCACGCAGGCGTCGAGCGCGAGGAAGGAAACCGCGTCGTCGTCCGCTTCGAAGTGTGCGACACGGGCATCGGCATCGCGCGTGAAGCGCAAACGAAGCTCTTCGAGGCCTTCACGCAGGTCGACGGCTCGGCGCGACGACGCCACGAGGGAACCGGCCTCGGCCTCGCCATCTGCCGCCGGCTCGTCGAGCTGATGGACGGCCGCATCGGCGTCGAGAGCGCGCTCGGCAAGGGAAGCACCTTCTGGTTCACGATCCCGCTCGAGCGCTCCGACGACGCGACGCTCGTCCGCACCGAGAGCTTCTCCTCGCTCGCCGGGCTCCGCGTGCTGGGCGTCGACGACAACGCGACGAACCGGATGATCCTCCGTGCCTACCTCGGCATGTGCGGCGTCGAGGTCGTCACCGTAGAGGACGCGCCCGCCGCTCTCGAGCTCCTGCGTGCGCGGACCCTCGCGGATCGGCCGTGGGACCTCGTGATCTTCGACATGCTGATGCCGGGGATGGACGGCCTCGAGTTCGCTCGCGTCGTCCACTCCGACGAGCGCTTCGCGAATCTTCCGCTGATCATGGCGACCTCCTACACGGAGCGCGGGCAGGCCG
The DNA here is from genome assembly GCA_016874795.1 of Deltaproteobacteria bacterium. GTDB lineage: Bacteria > Desulfobacterota > Binatia > UBA12015 > UBA12015 > VGTG01. The sequence continues at coordinate 2,933 of VGTG01000180.1, read as the reverse complement.
AGCGGGTGCGTGCGGCGGGCATCCTGCGGCGGCTCTCGAAGCCTCTTCGCCAGTCGCAGCTCCTGGAAGCCGTCCGCGCCGTCGTCGAGCACGCGCACGAGACGCAGCATGCGACACGCATCGTGAGCGTCGCGCGCCGGCGCGCGGGACGTCTCGAGCCGCCGCGGATCCTCGTCGCCGAGGACAACCCCGTCAATCAACATCTCGTGCGCGCGCAGCTCGCGCGGCTCGGTTGCCGCGCGGACATCGTCTGCAACGGCATCGAGGCGGTCGAGAGCACGCAGCAGGTCTCCTACGACGTCGTCCTGATGGACTGCCGGATGCCCGACATGGACGGCTTCGAGGCAACCGCGCAGATCCGTCGCCGCGACGGCAATGGCAGGCACACCTGGATCATCGCGATGACCGCGAATGCGATGGAGGGCGACCGCGAGTGCTGCCTCCAGGCGGGGATGGACGACTACATCGCGAAGCCGATCCAGCTCGCCGACCTGGCGCGCGCTCTCGAATCGCGTCTGGAACGCGTCGAGTCGACGGACGGGAGCGAGGTCGCGGCGGCCGAACCGATGGACGATGCCAGCTCGGCCGAAGTACCCGACGACGGTCCGATCCGGCTCGACGTCCTCTCGAGCCTGCGTGCGGAGTTCGAGGAAGCCGGCGACCTCGACGAGTTCGCGGCGATCATCGACCTCTACGTGCGAAACGCACGCCGGAACTGCGCCGCGGCGCGCGAGGCTCTCGCGAAAACGGACATGGAGGCGCTCGGCCTCGCCGCCCACTCGCTCAAGGGATCGAGCGGAAGCGTCGGCGCGTGCCGCCTCTCGGCGCTCTCCGAGCGGCTCGAGGCGGTCGCCGGAGGAACACGCGCGGAGGATGCGGGCGTCCTCGTCGGCGAGCTCGAGCGCGAGCTCGGACTCGTCGAGCAGGTCCTGACGGCGACGGCGTGACGCGACGGCCGCGCTTCGCCTGCGCGCCTCACGCGTGGACGAGCCGGTGGCGCGCGAACGACACGAGGAGCTGCTTCAGCAGCGGCTCGAGCCCCTCCTCGTCGATCCCGAAGCTCCCGAGGGACGCGGGTGTCCCCGGAACGCGGGAAGAGTCCCCGCATCCCATCCGATGGGCGATCCAGTCGGCGACGCCGAGCAGCGTCGCGAGGGCCTCCTCGCCCGGCTCGTTCGCCCGCGAATGGTGCCAGCGGATCGCGTCGCATTGCTCGGCGGCGAGACCCCACTCGGTGCCGAGGATCGCTCCGGCTTCGGCGTGGTCGAACCCGTACCAGTCGTGCTCGGCCGCGATGCGTCCGGCCTCCCCCGACTCGGCGAGATGGTCGACGACCTCGAGCGACACCTCGTCCGTGAGAAAGTACGCGATGCGTCCGACGTCGTGGAGGAGACCCGTCAGGAATGCCGCCTCCGGCTCGGCGAGACCCGTCCGCCGCGCGAGCTCGGCGCTCGCGAGTCCCGTTGCGAGCGCGTGATTCCAGAGCGGCTCCGCGAGCGGCGAGGTCGCGTCGTGGAGATGGCGTGCACCGGCGGCGAGGAGCACGTCGCAGGTCTTCCGGAGCCCGACCTCGAGGACCGCGTCCGCGAGCCGGCAGATCGGCCGTCGCCGGACCGGCGCCGTCGAGTTCGCGATCCGCAGCATGCGCGCGGCGAGACCGACGTCCGCCTCGAGGATCTCGCACAGCTCGCCCACATCCGCGCCCGGATCGCGCGCGATCACGAGGGCCGCCTCCGCCACGGCGGGAAGCGTCGGGAGCGCGCCGGTACGCGAGAGGCGCTTCAGTGCGTTGCTGACGCGCTCACGTACCGCCTCTGGGTAGAGGCTCGACTCGACGTGGGCGTCGGGCATCCCGCGGCAGCACCGCAAGAAGCATGCCCCCTTTCGCGGACGAATTGCGTCACTTGCTCGGTGGAGCTCCCGCGCCGCGTCATCGCGTTGGCCGGCAAATTCTGCCTCCCGTCACACCCCTGACGCTGCGAGCAAAGCGCGACAACGCCGCTCGAGATCCTTCCGATCGAGGTCGCGACCGATCAAGACGAGCCCGCTCTCGCCCGGCTCGGGGTCCGGCTCGAACGGCTCCATCTCGAACCGGCCTGCGACGGCGTTGACGAGCGTCCAGCGCGGGCCGCCGTCCGTCCGCACGAGGCCCTTGGCGCGGTAGACGTGCGCGGGGAGCTGGTCGAGCAGGTCCTCGAGGGCGGCGTCGTCGAGGACCGCCTCCGTGCGGAAGGCCCAGCTCTCGAAGCTCGGATGGTGTCCTTCCGCAGGCGCGGCGAACGAGGCGAAGCGCGACGGCTCGTCGACGGAGAGCACGAGCTCCGCCGGCAGCGCACCGCGGACGGCGCGAAGCACCGGAGCCCGTTCGTTGTGCGGTGTGATCGCCGCGAGCGCCGCCACGCCGTCGTCCTCGATCAGATCGAGCTTGTTCAAGACCAAGAGATCGGCGCGCCCGATCTGCAAGCTCGCTTCCGGGACCGTCTCGAGAACGCTCGCGACGTTCACCGCGTCGACGACGGTCACGATCGCGTCGACGCGATAGAAGTCGAGGAGGCCAGGACGCGAAAAGGTCCATGCGACCGGCAGCGGATCGGCGAGCCCCGTGGTCTCGAGCACGAGGTGATCGAAGCCGCCGCGCTCGCGGAGAGCCATCGCCGTCCTCTTCAGGTCCTCGTTCAGCGCACAGCAGAGGCAACCGTTGTCGAGCTCGACGAACTGCTGCGACCCCACGATCCGGTGGCCGTCGATGCCGACCTCGCCGAACTCGTTCACGACGACGGCGACCCTGAGACCGTGCGGCTCGGCGAGGAGGTGATTGAGAAGAGTCGTTTTACCGCTCCCCAGGAAGCCTGAGAGCACCGTCACGGGGATGCGCGGCTGCACGACCTCGCCGTAGCAAAGTGCTTCCTGCGGTGGCAGGCTCGAGCGTTTCC
>VGTG01000179.1 GCA_016874795.1 Deltaproteobacteria bacterium | reverse complement strand
GGTGGCTGCGGACCCGAGACCGACGCGCACGAGGAGTGCAAGGAGAACGATGCCACCCCGGAGAACGCGCGTGGACCCCAAGTTGCCGCCCCCCAGCGCCGGTGATAACGGCCGCCGGAGGCGATTAGTCCTGGCCGACAACGACGCGCCGTCGGATCTCGAGCGGGTTTCGCGCGAGCGTGACCTCTACCGACGGCTTCTCGACCTCGGCTCGTGCGACGAGCTCGAGCCGTTCCTCGCCGAGACTCTTCGTCTCGTCGTCGAGATCCTCGGAGCGCACCAGGGCTACCTCGAGCTCACGGGTCCGGCCAAGGAAGGAGACGCGCCGGGCTGGTGGGCCGCGCACGGCTTCTCCGCGAACGAAATCGACCGCGTGCGCGCGGCGATGTCGCGCGGGATCATCGCGGAAGCGGTCCAGACCGGACAGACGATCGTCACGAATTCCGCTCTGACCGACAGCCGCTTCGGGCTGCGCGAGAGCGTGCGCCACCAGAACATCCAGGCGGTCCTCTGCGCGCCGCTTGGCGCGCCGCCGATCGGCTTTCTCTATCTCCAGCGGCGTCTCGCGCCGGGTGCGTTCTCGGAGGCGCATCGCGGACAGATCGAGACGTTCGCGCGCCACGTCGTGCCGTTCGCGGATCGTCTCATGGTCCGGCACCTGCAGAGAGAGGCGTGCGACGAGACCAAGCCGATCCGCGAGAAGCTCCGCCTCGAAGGGATCGTCGGGCGAAGCGCGGCGCTCGCTTCGGTGCTGCGCGAGGTTGCGCTCGTCGCGCCGCTCGACGTCGACGTGCTGCTGACCGGCGAAAGCGGCACCGGGAAGAGCCAGATCGCGCGCGCGATCCACGACAACGGCCCGCGTGCCGGCCGAGGTTTCGTCGAGCTCAACTGCGCGGCGATCCCCGACTCCCTGATCGAGAGCGAGCTCTTCGGTGCTCTCCCCGGCGCGCACTCGACCGCTTCACGGCGGATCGACGGGAAGGTCGTCGCCGCCGCGCAGGGAACGCTCTTCCTCGACGAGATCGGCGAGCTCTCGCACTCGGCGCAGGCGAAGCTCCTCCAGCTCCTCCACTCGCGGATCTTCTATCCGCTCGGCAGCGCGCGGCCGGAGCGTGCCGATCTACGCGTGATCGCGGCGACGAACGTCGACCTGCAGGCGGCCGTCGAGGCGGGGACGTTCCGGGAGGACCTCTTCTACCGGCTCGACGTCTTGCCGATCCGGCTCCCGACGCTCGCGGAGCGCCGCGAGGACATCCCGGACCTCGCGCGATACTTCTGCGCCGAGGCGACGGCGCGCCACCGCTTGCCGCACGCCGCGCTCTCCGAGGATCTGATCCACGCGCTGCAGATGACGGAGTGGCCAGGGAACGTGCGCCAGCTCTCGCACGCAGTGGAGGCCGCGGTGATCCGCGCCACCGGCACCGGTGCGACGCAGGTGGAGCGCGCCCACGTCTTCCGCGACCCGCTCCTCGGCGGCGGGCCGGCCGGAGCCGCGACCGAGGACGAGGCGGATCGGCGCTTGACGTTCCAGGAGGCGACGCGACGCTTCCACGCGGACCTGCTGCGCCGCACGTTCGACGAGACCGGCTGGAACGTGCAGGAGGCCGCACGCCGCCTCGAGCTGACGCGCTCCCACGTCTACAACCTGATCAAGGCGTTCGGTCTCGAGAGAAGCCGAGCCGAGCTCGACCATGCGGAGGCGAGAACGCAAGACGCGTACCCGGCGCATGGCGGTCGCTTTGCGCGAAGCGACGCGGGCTTCGCGCGCGACTCGGAGTCGAGCTTACAGGGTGCCTGTAAGGTCGTGTGTCGTCGCGACTCGGAAGGATCAGAGACGTCCGACCAGCACGACGACCAGCAGTACGAGAACCACCAGCTCGGGAATCCCGTAGTACATCGCGACCCTCCCCGCAGTCGCGTGGCAGCAACAAGCATGCCCGCGTTCGGGTTGAGCGCATCTCGTGTGGTCCAAGATTTCCGCGCGGATCGAAGGTCCCGCGTTCACCCGGCCGGCGCGGAACGCGCGAGCCGTGTCAAAATTGCGACTGTGGGCCGGCAGCCGTTGCTCTCGCCCTGGTTCGAAAGGAGCGTGACGCCGACGCGCGCGCCCGGGCTCCACGCGACGCAAGCGGTGAACCCGGTGACGCCGCCCTCCTTCAGGACGACCGGCACGCCGTCGACCTCGCGCCGGATCCAGGCGAGCGCCTGCGCGAACGGCTTGCCGGACGGGTGGACGCGCACCTCCTGTGCGAGGCGCATCGCCGCCGAGATCGCAGGCGGAGTCTCCTCGGTCTGCATCGCGGCCTCGAGGAAGCGCAGCATGTCGCTCGTCGTCGAGCCGACACTTCCCGCCGCATACCAGGCGTTCCGCCACGGGCGGTCGATCGTCCGCGCCCCGTGGTGACCGACGGCAGCCCCACCTTCCCCACCGGGCGGGATACTGATGCGCGTCGCGGTCATGCCGAGGGGATCGAGGAGACGGCGGCGGAGGATCTCGAGATAGGTCTCGGGCCCGAGAGCCGTGCCGGCCGCACGCTGGAGCGCGTAGCCGATCGTGCCGTAGCTCACGTTCGAGTAGAGGTACGATCCGACCGGCTGCTCCGGCGAGACGCGCCAGAGAGTGAGGAAGCGCAGCACCGCGGCCGGATCGGCACGGAACTCCGGAGGCGGATCGTCCGGCAAGCCGGCCGTGAAGGTCGCGAGCTGCTCGAGCGTCGTCTCGCGGATCGAGTCCCCCTCGCGCGCGAGCTCCGGCAGGTACTTCGCGACCGGGTCGTCGAGCGACATCTCTCCTGCGTTCACGGCGAGGCCGAGCAGGGCTGCGGTGAGCACCTTCGTCACCGAGCCGATCGAGAAGAGCGTGTCCGCTTGAACCGGGCTCCCGGCGTCGTCGCGGGAGCCGAAGACGTGCACGGAGGCTTTGCCGGCGACGGAGATCCCGATGCCGGCGCCCGGGACGCTCTCGCGCGCCATGTAGTCGCGAGCGACCTGCGCCACGATCTCGGCAGGCGACTGCGTAGACGTCGACTGCGCCTGCGACCGCGCGGTCGGCTGCGCTGCCGATGCGGAAGCGAGCGCCAGGCACCCGAGGAGCGCGACGATCGTCGAGCGGCTTCGACGCATGTGCTCGGACGTATCACAGGCTGGATCCGAGGTTGACGCCGGGCCGGCCGGCGTCCGATAACCGGACATGGAACGGAGCGGCCCGGCGCGGGCACATCTCTTCCTGGCCCGATCGGTCGGGAGCTGGAAGGTGGAGGGACGGTACTTCTTCACCGCGGGCGACGACGGCGTCGAGGCGACGGGAACCGAGGTCGTGGAGATGCTCGGGCCCTACTGGCGGCGCGGCTCGCTCGAGGTCGAGCTCCCCGGCTCGACCGTCCAAGGCATGACCGTGACCGGCTTCGACCCGCGGCGGCAGGTGTTCCTGTCGACGTGGATCGACTCGTCCAATCCCTACCTCTACGCGTACGAAGGCAGCTACGACGAGGAGGAGTCGACGCTTCACCTGATCGGGCTGAACGTCGACCCCGGAACCGGCAAGAAGACGAGCTATCAGAGCATCGAGCGCTTCGCGTTCCCGGATCGGCGCGCGCTCGAGCTCTTCGTCGGCACCGGCGACGACGCCTTCCGCATCCTGCAGTATCGGTACGAACGGATCGCCTGAGCTCCGGCTCCGGGCGCCGCGCCGCCTTCAGCGCGCGTCGCGCGAGCGCGCCCGCCGGCCGTCGTTGGTCCGCTTCGCCTGCTCCTGCTTCTTCTTCTCCTCGTCCGACTGCCGCTGCGCGGAGGCGGCGCGCGCTTGACGGTCGCTCTCCTGCTGCCGGCGCGCGGACTGCTCGCGCTGCTGCTGCCGACGGGCGTTGCTCTCGCGTTCGCGCTGCGCGGCGGCGTCCCGCTGCCGCTTCTCGGACTCCTGCTGGCGCTGAGTCGCTTCCTCGCGCTGGCGACGCTCGTTGCTCTCGCGTTCGCGCTGCTGCTGCTGCACGGCGGCGCGGCTCCGCTGCTCCGACTCCTGCTGGCGCTGAGTCGCTTCCTCGCGCTGGCGACGCTCGTTGCTCTCGCGTTCGCGCTGCACGGTCGCCGCGCGTTCACGCTCCTGCCCGTCCCGCTGCCGCGCCGCCTCCTCGCGGCCACGTTGCTGCGTGCGTCCCGGGTCGCTCTGCGCCGCAGCCCGGCTCCGGTTTTCGGACGTCCGCTGGCGCGCCGCCTCCTCGCGCGTCCGGCGCTCCGCGCCCGAGCGATCCCCCTGCGCCGCGGTCGAGCTGCGATCACGATCGGCCTGCTCGCGGCGCGCCGCCTCGACGGCCGACGAGCGCTCGCCGCCACGGGATTGCCCCCGCTCGAGATTCGCGCGCTCGCGGCGCTCCGAAGCGGAGCTGCGCGACGCCTCTTCCCGGGTCCGGCCTGCGTCGCGATCCCGCTGCACGGCCGCGCGCTCGCGATCGGACGACGTGGAATCGAGACGCTCGCCGGTCCGGCCGGCGGCGCCCCGCGTGTCGCGCTCGGTCGGCGTGTCACCGGTCGCGCCGCGGCCCGCGCGTGCCGAGTCTGCGTCGCGCCGCCGCTCGGCGTTCGTCGCATCCTCTCCCACCCCTGCACGGCGCGATCCTTCGCGCTGCTCGTTCGCGCCGCCGCGCGCGGTGCGCCGCAATGGCTCGCCGAGCCTCGCCGGCGCTTCCGCCGTGACCTCCGGCGTCACGCGGCGCTCACCGCGCGCCTGCACGAGACGCGACCGCCGTCCGTCGTCGGACTCGGTGCTCGCGACCCGCGTCAGCTCGGCAGGCGTCAGCGGTGCTCCGTTCTTGCTCTCGATCAGCTGGCGGCGATCCTCGAAGCGCGCCCGCTGCGCACGCGGCTTGCGCGACGCGACCGAGGCACGCTGCAGAACTTCCTGCGGAGGTTGCACGGCGCGGCCTCTCCGAACGCGATCCGGTCGCGCCGCGGCGAGGCTCTGGCGCTCCGGCACCACGCCGAGCGCGCCGTTGACCGGACGCGCGAAGTCACGGAACCGGTCGCGCGGCACGTCCACGCGATCGAGCTCGCCGTTCAGGAAGCCCCGCCGGCTGACGGCGGTGAAGCCACCCGGATAGGCGACGTTCCGGTAATTGATGTTGTTGATGTTGATGTTGTTGATGTTCGTATTGTTGATGACCGTGTTGTTGACGTAGCGCGGTCCGCCCCAGCCGCCCCACCACGGACGGCCGATGGTCACGCCGGCGACGCCGCCCCACCAGGGCACGATCGGCTCGCCCCAGCCGAGGGGCGCCCAGCCGACGGACGGGCCACCGCCGAAGCCGACGGAGACCGACACGCCCGGCGTGTTCACGCTGACGCCGAAGAAGCCGACGGTCGCCGGAGCATACGCCGGCGCCGCCACGATCGGGCCCGGAGCCCACGCCCAAGCGGAGCTGACGTACACCCACCGGCCGTAATGGCTCGGCGCCCAGCCCCACGGCTGGTAGTCGACCCACGTCCAGCCGTACGGATCACCCCACACCCAGCGGCCGGTCGTGTACGGCGCCCAGCCCGCCGGCACCGCACGCGGACGCCAGATCGGACCGTAGGTCTCGTGGCGATCCCACGCGCCGTACTCGTCGAGGTCCTCGACGCCGTAGACGTCGTTGCTCACGTACTGGTAGCCGACCGCCGCATCGACGCGCGCGGCGCGGCTCGCTTCCCAGGACTCCCAGTCGTCGCTCGCAACGAGCGAAGCATCGAAGACCTCGATCGGCTCGCCGCCGTAGTCGTAGCCGACCTCCTGGAACTCGGCGCCGCGACCGCGGTCGAGGCGGTAGAGGTCGTCGCCGCGATACGCGTCGGCCTCGCCGTCGCGCACCACGACCGTGGTCCGCCCGTCGGAGGCGACGTCGACGCGGTATACGCCGCGTGCGCGAGCCACCACGGCCGCTCCCGGCGTCGAGATCTCGACGCGCTGGTTCGCCGGCGGCTGTCGCAAGCGGAAGATCGCGGTGCCGATGCCGACGTCGACGTGCACGACGTCCGCGCTGAGATCCAAGATTTCGATCTCCGTGTCGCTCGCCAGGCGAGCGTAGACGCCGCCCGCGAGCTGGATCTCGGCGCGGCCGCCGGAACCGCTGTAGAAGCGGTCGCCGGCGAGAAGCGGAGCATTCGTCTCGATCGGGCTCCACTCGTCGGTGTCCGCGTTCAGGTACGACGCCTCTCCCTCGACGAAGCTGACGCGCGCGACTCCGGGATCGGACGCCGCGGCGAGTGCCGCGGCCGGTACGGCGCCGAGGAAAGCGAGCGTCGCCAGCACGAGACGAACGGCACGTCGACCCCATTTTTCGGTCTTCATCTTCTTCTGCTCCCGGGAGCCCATGAGGGGCGTTCCCGTGGAGCAGAAACACGGATCGTGCCGACGGGTTGTGACGATTTCGCAGGAGCCCGGCGGCTGCCGATGGAACTCTTACAGCCAAAGCTACGGACTCGCCCCGGACCGACAATCCGTTGTAGGGTCCGCCTCGCCGGTCCGGAGGGGCCATGACCACCCATGCCACACGCGAAACGTCGCTGTACGACTACGAAGCCGCGGGCTTCAACGAGCGCCTGTACGAGATCTATCGCGAGCTGCGCGACGCGCATCCCGTCTATCGAGATCCGGAAAGGGGCACGTACGTGCTGTCCCGGTACGCGGACGTCCGCACGGCGGTGAACGATCCGGCGACGTTCTCGTCCGAGGACACGGAGATCTCGCAGGGTCTCCTGCCGATGATCCAGCAGCTCGACTCGCCGCGGCACGATCAGCTCCGCGCGCTCGTATCGGCGGCGTTCACGCCGCGGCGCATCGCGGCGATCGAGCCGCTCGCGCGCAAGGTCGCAATCGAGCTGATCGAGGCGCTCCGCGAGCGCGGTGAAGGCGACCTCCTGCACGACTTCGCGAAGCATCTTCCGAGCCGCGTCATCGGCGAGATGATCGGCGTTCCTGCCGAGCGGCGCGAAGCGTTCCTCGAGTGGACCGAGCGGATGGTCACCGCGCCGGTGAACAGCAAGGACGGAAAGCCGAGCCGCGTGCCGGCCTACAAGATCTACGAGGAGTTCGCGCTGCTTCTCGAGGAGCGGCGGCGGGAGCGGCGCGGCGATCTGATGAGCGCGCTCCTCGGCGCGGAGCTCGAGGGAAAGCGGCTCACGCAGGAGGAGCTGCTCGGCTTCTGCTTCGTGCTGATCGTCGCGGGAAACGACACGACGACGAACCTGATCGCGAACGGCTCGGTGCTCCTCGCCGAGCACCCGGAGCAGCGCGCGCTCCTCGCGCGCGAGCCGGGGCGGATCCCGACGGCGGTCGAGGAGATGCTGCGCTACGAGTCGCCCGCGCAGGCTCTTCCACGTCGCCTCACGCGGGACGTCGAGCTGCACGGCGTGCGGCTTCCCGCGGGCTCCGCGGCGAAGCTCGTCTGGGGAGCCGCGAACCACGACGACCGCGAGTTCGAAGACCCGGAGCGCTTCGACGTCCTCCGCGACGCGAAGAGGCATCTCGCCCTCGGCCAGGGCGTGCACTACTGCCTCGGCGCGAACCTCGCCCGTCTCGAGGGTCGCGTCGCGTTCGAGGAGCTCCTCACGCGCTTGCCGGACTACGAGCTCGCCGGGCCGGCGGGCTGGCTCACGTCGAGCTGGGCACGCGCGCACGACCGGGTGCCGATCCGCTGCGCGTAGCGCGCCGCACTCGCTTGACTGGCCCGTGCCGCGTGACCACGTTGCAGATGGAATGACCGGTCGAGCGATCGTCCTCTACGACGGCGTCTGCGCCTTCTGCAACGGCGTCGTGCGCTTCGTCCTGCACCGCGATCCGGTCGGCCGCTTCCGCTTCGCCTCTCTGCAGAGCGACTTCGCGAAGGCGCTCCTACGGCGGCACGGGCTCGAGGCAGCTTCGCTCGACACGTTCTACGTCGTGCTCGACCCGGACACCCCGAGCGAGCGCGTCCTCGCGCGCTCCGATGCGGCGCTGATGCTGCTGCCGGCTCTCGGCGGGCCGTGGAAGGCTCTGGCGGCGTTCCGCGTCCTACCGGCCGGGCTGCGCGACGCGCTGTACGGCGTGGTCGCGCGGAACCGGTACCGCCTGTTCGGACGCCACGACGTGTGCGAGCTGCCGCGACCCGAGTGGCGCGAGCGCTTCATTGAAGTCTGACGTCGAGGCCGACGCTCAGAGGCTTCCGCGGGGGAAGAACTCGACCCAGTTGGCGCGGCTTTCCGCGCCGTCCGCGATGATCGCGGCACCGTTGATGAAGCGCGCCGCCGGCGAGCACAGGAAGAGGATCATCGCCGCCATCTCCTCCGCGGAGCCCATGCGGCGCATCGGTCCGACCTCGTCGACCTTCTCCGCCCACGCTTCCTCGCCGTAGCCGAGGCGGCCGACCTCGTTGTCGTGCATCCCGGGGGTCGCGACGGTGCCGGGGGCGAGCGCGTTGATCGTCACGCCGTGGTACCCGAGGTACGGTGCCATCGTCCGCGTCAAGCTGACGACGCCCGCACGCGCGGCGCCCGAATGCACGAAGATCGGCGCGCCGCGCTCGAACGAGAACACGTGCACGACGTTGACGATCGCGCCGTAGCCCGCGTCGACCATCGGCTTCATGAAGCGGCTCACCATGTTCCAGGTGCCGTTCAGGTTCAGGTCGATGACCGCGCGCCAGCCGTTGTCGGAGATCTGCGACGGCAGGCCCGGAAACTGTCCGCCCGCGTTGTTGACGAGGTAGTCGACCTTGCCGAAGCGCTCGAGCGCGGCTTCGAGGAGCCGCTCGACCTGCGCGACGTCGCGGATGTTCGTCGGCACGACGAGGCACTCCGCACCGGTCCGGAGCGCCGCGACCTGCTCCGCGGTCTCGCGGAGCCGCTCCTCGGTGCGGCCCGCGACCACGACGTGGCCGCCGTAGCGCGCAAATCCGAGCGCGGTCTCGCGCCCGATCCCGGTGCCGCCGCCCGTGACGACGGCGACGCGCCCCTGGAAGAGCCCGGCGGCGAACGTCGCCATCGGCCGGATCGGATCCGCAATTGGTTTGTCCGCCATCAGCTCTCTCTCTTGAGCTGGCTCTGCTCGGCCATGCCGCGGATCACGCTCTCGACTTCCTGCCGCTCGAGGGCGAGGAAACGCGCGACGGCGTCCCCGAGCCGGTGATCGCGCAGGTAGTGCATGCTGCGCGTCGGCTCCGCGTCGAATCCGCGCAGCCACTTGAACTCGCCTCCGGCGCCCGGCTCGAAGCGCTCGATCCCGGAGCGGATGCAGTGCTCGATCGTCGCGTAGTAGCAGACGTTGAAGTGGAGATGACGCACCTCCTCGTGGGTGCCCCAGTAGCGTCCGTAGAGCACGCCGCTCTTCTGGACGTTGAACGTCCCGGCGAGGATCTCGCCGCGGCGCCGCGCGACGAGGAAGCAGAGGTTCCGCCGAAAGCGCTCGCGGATGAGGTCGAAGAACTCCGCTGTCAAGTAGCGCCGGCCCCAGACGTACTTGTCGACGGTCGTCAGATAGAGCCGGTACATCTCTGCGAAGATCTCGTCGGGAATCGCGTCACCAACCAGCGTCTCGATCTCGATGCCCTGCTCCGCGAGGACACGGCGCTCCCGCTTCACCTCCTTGCGGCGCTTGTGCCGGAGCGCGGCGAGGTAGTCCTCGAACTCGGAGTAGCCGTGGTTGCGCCATTTGTACTGGAAGCCGCTTCGCTCGACGAAGCCGACGTCGGCGAGCGCCTCGGCCTCGTCGTCGGCGAGGAAGTTCACGTGCACGGACGAGAGCTCGTGCTCGCTGCAGAGGTCGCGTAGAGCCTCTCCGAGCGCGCGCACGATGCCGCGCCGGTCGAGATGCGGAGCCACGAGGAAGCGAAGGCCCGTCGCGGGCGTGAACGGCACGCCGACGAGCATCTTCGGGTAGTACTCGATCCCCGCGCGGTGCGCGGCGTTCGCCCAGGCGTAGTCGAAGACGAACTCGCCCTCGCTGTTCCCCTTCAAGTAGAGCGGGCAAGCGGCGACGAGGCGCTCGTCGTTCTCGAACAGAGCCAGGTGCTGTGGACTCCAGCCCGTCCGCCCGCCGACGCAGCCGGCCTCCTCCAGAGAAGCGAGCCAGCCCCATTCGAGGAACGGGGACTCCGCGCCGACGAGCGCGTCCCACTCCTCGGGGCGGACGTCGCTCGCGAGCCGGGTCAGGACGCGCAGCGTGAAGACGGCGGGCTCCTCGGACATCCCGCTCGATCCTCGTATGGAAGAGGCGCGGGAGCAACTTGCCGCGGGATATCGAGGTGCCTTGCGGAGAACGAGCGGACCGGGGATAACCCGGCTCGTTCAGCCCGGAGAAAGCGCGCGATGGCCGGCAAGTACTTCGAGGATCTGCCCGTCGGAGCGGTATTCGTGCACCAGCCGAGCCGCACCGTCACCGAGACCGACAACCTCCTGATCACGACGCTGACGATGAACACGCAGCCGCTTCATCTCGACGCCGAGTTCGCCGGCAAGACGGAGTTCGGCAAGATCCTCGTCAACAGCATGTTCACGCTGCCGCTCGTCGTCGGCCTCTCGGTGTACGATACGACGCTCGGCACGACGATCGGGAACCTCGGCTTCGAGAAGATCGAGTTCCCGAAGCCGGTCTTCATCGGCGACACGATCACGTCCGAGACGCACGTCCTCGAAGCGCGGCGCTCGAAGTCGCGGCCGGACACGGGCATCGTCCTCTTCGAGCACGTCGGCCGGAACCAGCGCGGCGAGGTCGTCTGCCGCGCGCGGCGGAACGCGATGATGAAGGCACGGCCGGTCGTATGAACGTGAAAGCGCAACGCGGTCCTCTACGCGCACTTCCTACAGAGGCTGATCCAGATCGAGGAAGCGCCGCTCCGCTCGGGCGACTGATCCGCTCGTCGCTGCGTCGGCATCCCGGGCGCAAGCCATAGGCGCTTCGCTTGCACGCGCCCGCTCGGATGCTCGATCGGCGCGCTCGATCACGCTCGCTCGCGAATTGCGGCGTCTCCCCCATTGACTGGCGGACGGGTCGCCCGCACCATGGCGCGACTCGCTCGATCCCGATTCCGTCGAGACAGAATCGAAACGCTCCACCCCGAAAGGAGACGAAAGATCGTGAGATTCACCCTCCCCCGCCTCGTTCTACGTGCGGCCGCCCTCCTCGTAGCCATCCCGGCTCTCTCGGCCAGCGCGGGAACACACGTCGCCTCTCCGCTCGATCATCGCGTGCTCGAGCGCACGTGGCTGGTCCCGGCTGCCGGTACGATCACCGCGTACGAGGTACCGGAGAACGCGCGCGTCGTGCTGACGCGCTTCTGCGGCGGCTCTTGCGTGAGCTGCAGCGGCAAGAAGCTCGGTGGAAAGGCCTTCCGCACGAACAAGTCGGGCTGTGTCGAGCACCAGCCCGGGATCCTCTTGCCGCCGGGCGAGACGGTGCAGTGCACGAACCGCTGCGCCACGATGAACGCCGCGCTCTTCTCCGGCGTACTGCAACACTAGCGCACCGCCGTCGAGATAACGTCAGCATCTTACCGCCCCTCGACGCCCCTCGCGGCGTCACACCTCCTCGAAATATGCCAGATATTCCTTCGTCGGCGTTCCTTGCGAGGGACGCCGATGAACGGCAATCTGCTTGACGCTATCTCGACGGC
>VGTG01000178.1 GCA_016874795.1 Deltaproteobacteria bacterium | reverse complement strand
CTGCCCGTGCACTGCGGGCCGAACACCGAAGCGCTGCTCGGCAGCCCGCTGTTGCCTGAGATCATGGCCCCGGTCTACTCTCCAATCCCGTCAACCCCGGCTGTCACGTTCCGACTGAAGCAGGACAACTCGGCTGCAGCACGTGCACGGTGTTGTTCGCTTGATTCGTAACGTAGATGAGCGGCTCTCCCAGCGCGAACTGGGGAATGCAGAGGCTCACTACCAAGGCCAGCAAGCTGGGCGTCCGCAAGGGTGGTGCCTCCCTCGTTTGATGGTTCCGTTGTCGGTGTCGATGCGCTCGGGACTCGAGTGATTTTCGAAGCGCAGAAGACGATCGGGGATGGTCGGTCGCGGACGGCCTGCGCCCCTCCGTGGGCGCACGATATCGCACCCCCGCACGCTCTCCACAACTCACAAAATGCTCCGCTGCAGCAACGTTTTCGGAAACGCCGTTCTGCGCCGCTCGACCACACCACACGCGATAGGTTTCGCCTTGCGCACGAGGACGCGTTCCGTCATCGCACCGCGCGCTGCCTGCCGCCCCCCGCGCTGCTTCTCACGAGACTGACACTGCACTCGGCGGATCTCTGAGTAAGCAAACTGCATTTTCACTCGAGCGGGGGAATCATGCGTCGCAACATTGGGCTCACCCGAGCCGGCGGTTTCTTGTTTGGAGCCCTTCTGATCGTCGCTTCATCCGTCGTCCTGGAACGGCGGGCATGGGCGGGCGATTGTGGCGGGGCCGTCGTTTGTAGCTGCGGCGACCGCGTCGTCGCCTCGGTGACGCTGAACGACGACCTCAATGGTTGCGACGAGAACGGCCTCATCCTCGAAACAGGAATCCTCGACTGCGCAAACCATCAGATCAGCGGCCCCGGGGATCGCACCGATTGGGCCGGTGTCGTGGTCGAAGGGGCAGTCGGTGCAACCGTCAAGAACTGCCGCATCCGCAACTTCGGTGATGGCGTTCGCATCGACGGCGGAAGCGGCAATCGGGTCATCGACAACGAGATCTTCAGCAACAGGCACGGCGTCTGGCTCGGCGACGGGGCGACGTCGAACTTCATCGAGCAGAACGAAGTCCACGACAACCAGGACGAGGGCGTCCACGTCGGCTCCACGACCTCGTTCAACCAGGTCACCGACAACTACATCCACCACAACGACGGAGAGAACCTGTATCTCCTCGGCACCCAGAACAACCTCGTCACGGACAACGTGCTCGACTCCGCGGACGAAGCCGGGATCCTCCTGAAGCACAGCCAGAACAACACGTTCATCGGCAACCAGAACCTGAGCCGGCCCGTCAAAGTCCGTGGCGACTCGTGGGGGAACCACTTCGAGGACAATGTGCTGGTCCAGGGCGGATACGTCTTCGAGGCGCTCGAGGAAGAAGACGGCACCTGGACCTATCCGCACGGCCAGACCGTTCTCGGCGGATCGATCGACGCGAGCACCTGCTTCGAGTTCCTCGGGTCCTACGAGAACACGGCATCCGCCGTCGTCGTCGACGACTGCCGTCACGTCAAGGAGAAGGAGTTCGGCGACCTGGTCCCGTTCGGGAACGTCGTATCCGTGATCGACCTCTCACCCGGCACGGGCCCCGACGGAGATGCGGGCGGGACAGGCTCGAGCACCGGGGCACGGAAGGGAAAGATTCGCTTGACCAACCTGGTCGGCGACGACCGCGACAAGCTGAAGCTCGAGTTTGATTTCACCCCCGGGAGCCAGATCGACCCTGCGTCGAACGAGGTTGAGATCACCCTGAGCGACGCCGACAGCATCGTCTACCGAGTGACGCTGCCTCCCGGCACGATCGAGCAACAGAGCTCTTCGTTCTACAGATTCGAGGGGAACCCGGCGGAATCGCCGGGCGGGCTCCAGCTCCTGCGGATCCGGAACCATCCGATCCTCGGGTGGTCGCTCTATTTGAAGGCCCAGAGCAACCTCGACGGCGCCCAGGAGGCGAACCTGACGCTCGAGTGGCGGATCGGCAACGACGAGAGCTCCGTCTCCGACGAATGGGCGCCGAAGAGCTCGGGCTGGCAGCTGCATTGAGTCTCAGTGCCGGACTCGAACCTGCCCGAGCGCTCTACGAACCTCCGGCCGGTGCACGTCCTGCTCTTCGACATCGATGGGACCCTGATCCACGCGGGAGGGGCTGGACGGGGGGCCCTTCTCGCTGCCCTCGGGGCGGAGTTCGCGATCACGGAGCCGCGTCTCGACGTCGACTTCGCGGGACGCACCGACCGTTCGATCGCCTCGGATGCGCTACTGCAGAACGGGCTCGCCGCCGAGGAAGCGACCTTCGCCCGTTACCTCGCGAGCTATCTGCGCCATCTTCCGGAGAGCCTCTCTTCGCAGCGCGGGCGAGTGCTTCCGGGAGTGACCGAGCTTCTCGCCGCCCTCGCCGCCCGTAAGGACGTGATCCTCGGCGTTCTCACTGGGAATTTCGAGCGCGCCGCCGCAATGAAGCTCGCGCACTACGGGCTCGATGCGTACTTCCCACTCGGCGGCTACGGCGATCTCCATTTCGATCGCGACGACGTCGCACGCGAAGCTCATCGAGCGGTCCGCTTCCACTGCGGAGAAGAGCACGCGAGCGCGCAGATCTGGGTGATCGGCGACACGCCCCTCGACGTGCGCTGCGCGCGCGCCATCGGAGCCCGCGCGATTGCCGTCGGAAGTGGCTTCGCAACCCGCGAGGAGCTCGCTGCGGCGGAGCCCGACCATCTCTTCGAAGACTTGACCGATTTACGGGCATTTCTCGCGCTTCTCGATGCGCCTTAGCGCAATGGAACGATCCGCAGCCTCAACCAAAAGAGCGCTTTGGCCGAGGAAGAATCTGAGGAAAGTGCATTGACCAGGGCGGGCCGTTCTCGATAGCTCGGGTGCGCTCCAAGTTTCGCGGCTCGGTGGGCGGTGCCGCAAAGCGGGGGGAGGGTTTCATCATGCGGTTGGGAAGGACTGCGGCAGCCATGCTCGGGGTGCTCATGGGTGTCGCCTGCTTGACGCCGGCTTCCTTTGCCGAGGAGCCTTGCGACAGCGCCGTCACCACGGTGTGGAACGCGGTGAGCGACGCGTGCGGCTGCGACGTCGCGAGCGGTGACAAGTGGAGGCGCGATCGCGCGGATTACGTGAATTGCGTCCGCGAATTCGCCATCACGTCGGTCGCACGGGGCACGCTTCCGGCGAGCTGCCGCGCTTCGTTGCTCCGCGCGGCTCGCAATTCGACGTGCTCGCGTCCTCGCGAAGCGGTTCCGTGCTGCCGCACCGGCTGGACCGGTGAAACACAATGCAAGATCGTCAACGACCCGTCGAAATGCGAGTCGACCGGAAGCCGCCGCGCGGAGTTCGGCACGACGGAGCTTTGTCTCGACGCGTGTGCGGACGCCTCCCCTCCTGCCTGTTGGGGAAACGCGCAGTGCAACGACGGCGATCCCTGCACGATCGACATCTGCAACGCCGAGAGCAGCTGCTCGCACCTCGACGATCCCTCGTGCAATCCGCAGCCGACGCCCACACCGGCACCGACGCCCCCTCCGGGCGGCACGGAGTGCAGCGGCACCGGTAGCGTGACGTGGGGTCTCTCGCAGCAGGAGCAGACGCTCCTCCAGCTCATCAATCAGTACCGCCTCTCGCGCGGCAAGCCCGGTCTCGCGCGCTGTCGCTCGCTCGACCGCGCCGCACAGGATCATGCGAACGACATGCGCGATCGGAATTACTTCGCGCACAAGAGCAAGGACGGCACGGAGTTCTGGGAGCGCGCTTGCGAAGCGGGCTTCCTCTCGGGCTGCGGCTCGCTTCCGCAGACGTGGATGGGCGAGATCATCGCCGGTAATGCTCCCGACGCCGCGGCCGCGATGTGGCAGTGGGAGAACTCGGCCGGCCACGCCGCGATCATGGCGGACTCGGCGTACGCCGCTCTCGGGATCGGCCACAGCTGCGGCGGCGCGATGCTGAGCTACTGGGTCGTCGACTTCGCGGGCCGGACCGAAGCGAGCTGCAACTAGCGATCTTCTCGTGTAGGAGGACGAGCGCGGCCTGCGGTGGCCGCGCCTGATCCATGCTGGACGTCCTCCTCCGAAACGGCACGGTGATCGACGGCACGGGTGCGCCCGGCCGGCGCGCCGACGTCGGCGTGAAGGACGGGCGGATCGTCACCGTCGGAGCGAGCTCCGCGGAATCTGCGGCGCAGACGATCGAAGCGGACGGCCTCGTCGTCGCGCCGGGATTCGTCGATCCGCACACGCATTACGACGCGCAGCTCTTCTGGGACCCGTTCGCGAGCCCGTCGAGCCTGCACGGCGTGACGACCGTGATCGGCGGCAACTGCGGCTTCACGCTGGCCCCCCTCCGTCCCGGCGACGCCGACTACATCCGCCCGATGATGGCGAAGGTCGAGGGCATGCCGCTCGAGGCGCTCGAGCGCGGCCTCGCCTGGGACTGGGACTCGTTCGAGTCGTACCTCGCACGGCTCGACGGCAAGGTCGGCGTCAACGTCGGCTTCCTCGTCGGGCACTGCGCGCTCCGTCGCTCGGTGATGGGCGACGACGCCGTCGGGAACGTCGCGAGCGAAGCGCAGATCGCCGAGATGGCGCGCCTCCTGCACGAGTCGCTCTCGGCCGGCGGTCTCGGCTTCTCGTCCTCGAAGGCCTACACGCACGAGGACGGCGACTCGAACCCCGTTCCCTCGCGCGCGTCGACGCGGGAGGAGATCCTCGCGCTCACGGCCGCGGTGCGCGAGCACCCGGGCACGACGCTGGAGTTCATCATCGACGGCTGCATGAGCCAGTTCTCCGACGAGGAGATCGATCTGATGGTCGAGATGTCGCTCTCGGCCGGGCGCCCGCTCAACTGGAACGTCATGGGCGTGGACGCGAAGCGGCGCCGCTTCGAGCGCCAGCTCGTAGCCGGCACGCGCGCGAAGGAGCGCGGTGCTCGCATCGTCGCGCTGACGATGCCGACCCTCGGCGGCCTCAAGATGAGCTTCCACGACTTCTGCGCGCTCTTCCTGATTCCGGGCTGGGGCGACGTGATGAAGCTCCCGGTCCCCGAGCGGATCGTCAAGCTCGAAGACCCGGAAGTCCGGAAGCGGATGAACGAGCTCGCGCGCTCGAAGGAAGCCGGCGTGCTGCAGGACCTCGCGCGCTGGGGTGCCTACGAGATCGGCGAGACCTTCGCGCCCGAGAACGCGGGGCTCACCGGACGTCTCGTCGCCGACATCGCGCGCGAGCGCGGCAAGGATCCGCAGGACACGCTGTTCGACATCGTCGTCGCGGACGGGCTCCGCACCGGCCTCTGGCCCGTTCCCGCCGACGACGACGCGGAGAGCTGGAAGCTCCGCACCGAGGTATGGCGCGACGACCGCGTCCTGATCGGCGGCTCCGACGCGGGCGCACACCTCGATCGCATGTGCGGCGCGCGCTACCCGACCGCGTTCCTCGGCGACGTCGTCCGCGACCGCGGCCTCCTCCCGATCGAGGAGGCGATCCGCCTGATGACCGACGCACCGGCGCGACTCTTCGGTCTGCGGCAGCGCGGTCGCATCGCGGAGGGCTGGCACGCGGACCTCGCGGTGTTCGAACCCGCGAAGGTGAACGCGGGCCCGATCCACAGCCGCAATGATCTTCCGGGCGGCACCGCGCGCCTCTTCTCCGCGGCGATCGGCGTGCAGCACGTCTTCGCGAACGGACGCGAGATCGTCCGCGACGGCAAGGAGACCGGCGATCTCGCGGGACGTCTCCTGCGCTCGGGTCGCGACACCGAGACGGTCGCGATTCCCGCCGGCTGAGCGGCGCAGGCGAGACGCGCGCGAGGAGCACGAGTGGCGGCGCGGTTCGACGTCGAACGATTCCCGCGCGTTTCGCTCGGCCACGGTCCGACGCCGCTCGAGGAGATGCCGCGGCTCGCCGCCCATCTCGGCGGCCCGCCGCTCCTCGTGAAGCGCGACGACTGCACGGGTCTCGCGCTCGGTGGCAACAAGGTACGGAAGCTCGAGTACCTCCTCGCGGAGGCGCGCGCCGACGGCGCCGACACGGTGATCACGGTCGGCGGCGTGCAATCGAACCACGCACGCCAGACCGCCGCGGCCGCAGCGCGGATCGGGCTCCGCTGCGAGCTCGTGCTGCCGCGGATGGTCGAGCGCTACGACGCGCTCTACGAGGAGAACGGCAACGTGCTCCTCGATCGTCTTCTCGGGGCAGGCGTGCACGTCGTCCAAGACGCGGAGGCAGCGACCGCGAAGGTCCTCGAGCTCGGAGCCGCCGCGGAAGCGGCGGGAGGGAAGGCCGCGTTCCTCCCGGCCGGCGGATCGACCGCGACCGGAGCTCTCGGGTACGTGCGCGCGGCGATCGAGCTCACGGAGCAGTGCGAGTCGCGCGGCCTCGCTCCGTCGCGCATCGTCCTCGCCGCGAGCACCGGCGGGACACAGGCCGGGCTCGTGAGCGGACTCGCGGCGCTCGAGAGCGCGATCCGCGTGCTCGGCATCGCCGTCTACGACACTCCCGAAGCGACGGCGCAGCGCGTGCGCGACCTCGCCGACGCGACGAGCGGGCGCCTCGGCAGGTCGCGTGTCGCCGGCGATCGGATCGACGTGCGCGGCGGCTACCTCGGCGATGGCTACGGCATTCCGACCGAGGGCATGCGCGAAGCGCTCGATCTCGCCGCGCGCCTCGAGGGACTGCTGCTCGACCCGGTCTACAGCGGCAAGGCGATGGCGGGCCTGGTCGACCTCGCCCGTAGCGGAAGCCTCGGCGGACGGAACGACGCCCCGGTCGTGTTCCTGCACACCGGCGGTACGCCGGCGCTCTTCGCCTACGGCTCCTGAGCGGGGCGATTCAGAGCGCAGCCCGCCGCTGCGCCCACGGCAGCGCCTGCTCGAGCTCCGCCGCGACCTCGAGGAGCATGTCCTCGCGTCCGTACGGCGCGACGAGATGCGCGCCGACCGGCAGCCCGGCCGCGGTCCAGTGCACCGGCACGGAGATCGCGGGCTGGCCGCTGACGTTGAAGTTCAGCGTGAACGCGCCGAACGGAGCCGCGCGAAGAAAGCCCTTGAACGGCTCCGCGCTGGTGCCCGCGAATTGCCCGATGAGGGGCGGCGGCTCGCCCGTCGTCGGCGTCACGAGGAGGTCGAACCCACCTTCCCACCACGCCGCGAGCTGGCGGCCGAATGCGTGCGCCGTCTCGACCGAGGCAAGGTATTCGCCGACGCTCCGCGAGCGCGCCGTCTCCGCGAGCGCCCACGTCAGCGGCTCGACGTCGGATTCCGTCACCGGTCGTCCGACCTTCTCGCTCATCGCGTCGAGGGTCCGCGCGGTCGAGCACGCGACGACGTTCACGTACGCGGTCACGCCGGAGGGATCGTCGAGCGCATGCGGGAACGAGGGCTCGACCGTGTGCCCGAGGTCCGCGAGCGCACGCGCCGCCTTCTCCGCGGCCTGCACGCACTCGGGATCGATCGCGAGCTCGCGCGGACCGCGCGTCATCAAGCCGATCCGCCGGCGCGCGCCCGGGCGGATGAAGCTCGCGAACGGCTCCGGCGGCAGCGGCGCGAAGTAGGGATCGCCCGGCATCCGGCCGGCGACGACGTCGAGCATCGCCGCGACGTCGCGCACGCTCCGCGCGACGACGTGCTCGCACGAGAAGCCGCCCCAGCGCTCGCCGAGCCCGGGGCCGAAGGAGCTTCGTCCGCGCGTCGGCTTCAATCCGACGAGGCCGCAGCTCGAGGCCGGAATCCGGATCGAGCCGCCGCCGTCGCTCGCGTGCGCGGCCCCGACCATTCCGGCGGCGACCGCCGCGGCGGAGCCGCCGCTCGAGCCGCCGGCGGAGTAGCGGGTGTCCCACGGATTCCGGGTCGGACCGAAGGTCGCGGGCTCCGTCGTCGGCAAGAGGCCCAGCTCCGGCGTGTTCGTACGGCCGAGGAAGCAGAGCCCCGCGGCGCGGAGCTTCGCGACGAAGTACGAGTCGCTCGGCTCGATCCACTTCGCGTCACGGAGGAAGCGCGTGCCGCCGTAGTACGGGTCGCCCGCCGAAAGTCCGCCGAGATCCTTCAAGAGGAACGGCACGCCGCGGAACGGACCGGCCGGCAGCGCCGGATCGCGCGCGGCGGCGCGTGCCTTCTCGAACGTCGGCACGACGACCGCGTTGACCTTCGGGTTCAAGCGCTCGACGCGCGCGATCGCGGCGTCGACGAGCTCCGCCGGCGATACCTCGCCGCGGCGCACGTGCTCGGCCTGCGCCGTCGCATCGAGCCAGAGGAGATCTTCCACGTCGGAAGCCATGCGGTGTCGAGTATTGCGCGTCGGTCGGATGTCGCCAACCCCCGCGGCTCCGGCTTTCCCGGGCCGGGATCGCGCGCTATCCGATCCGCCCATGGGCGAGCCGAAGATCCGTCCCGCGAGCGTCGCCGATTGCGAGCGCCTGACGGAGATCTACAACCACTACGTCAAGCACACCCCGATCACCTTCGACATCGAGGAGTGGACCCCCGAGCGACGCCGCGGATGGATCGAGCAGCACGCCGAGACCGGCCGGCACCAGCTCCTCGTCGCCGAGACGGACGGCGTCGTCGCGGGCTACGCTTCGACGGGCCCCTGGCGCGCGAAGCAGGCGTACGAGCCGAGCGTCGAGATGTCGGTCTACCTCGCTCCCGAATCGACCGGGATGGGTCTCGGCAGCGCGCTCTACCGCGAGCTCTTCGCGCGTCTCGCGCGCGAGGACGTGCACCGGGCGCTCGCCGGGATCACGATGCCGAACACCGCGAGCATCGCCCTGCACGAGTGCTTCGGCTTCACGAAGGTCGCGCACTTCACCGAGAACGGGCGGAAGCACGGGCGCTTCTGGGACGTCGTCTGGATGGAGAAATGCACGTTCCCGTGAAGCGCGAGAAAGGGAAGAAGCGATGAAACGACGCAGCCTCGGCCGCTCGGCGTTGTCCGTTTCGGAGATCTGTCTGGGAACGATGACCTTCGGCTCGATGGCGAACGAGCGCGAGAGCCTCGCGATCCTCGACCACGCATACGCGGCGGGTGTCAATTTCCTCGACGTGGCCGAGGTCTATCCGGTGCCGCCCGAGGCGAAATGGGCAGGACGGAGCGAAGAGATCGTCGGCAAATGGCTTGCGGACAAGCCGCGCGCCGCCGTGTTCCTCGCGACGAAGGTCGCCGGGCCGGGCGGAGGCTGGTTCCAGGCGCCGGTCCGCGAGGGCAACACCGGCCTCGACCGTCACTCGATCGAGCGCGCGTGCGAAGCGAGCCTGCGGCGGCTCGGGACGGACTACGTCGACCTCTATCAAACGCACTGGCCCGATCGCGTCGTACCGGTCGACGAGCAGATGGAGGCGCTCGACCGCCTCGTCGAGGCCGGCAAGGTGCGCTACCTCGGCTGCAGCAACGAGACGGCGTACGGGCTCGCGAGGAGCCTGTGGGTCTCGGACATCCGCGGCTTCGCGCGGCACCAGACGATCCAGAACAACTGGAGCCTGCTCAATCGCCGCTTCGAGGACGAGCTCGCCGAGGTCTGCCGCGAGGAGAAGGTGAGCCTGATCCCGTACAGCCCGCTCGGCGCGGGCGTGCTCTCGGGCAAGTATCAAAACGGCGCGTGGCCGGTGGGCGCGCGGTTCTCGCTCTACCGCGAGTACAATCCGCGCGGAAAGGCGATGTCGGAGCGCTTCGTGAATCCGCGCTCGCTCGAGACGACGGGGCGCTTGCTCGACCTGGCGCGCGAGGCGGGGATCTCGCCCGTGACGCTCGCGATCGGCTGGACGCTGACGAAGAGCTTCGTCGGCTCGACGATCATCGGCGCGACGCGCGTCGATCAGCTCCGCGATTCGCTCGCTGCGGCGGAGGTGAAGCTCTCCGGGGACGTGCTGCGCGCGTGCGAGACCATCACGCGCGAGATCTTGTATCCGCTGGGGTGAGCCGCGGTTGGTGACCGCTGGGGTGACCGCGGTTGGTGAGCCGCGGTCGGTGACCGCTGGGGTGACCGCGGTTGGTGAGCCGCGGTCGGTGACCGCTGGGGTGACCGCGGTTGGTGAGCCGCGGTCGGTGACCGCTGGGGTGACCGCGGTTGGTGACCGCCGGCGCGGTCACCGCTCGCGGTGCGCGCTCCAGCTAGCCTGCATTTCTCACCAGATCACGTCGCGAGGCGGTCGAGAGTGCCGAAGATTCGCGAGCCTCGGACCGGAGGGCGACGCAGGCGTACTTGAACAGTACGTCGAGGAGCCCGGAGGGAGAAGCTCGCGAAGATTCGGTGCTATCGGCCGCCGCAGTAGGGATCTGGTGAGAAATGCAGGCTAGCCACGCCTACCCCGTCGCTCTCTCCCGCGAGCGGCCGAGCTCCGCACTTCCGCTGATTTGGCCCGCGCCACGCTGCTTCTTCCGTCGATCACGAGAATCGACGCATTGGCCTGCCGGGCGGCCTCTGCCTTGTGACATCCGGTACAGATCCCGCTCGGCGACGCCGGAATGCCACGAATGGTGGACCCACACTGCGCGCACTGCCACTCCACGATGCACCTCGCATCCGACGACAGCCGTCGGTGCTCGGGCTCAGAGTGATTGGGCAGCAGCCCCAGTCACACCGGACCGGGTAGTTGGCGCGAGGACCAGAAGCGCCGCGGATGTCCATCACCTCACCGCGCCGCGCGCCGCGCCTGAGTCAACGGCGAGTCACGATCCTCGCCGCCGAACCGGACGGCGATGCCACCCGCTCGGAGCGGCGCGCGCCGATTCATCCTTCGCTTGACGGGCCTCTCGGAACGAGACTCATCCGTTTTCCCGATCGATCGGCCGGAGATTATCTATTTGTCCGCTGCGTCGGCCGTCCGTACAGCCCAAGACAGAAGGGAGACCCATGGAATGAAGTGCCCACGCTGTCCGGACTCGACGCTCGAAGAGCGCGAGCGCGAGGGCGTCACCGTCGACGCCTGCCGGAGCTGCTATGGAATCTGGCTCGACCGCGGCGAGCTCGAGCGTCTCATCGCTCGTGCGCGGGAAGAGATCGAACGGCTCGAAGCACGATCTTCGCAGCCCGCCGAGGAGCGGCGAGAGCCACGCTACGAGCCACGAGGGGACTCGCGGTACGATCCGCGCGACGAGCGTCGCCGCGAACGCTGGGACGACGACGACCGCCATCGCCGTCACGACGGCCGTCACGGGCACAAGCGAAAGCGCTGGTTCGACGCCCTCGGCGACATCTTCGACTGAGCCTCCGGCTTCCCCGCGGCGGCTGCTCCGCCCGGCACGCTCCGGCTTCAGGGCTTAAGAATTCATCGGACCGACCGATGAGCCCGGATGGTTCCGTCGAGCGTGCCAGAAGAGAGGAAAGCCGCATGAGATGCCGCGGCCGAACGCCAAAGACCCTCTTTCTGTTGGCGTCCTCGTTGATGCTGAGTTGCAGCAGCGACGGCGGCAGCCAGGCCGGGCGCCCGGACGGCGTCAATTTCGGAGGCGTATTCGTCCTCGAAGACTGGTTCTTCTCGTCCAGCCAGGTGGGGCACTACGTCTCGACGCCCTGCACCTACGCGGA
The DNA here is from genome assembly GCA_016874795.1 of Deltaproteobacteria bacterium. Lineage (GTDB taxonomy): Bacteria > Desulfobacterota > Binatia > UBA12015 > UBA12015 > VGTG01. The sequence continues at coordinate 121 of VGTG01000178.1, read as the reverse complement.
CACCGGGATCGCCAGCAGCCGGATCTTCGCGCAAAGCGAAGCCGTTCCCGATTTCACCTGGACGTCGGAAACGAACATGATCCGGCAGTTCCTCAAGAGCGGATACACGGAGCCGCAGATC
>VGTG01000177.1 GCA_016874795.1 Deltaproteobacteria bacterium | reverse complement strand
TTCATCGGCGTCCCTCGCAAGGAACGCCGACGAAGGAATATCTGGCATATTTCGAGGAGGTGTGACGCCGCGAGGGGCGTCGAGGGGCGGTAAGATGTTGACGCTATCTCGACGGCGGTGCACTAGCAATCGTCGAACGTCAGGAGCCGGATGCGCGAGGGTCCGCGCGGGCCGTTCGGCGTCTGTCGGAACACGATGCGGTCGCCGCCGGGGCTCCGCGCGTTGTCGGCGACGACCTGGTCGTCGAACGTGAGCCGCTGCAAGTGGCTGCCGTCCGCGTCCATCATCGTCAGCTCGGTCGAGAAGCCGGCCGGGGGATTGAAGAACTCGAAGAGGATCGCGGGCGCGATCCAGAAGAAGTCGAACGCGGGAGAGAGGGATCCGTCCGTCATCCGCTCCATGCCGGCCGGACGCCATCGCGCCGAGATCCAGGAGAGCTTCCGGCCGTCGGGCGAGAGGTGCACGTGCTCGTCCCAGGCGACGTCGTCCGTGAGGCGCGTCCGCGCTCCCGTCGCAACGTCGACGAGGTAGAGGTCCGCCGACTGCCAGCCCGCACGGGTGTTCGTCGTGAGGACGGCGCGGCCGTCGGCCGTGAAGCCGTGCGTCTCCCACCACGACGTGTCGTGCGTCAAGCGCCGGACGTTCTCGAGGCGCATTCCGTTCGTGTCTTCGGCGAAGTCGGCGACCATCACGTCCCAGGCGCGCGACTCGGTCGAGCCCCACACGATCCGCTTGCCGTCGTGCGACCAGTTGACGTGGTAGTTCGTCGCCCACGTCGAGCCGTGCGTGAGCCGCGTCACCTCCGACCCGTCCGCTCGCATCGCGTAGAGCTCCTGGCCCGCGCCGCCGCCCGCTCCGCCGATCGCATACGGATGATCGCGAGACGAGATGAAGAGCAGCACGTCGCCGTTCGGCTGCCAGCGGACGCCGTCGTTCCACCCTTTCGGTGCGCCGCACGTGAGGCACCCGAGGTCGCGCGTGACGAGGTCGAGCACCTGGATCTGGTAGTCGCTTCCGACCTTGATCGGCAGCGCGAGCTTCGAGCCGTCGGGCGAGAAGCTCATCCCGTCGGTGGTGCCGACCTCCGGCCCCTCGAAGAGAGTCTCGATCTGCCAACTCTCGTAGCCACAGCGCGCCGGCGGGAGATCCGCGGTCGGCGTGACGATCCCGATGGGCTCGCTCTCGCCGACGACGAGCTCCGCTTCCGAGAAGTCCTAGATGCGCCGATTCGTGCCCGGCTCGAAGAGATCGAGGAGAAGCTCGTCGCCCGCGTCGACCGCGCCGCTTCGATTGCGATCCCACCAGCCGCTCTGCGGCACGCCCGGATCCGCCGGCTCCGCGAGGAGCAGGCGATCGTGCTCCGCGATGCCGGAGCGAACGCGCTCGAGGACGTCCGGCAGCCCCGGAAGGTCGGAGCCCGGCGGAGGCGGCGGGACCGGCGCCGCGTTCACCTGGCTCAGGAAGATGTAGCGAATCGAGTCGATGATCGAGCGGACGAGGACCGCGCTCCGCGTCGTCCAGCGCCCGCGGACCTCCGCGACGACCAGCGGATCGGGCGCGTCGCCGAGACGAAATGGCACGCTGCGAAGGTCGAAGTGGCAGCCGAACGCGACGACCTCGTCCGCCGCGGCGCTGATCCGCTCCATTCTCTGGAGGATCGCGACGTAGCGATCGAGAGTGCCCGGCGGGACGCCGATCTCCGCCGTGCGGAAGTTCGGCAGGAGGAAGTCGTTCAGGTCGTCGACGAAGAGCATCGTCTCCGCGACGAGCCCGCAGTAGCGCGCCGTGCAACGATCCTCGGAGCCGGCGAGGGCCTCTTCCTCCGCGGCGGAGCACGCCGTCAGCGCCGAAGACCAATCCCCCGTCGCGAGGTCTCGCTTCGCCTCACGCAGCGGACCCGGAGGAGAGGAGCTGCCGCAGGCCGCTCCGAGGATCGCGCAGACAGCCAGTCTCCGTAGGGATCGAAGGGGCGCTTCCACGCGCGAGGTCTACCACGCCCCCGCTCGACCGCGCGCACACCCTCTCGTTCCGGGAGACAATTGCCGCGGAGGGCGCCGGATTTGCCGGCAACGTCTGGTCGACGAGGTTTGCCGTAACCAACCCCGGTTTTCGTCGCCAACCAAGAGTTGCGCGACGCGGCGCGCGCTCACGTCATTCTCACGAAGCGGCCTGCACCACCATCCAGCAGCCGACCGCGAACGTCGTCACGCCGAGAGCGGCTTCGACCCTCCCCGCCGAGACCTGCAGGACCCGGGGCGACCACGCGAGGGGAAAGGAGAGGGCCAGCGAGAAAAGGACGATGCCCAGGATCGATCCGAGAGCGAACGTCACGACGTACGCGAAGGCCTGCAGCCCCGAGTCGAGAAGCGGCAGCGAGACGAGCACGAGCGCTCCGGAGCCGGCGAGGCCGTGGAGGCTCCCGACCGCGAGGGCGCGCGGCAGCAAGGACGGCGCATGGTCGTGCGCGTGCGACGATTCGTGGTGCTTCACGGCTTCGCCGTGGTGCGTGTGCAGGTGGAGATGCCGCGGGCCGTCGTCGTGCTGGTGCACGTGCAGATGCACGCGATTCCTCCGCAAGCGGCGCAGCACGTCGATTCCGAGTGCGGCGAGAACGAGCCCCGCGACGATCTCGAAGCCGCGCGCCGCGCGCTCGGGAAGCGAGACTCCGAGCGCGATCAGCAGGGCGCCTCCGACGACGAGAATCGCAGCGTGCCCTCCCCCCCCACGCGGCGGCGACCTCGATCTTGTCGCGGAGCGAAGCCGATCGCGTGGCGAGAGAAGCAACCGCGGCGAGGTGATCCGCCTCGAGGGCGTGCCGGACGCCGATCAGGAAGCCGAGCCCGAGGAGAGCGAGCACGCGTCGACCCTACGGGACCGGGCACTCGGCGTCACGCGCGCCGTCCGCGTTGGCCCGCAGTGGGCTTTCCGGTAGGGACCTCGCGTGAGCGAGCGCCGGAAGAGGTTCCGGAAGCGGCGCCCGCCGGCGGGAGCACCGCCGGGGGCCTTCGTCGTACCCGAGCAGGCGCAGGCGCCGCGCATCCACGTCATCGAATACACGGCCGATCGGGTGAACGAGGCGGACCTGACGGATCCCGAAGCACTCCAGGCATACTGCGACTCGAAGGGGACGCGCTGGATCGACGTCCAAGGGCTCGGCGACGAGAAGGTCCTCTCCCGGATCGGCGAGCTTTTCGGCATCCATCCACTCGCGATGGCGGACGTCGTCAACGTGCCGCAGCGACCGAAGGTCGAGGAGTACGAAGAGCACGCACTCGTCATCAGCCAGATCGCCGAGCTGCGCGGGTCCGGCGACGTCGAGTTCGAGCAGTTCAGCATGGTGCTCGGCTCCGGCTGCCTCGTGACCTTCCAGGAGCGCTACGGCGACCCGTTCGATCCGGTGCGACAGCGGATCCGGCAAGGCGGCCCGATCCGGCGCATGGGCGCCGACTACCTGATGTACGCGCTGATCGACGCCGTGATCGACGGGTACTATCCCGCGCTCGAGACGCTCGGCGACTCTCTCGAAAATCTCGAGGAGAGGATCTTCGCCCGCCCGCAGCCGGGCGCGCTACGCGACATCCAGCACATCCGCCACGAGCTCCTCCAGTTCCGCCGCGTCGTGCGGCCGACGCGAGAAACGGTGAACGCTCTCCTACGCGAGAGCCGCTTCATCTGCGACGCCGTGCGCGTCTACCTGCGCGATTGCTACGACCACACGGTGCAGGTGATGGACGTCGTGGAGACCTATCGCGAGCTCGCCTCCGGCCTGATGGAGGTCCACCTCTCGCGCGTCAGCAACCGGACCAACGAGGTCATGAAGGTCCTGACGATCGTCTCGAGCGTCTTCATCCCGCTGACGTTCATCGCCGGCATCTACGGGATGAACTTCGAGTTCATGCCGGGGCTCCGGGAGCGATGGGGCTACCCCGCCACCCTCGCGTCGATGGTCGTCGTCGCCGCGGGGATGCTCTACTACTTCTGGCGGAAGGGTTGGCTCGGCGGAGACGACCGGGGAACGTGACATGGGACGGATCTTCGAAACACGCAAGAGCACGATGTTCGCGCGCTGGGACCGCATGTCCAAGGCGTTTCACCGCATCGGCAAGGAGATCGCGATCGCGGTGAAGGCTTCGGGCCCGAACCCCGAGGCGAACCCGGCGCTGCGGCGCGCGATCCAGAACGCGCGCGCCGTCAACATGCCGAAGGACAAGGTCGAGTCCGCGATCAAGCGCGCTTCGGGCCAGGAAGCGAAGGCGTACGAGGAGATCGTCTACGAAGGCTACGGACCGCACGGCGTCGCCGTGATCGTCGAGACCGCGACCGACAACTCGACGCGCACCGTCGCGAACGTGCGGGGCCACTTCAACAAGGGGAACGGCAACCTCGGCGCGAGCGGCAGCGTCGCGTTCCAGTTCAAGCGGATGGGCGTGTTCCGTCTCTCGCCCGAGGGCATCGACCAGGAAGCGCTCGAGCTCGACCTGATCGACCACGGCCTCGAGGAGATGGGCGAGAGCACCGGCGAGAAGGGCGAAGCGCAGATCGTCATTCGCTGCGCGTTCTCCGACTTCGGCAAGCTCCAGAAGGCTCTCGAGGACCGCAACCTCGCGCCGCTCTCCGCCGAGCCCGCGTACATCGCGCAGACACCCGTCACACTGCCCGAAGAGAAGGCGGTCGAGGTCCTGCGGATGATCGACGCCCTCGAGCAGGACGACGACGTGCAAAAGGTCTCGCACAACCTGGCGTGACGAAGCTGCGAGCCGCCGAGCGTATCCGAGCGCGCCCGATCGCGGCGGCGTTCGCGCTCGCCCTGCTCGCCGCGGGCTGCGAGCCCGCGGACGGACCTCGTCGAATCCGTGCGCATCCCCTTCCCACCGGAGCCGTCGAGTTCCCGCGAGACGGCGAGGTCGTCGGCAAGTTCATCGTCGAGGGCTGGGCGCTCGCGGACGACGGCATCGACGAGGTGAACGTCTATCTGGACGGGGCCTGGGTCGGCACGGCCCTCTCCGGGATCCACCGGCCCGACGTCGCCACCGCTTTCCCGGACGTTCCGGGGGTCGCCGCCTCGGGCTTTCGCTTGACGATCGACTCGGCCGAGTCCGGAGAGCGCGAGATCGTCGTCCAGGCGCGCTCGCGGCGCGGTGCGACGCGAGACATCGCCTCGCGACGCATCCGCATCGTCGGGCGATGAGATCGACCGAGAGCGCTCTCGACTGGCGCCGCGCGGCACTCCTCGCCGCCGTCGCGCTCGTCGTCTACAACGCGAACTTCCGCGCGATCTCCGCCGGAGACTGCTTTCCGGCCCGGTTCCTGCCGTTCGCGATCTGGGGAAGCGGAACGCTGTCGATCGAGCCGATCGCGGACGTCGTGCGCGTCGATCGCGAGAATCCGTTCTGGATCGTCGGCTCCGATCTCGGCGGCCGGGTTTCGATGTACCCGATCGTCACGCCCGTGCTGGTGACGCCGCTCTACGCGCCGGCCGCCGCGTACCTTCGCTGGACGGGGTGGAGGACGTCCGACCTGATCGTCGTCGGCGAGGTGATGGAGAAGCTCGCCGCGTCCTTCGTCGCGGCGCTCGTCGTCGGCCTCGCGTATCTCCTCTTTCGTCGCGGCGCGCCGCGACGCGAGGCCACGTGGCTCGCGGTCGCCCTCGCCTTCGGCACGGGCACGTGGGTCACGTCGAGCCAGGCGCTTTGGCAGCACGGCATCGCCGAGCTTCTCGTCGTTCTCGCACTTCTCCTGGTCACCGGCACGTCGCGCGACGGGAAGCGTCTCTTCGCCCTCGGCGTGATCTGCGGCTTGCTCGCCGCGAACCGGCCGCCCGATGCGGCGCTCGCCGCGGGCTTCGGCGCGGCCGTGCTGATCCTCGAGCCGCGGCGCGCGTGGATCGCACTCGTCGGCGCGCTCGCCGCCTATGCGCCGTTCGCCGCCTACAACTGGGTCCACTTCCACGATCTCGGCGGCGGCTACGCGGCCGCGTTCAAGGCGAAATTCGGCAGCGTATCCGGGTTCTTTCCGAACTCGGTGTGGGAGGGTCTCTTCGGGATCTTCTTCAGCCCCGGGAAGGGTCTCTTCGTCTTCTGCCCTTTCCTTCTCTTTCTCGTGCTCGCGGCGCGGCGATCCGTCCGCGAGAGATTCGATCCTCGGGTCGCGGTGCCGCTTCTCGGCGGCGTCGTCCTGCAGCTCTTCCTGTAGGCAAAGTCGCACTGGGAGGGGGGCGCCTCGTACGGACCTCGCTTCTTGACCGACATGCTGCCGATTCTCTTCTGGCTCCTCGTGCCGGTGATCCCGACGCTGCGCACGCCGGGGCGAGCGACGTTCGCCGTCCTCCTCGCATGGGCGATCTTCTGCCAGGCGGTCGGCGCGCTCTCGTATCCGATCGGCGTGAGCGACGCGGGCGGGGTATGGCGCTGGAGCGAGCCGCCGATGCTCGTCGAGGCGCGCGCCGGACTCGCGCCGACGCGGCTCTCCGGCTTGCTGCGCCGGCTCGGGCTCGACTGACGTCACCTCGACAAGAAACCGGTTCCGCGCAAGAGTGACGCGACGTCGATCGCGGAGGTCGCGATGCGCTGGAGAGACTACCGTCAGAGCGGAAACGTCGAGGATCGACGCGGCATGCGCGTCGGCGGCCGGCCGATGGCGCTCGGAGCCGGCGGCATCGTGCTGCTCCTCGTGGTCTCGCTCGTCACCGGCATCGATCCGATGCAGCTCCTCGAGGTGACGCAGGGACCGCAGGTGTCCGTCGATTCCGGTTCGCAGGAGGGAACGATGGGCGCGCCCTCCGACGAGCTCGGGCAGTTCAGCTCCTCGGTCCTCGCGAGCACGGAAGACGTGTGGGGCGAGGTCTTCGAGGTCGGCGGCAGTCGCTATCGGCAGCCGCGGCTCGTCCTCTTCTCCGAAGCGGTGCAGTCGGCGTGCGGAACGGCTTCGTCCGCGGTCGGACCCTTCTACTGTCCCGCCGATGGGCGGCTCTACCTCGACCTCACCTTCTTCGACGAGCTCGACAGCCGCTTCGGCGCGCCGGGTGACTTCGCGCAAGCCTACGTGATCGCGCACGAGGTCGGACACCACGTGCAGAACCTCCTCGGCATCGCGGAGAAGGTCGACGCCCGGCGCCGCCGGCTGCCGCGCGAGCAGGCGAACGAGCTCCAGGTGCGGATGGAGCTGCAGGCCGACTGCTTCGCCGGCGTCTGGGGCCATCACGCGAACCGGACGGCTCGCCTGCTCGAGCCCGGCGACGTCGACGAAGGGCTCGCGGCGGCGGCCGCGATCGGCGACGACCGCTTGCAGCGTCGAGCCGGCGGAACCGTGCAGCCCGAATCGTGGACGCACGGGTCGTCGGCGATGCGGTCGCGCTGGCTTCGTCGCGGGCTCGAGAGCGGCGAGATCCGCGACTGCGACACGTTCGCGGCCGAGAGCCTCTGAGCCTCGTACGACCGGGCCGCTCTCGGCTTCTTGTCGCTTTTGTTGCTTCTTGTCGCCCGCGGCATGGCGGTCGTCGCGACGGGGCGCGAGAAGATCGCCATGAAGAACGCCCTCGGAGCCGTGCTCGCAGGTGTCGCCCTTCTCTCGCTTTCGCGCCTCGCTCTCGCGAGCGAGCTCCGGTGTGGCGGTCGCCTCGTTCTCCCGGGAGACTCGGCCGCGGACGTCCTCGAGAGATGCGGCCCGCCCGCGTCGTTGCAGCGCCTCGGCTCGCGCGGCTTCGGCGAGGCGGCGTCCGGCGGCCGCGGCAAGACCGCGAGGATCAAACCGTCGAAGTCGGCGGACCGCGAGGTCTGGACCTACGCTTCCACGGGACAGCTCGCGCGGCTTCTCACGTTCCGGAAGGGACGCGTCGCCCAGATCGACGTCGGCGGCTACGCTCGTTGACGCGCGCGGCGCTTGCATCGCCGCCGGGAGTGCTTACCTGCCGCGTTCATGGCGCGACTCCGTCTCGTGAACGGGGGCCGATCCTCGTCCGATCCCTTCGAACGACGGAATCCGCTCGAGCCCGAAGCGCGCCGCGTCTCGGAGAAGGAAGCGCTCGACGCGTATTCCACGATCGTCACGACGGTCGCGGAAGCGCTTCTCCCCTCGGTCGTGAGCTTGACGGTGCAGCAGGGAAAGTCCGATGGGGCTCTCGGGATCGGTGACGGCGGGCGTCGTCAGCGCGCTCGGCCGCTCCCTGCCGACGCGCGCGGGCTCCGCGACGCGCATCATCGAGAGCGTGATCCAGACCGACGCGGCGCTGAATCCGGGCAACTCCGGCGGGGCGCTCGTCGACAGCCAGGGGCGCGTCATCGGCATCAACACCGCGGTCGCCGGCGTCGGGCTCGGGCTCGCCGTGCCGATCCATCGTCCGACGCTCGCGATCCTCTCGGACCTGATGCGGGACGGCCGCGTCCGGCGCGCCTACCTCGGCATCGCTGGCGGCGCGCGGCCGCTTCCCGGCAGCGCCGGACGGCGCGTCGCCTTCGAGGTCGCCCACGTGGCGGACGGGAGCCCGGCGGCGAAGGGCGGACTTCGCGTCGGCGACCTGATCCTCGAGGTCGACGGCGAGACGATCGCGGCCGCGGCCGACGTGCAGCGCCTGATGACGTCGGAGCGGATCGACCGCGCGGTCCCGGTCCGCGTGCGGCGCGGCGCAGCCAGCCTGAACCTCGAGATCACGCCGGTCGAGCTCGCCTTCGGCTGAGGCTGCTCTCGCCGCGTCCACGAGCAAGGAAGCCAATTGCCGGGTTCGGCCGGCGCTGATACGGCGGGCGCATGCGCAACCGCCAGGCCGTCCGCATCCTTTCCCTCGCGATGCTCGCCGCCGCGTGCGGCGGTAGCGACGGGGGCTCACCCGAAATCTTCTACGAGGGCTACGAAAGCGCGATCTACTCCGACGACGCGCACTGGATGTGCAAGAAGGGCCTCGCGAACGACGTGTGCGACCAGAGCCTCGACGCGACGGTCGTCGCGCCGGACGGAACGCTGACGCTCGAGCCGCACGTCCCTGCCTCGGACCCCGACTTCGACTGCTTCTACGTCTACCCGACGGTGCGCCTTGGGACGGAAGGCAACGCTCCGTTCGACGGCAACTACGACGAGGAGATCTACACGACACGCGCGCAGGCGGCGCGCTTCGGCCGCCACTGCGAGGTGTACGCGCCGCTCTATCGCCAACGCACCTTGACGGCCACCGGCTCGAACAACGGCGAGATCGCGTACGCCGACGTGCTCGACGCGTTCCGCTACTACCTCGGCAATTTGAACGAGGGCCGCCCGTTCGTGCTGATCGGCCACTCTCAGGGCGCCGGGCACCTGCGACGGCTCGTCGCGGAGGAAATCGACGGCGATCCCGGCGTGCGCGACCGGATGATCTCCGCGATCCTGCTCGGGACGACGGTCGAGGTACCCGAAGGTGCCGACGTCGGCGGCTCGTTCGACAATGTCCCCGCGTGCCGCTCGAGCGACCAGTTCGGCTGCGTCATCTCCTACGCGTCGTACCGGAGCACGGTGCCGCCGCCCCCGAGCTCGCTCTTCGGCAGGGCGCGTCCGGGCATGCAAGCGCTGTGTACGAATCCAGCGAGCCTGAGCGGCGGCGCGGGACCCCTCGTCCCGTATTTCAACATCGTCGACGACTCGCAGTTCTCGCCGGCGAATCCGCGGCTCGCCTGGGACGACGACGTCGTCGACCCGCCCGCCATCGCCACGCCGTTCGTCGCGCTTCCCGGGATGATCACGGCGGAGTGCGCGGTCGCGGGTGGCGCCTCGTACCTCGAGCTCACGCCGGTCGGCGATCCCGGCCCGCGCGCCGACGACTTCGGCGGCGACCTGACGCCGGAGTGGGGCCTCCACCTGCTCGACGCGAGCGCCGCGCTCGGCAACCTCGTCGAGATCGCGGCGGCGGAGGCGGCCGCCTGGCACGAGGCGCACTGAAGTCGTCGTTGGACTCGGCCGGCCGTTCGTGCGGTTTGTAGAGGGTGGGGAGCTTCCAGGATCTCCTGCAGAGCGCCGGCTACCTCCGGGACGACGCCGCGTTGGGTCCGATCCCGGACCTCGAGCCGCCCGAGGAGAAAGACCTCGATCGTCTCTACGACGAGATCGCGGAAGAGGCGCGCGTCGAGCCCGATTCGCTCCTGCTCGAGTTCGTGCCCCTGCCCTCGATTCGCGGAGCGCGGAGCTGGGTGCAGGTCGCCGTCTGGTACGACGGCGACTTGACGAAGACCGAGCGCTCACGCATCGCGCGCGTGCTGCGCGAGCGCTTTCGCGTGACGCGCCCGCCCGCGGCCGCACGGCCCGCGGTGCAACCGCGTCCTCGCAGCGGGGCGAAGCGGAGCGTTCGCGCCGGCTCGTAGACTTCCGTCGTTCTCGCTCGCTCCCTCGCTCGCTCGCTCACTCGCTCACTCGCTCTGGCGAGGGAGATTCGATCGTGACCGCGAGAGCACCTCGGGCGACTCGTCCGTGATCCGGACGACCGCGCGACCGAGGACGCCGCCGATTCCGCTGCGCCAGACCCACGACTGCAGCGAGAGAACCGAGTCGGCCGCGAGCGCCCCACCGGGCGACGCATCCCTCGTCGCTCCGACGAGCGGCGGCTCGACGCCGAGGCCGAGACCGTGCGCGATCGGGAACGGCGGCGGCGGCTCTCCCGACTCCTTCCACGCGCGAAGCAGCGCGTCGGGCGGCGCACCCGCACGGGCGGCGCGAACGAGCGCGTCGAGGAGGGCGTCTGCGCGCTCGAAGATCGCGGACGCGCCGCTCGCTGCATCGCCGGCGTCGCGCGCTCGGGCACGACAGAGCCGGGTCGTGCCGGCGCCGCCTTCGTAACCTGCGTACAGCACCGTGCCGTCGAGCGCGACGAGGTCGCCTTCCTCGAGCGGCCGAGAAGAGAAGCCGCGGCAAGGCGACGGCACGGATCCGCTGCTCCCCTCCCGCGCGGTCGCGCAGAACGAAGCGGACGAGCCCGGAGTCGTGACGCCGAGCCGCGCGCACGCCTCGGCGAAGACTCCCGCGAGATCCGCTTCGTGCGCTCCGGGCCGGACCTCCGCCGCGACCGCGCCGAGCGCGTTCTCCGCGATCGCGCAGGCCGTGCGGATGCATTCGATCTCGTCCGCCGTCTTTCGCTCGCGAGCGCGCCGGAGAGCCGCCGAGGCATCGACCATCTCGGCACGGGGCGCGAAGCGCGAGAGCAGATCGCGCCAGAGCGGCGTCATGCCGTCGACGCCGATGCGCGACGACGTCGCGACGCCGCTCAGGCTCGCAACGCGGTCGGCGAGCACGAGCGGGTTCCACGTCGGCGCGTAGAGACCGGCGCGTCCGGTCTCCGGAGGGATGCCCTCGTCGGCGAGCGCGAGAAGATGCGCGCGACCGGTCGAGGCGACGACGACGCAGCCGGGCGCCCACGCGCGGACTCCCGCCGTCCAGAGACGGCGCGCGCCGGTCGCGTAGCGCGCATTGCTTTCGCGTCCGAGCAGCAGCACGTCGATCGCGTCGCGCTTCATCTCCGCGAGGCAGCGCTCGAGTCGCACGCGGCGCAGGCGCGCGAAGTCGATACGCTCGCCGTACTCGAGCGCCATCGTGCCGGTGCCGGTGCCGGTGCCGGTGCCCGTGCCGGTGCCGGTGCCCGAGCCCGTGCCGGTGCCCGAGCCCGTGCCGCTGCCGGTGCCGGTGCCGGTGCCCGAGCCCGTGCCGGTGCCCGTGCCGGTGCCGGT
>VGTG01000176.1 GCA_016874795.1 Deltaproteobacteria bacterium | reverse complement strand
CTTCTCCCTCCGGGCTCCTCGACGTACTGTTCAAGTACGCCTGCGTCGCCCTCCGGTCCGAGGCTCGCGAATCTTCGGCACTCTCGACCGCCTCGCGACGTGATCTGGTGAGAAATGCAGGCTAGGGCCGTAAGTCGGTACCGGGAACTGCGGCAGGGTCGACGAGCCCGTGTCGTTTCCAGCCCACTCTCGCAAGCCAGGTGCGCGCGTAGGCGACCTCCCGGCCTTCCGTCTCCGCAGGTGCCGGTGCGCGTCTGCTCCAACCGGTGAACCAGCGGCCAGATGAGGCTTCGTCGATACGGACCGGAGGCGCAGTGCCAGTCTTCTTGACCCAATGACGGCGCGCATTCAGGAAAACGTAGGCGAATGCGTTTCTCACCTCGCGCGGCGTCCGCAGGACATGGAGATGATAGCGTCCATCGAGGACGGGTCCCGAACGTCCGAACACGCGGTTCACCGTGAGGGCCAGGCGCGCCGCGACGGACTTCATCCCGCGAGCGAGCTCGTTCTTTCCCTCCGCTTCGACGACGAGATGAGCGTGGTCGCGCTGCAACGAGTAGTGAAGAACCCGAAACGCGCCCCGCTCGCAGCTCACTCGCAGAGCGCGTTGAAACTCCCGCACGAAATTTCGTGACCGAAGACTCGGAACGTCGGGTCGTACCCGCAGCGTGACGTGAGCCGGGCAAGAACCGGGGAAGCGGACACGGGCGCGATGCGGCACGCGAGGTCGTGTACCCGGTGGGCGGCCCGCACCCGCGCGTCGGCCGCCCCAGCGTGGCGGCAGCTCCAGGTCGAAAGAGAGCTGCCGATCCGACCGCCTCCCATCAGGCACGCTGCAGTCTACCAGTACCTCTATCTGCATGTCAAGATCTAATTTACAGAAAACTTGAATTGGGCGATGCTCTCTCGTGGGAGTTGGCAAGACCTTGGCGATCATCGCAGCGGCGGTGGTGAAGAGGGCGCGGTAGCGATGCTCGATCGCCTTGAGACCGAGCCCGACGGCGAGGTGGGTCTTGCCACCTCAGGGACCCCGGGAGGGTCAGCGCGGTTGCTCGCCCGCGAAGTTTTACGGGCATCGAGAGGTACCGCGTGATCGATCCCCACGAGCGGAACGTCCCGAGGAGCCTCATCGAGCGCGGCAGCCAGACTGTCCGCATGGCGAACCGACGCTTCACGCGACTGACGAATGCGTTCTCCGAGAAGCTGGAGAGCCACATCCACATGATCGCACTCCGGGATGACTTCGCACGTCGTCGACACGCTGGGGTTCATGACCGACTTGGCGACCCTGGTAGACGAGTCTTTTGCGGCTCAGTCGCGCGAGCCGCCGGGTCGGAAGCCGACCGGCCCCCGCTCGTTGTCCCACCCGCGCGGATTGCGATAGCGTCCGCGGCTCATGCAGCCCGACACGGCCACGCGGCCCGAGGAAGCGCCGGGCGCGCCATCGCGCGGGTACGCGAGCTACCTCCTCGGCGTCCTCGTCCTGGTCTACGTCTTCAACTTCCTCGACCGGCAGATCGTCTCGATCCTCGCGGAGCGCATCAAGGCGGACATCGGCGCGACCGATGCCCAGATGGGGTTCCTCTACGGCACCGCGTTCGCCGTCTTCTTCGCGCTCTTCGGCATCCCGCTCGGGCGGCTCGCGGACATGTGGGACCGCCGGAAGCTGATCGCGATCGGGCTCTCGTTCTGGAGCCTGATGACGGCGGTGTCCGGCTTCGCGCGGACCTTCTCGCATCTCGCGCTCGCGCGGATCGGCGTCGGCGTGGGAGAAGCGAGTGCCACGCCGGCCGCGTTCTCGATGCTCTCCGACGCGTTCCCGCCGGCACGACGCGCGACGGCGCTCGCGATCTACTCGAGCGGGATCTACCTCGGTGCAGGGCTCGGCCTCGGTCTCGGCGGTCTGATCGTCGATCGCTGGGACGTCGCGTGGGCCGGCACGACGCCGCCGCTCGGGCTCCGCGGCTGGCAGGTCGCTTTCATGGCGGTCGGTCTGCCGGGCCTCCTCCTCGCGATCTGGGTCGCGACGCTGCGCGAGCCCGCGCGCGGCGTCTTCGACGGCATCCCGGCGCCGAAAGTCGCGCATCCGTTCCGCGAGTTCCTGCGCGAGGTCGCCTGCGTCGTGCCGCCGCTGACGATCGTGCACCTGATCCTCCAGCGCTATGGCGCGCAAGCCGTCGTCTCGAACCTCGTGGCGATGGCGCTCGTCGCGATGGGCGCAATCGCCCTGACGGCCCTTCTCGGAAGCCCCGAGCAATGGACCGCGCTCGCGATCGGCGTCTACGCCGCGATCTCGTGGGCGCAGGCCCTGCGGCGACGCGATCCGCCGGCGTTCGCGCTGATCTTCCGGACGCCGACGCTGCGCTGGTCGGTCCTCGGCTTCTCGCTGCTCGCGTTCACCGGCTACGGGACGGGCTTCTGGCTGCCGCCGTTCCTGATCCGCGTGCACGGCGCGAGCGAGGCGGAGGTCGGGCTGATCTTCGGATCGATCGCGGCCGTCGGCGGCTGGCTCGGCGTCACGTCCGGCGGCCTCCTCGCGGATCGCTGGCGCTCTCGAGATCCGAACGGCCGGCTCTGGGTCGGGCTCGTGACGGCCCTGGCGCCGCTGCCGCTCGCGCTCGGGATGTACACGACCGAGTCGCGCACGCTCGCGTACGTCCTCGGGCTGCCGCTCTCGCTCCTGACCGCCCTCTGGATCGGGCCCGCGGCTTCGACGGTGCAGGACCTCGTGCTGCCGCGCATGCGCGGCGCGGCCTCCGGCGCGTACCTGCTCGTCGTGACGTTCGTCGGGCTCGCCCTCGGGCCGTACACGATCGGGCGGCTCAGCCTCGCGGTCGGCCACCTCGGCCACGCACTCTCGATCGCCCTCGTCGTCAACCTGCTCGCGGCGTTGCTTTTCGTCGTCGCTCTGCGGCACCTTGGTCGAGACGAGGCGTCGCGCGTCGAGCGCGCTCGCGCCGCGGGCGAGCCGGTCTGAAGCCGTCGTCGAAGAGGGAAGGGACTCGTTCCATGCCGAGACTCGCGCCGAATCAGGTCGACGCGGCGAAGCCGGAGCCGCTCGCGATCGCCCGCCGCGGCTGAGCCGGCGCGCGCTCGCGCTTTGTCGCGCGGCGCACGCCCGGTATTCTGGCGCAATGTCCTGCGCCCGAGAGGCGCGCCGTGCGGCGCTCGTGCTGATCGCCGCGCTCGCGCTGGCCGCCGCGTGCGACCGACGCGAGCCCCCGGCCGAAGCTCGCCCCAGCGCGGAGACCGACGAGGCGAAGCCCGGAGAGAAGCGCCCGAACCTCCTCCTGATCAGCGTCGACACGCTCCGCGCCGATCACCTGGGCTCCTACGGCTACCGTCTCCCCACGAGCCCGAACCTCGACCGTCTCGCGAGCCAAGGCGTCCGCTTCGCGGACGCGACCGCGTCGTGGCCGAAGACGTGGCCCTCGATGGCGACGCTGCTGACGGGAAAGCATCCGCAGACGACGGGCGTCCGCTACAAGCCGCAGCGACCGCTTCCCGCCGTGCACGAGACGCTCGCCGAGGTGCTCGGACGGGCAGGCTACGTGACGGGCGCCGTCGTCGCGAACGCGAACCTCGCGCGCGTCTTCTCGTTCGACCAGGGCTTCGATCGCTTCGTCGAGTCCTGGCTCGCCGAGTTCGAGAAGCAGACGGGCTCGGGGAAGTTCGAGAACCGGGCCGGCCTCGTCAAGCGCTACACGAACGCGACGATCGTCACGGATCAGGGGATCGCGCTCCTCGACGAGCTCGCCCGAGACGAGCCGTTCTTCCTCTGGCTCCACTACATCGATCCGCACGGTCCGTACGTCCCGCCGCCGGAGTACGCGGACCTCTTCCGCGGCGAGTACCCGGCCGAGATCGTTCCGGAGGACGACCTCCCGCGCTACCAGCGACAGAAGCGCGGCGAGACGGGCGAGACGATCCGGAATCTCTCCTTCTACGTCGCCCAGTACGACCGCGAGATCCGTTACTTCGACGACCAGCTCGCGCGCCTGCTCGCGGACCTCGAGCGGCGCGGCCTCCGCGACGACACGCTGGTCGTCTTGACGGCCGACCACGGCGAAAGCCTCGTCGAGGACGGCTACTTCCTCGAGCACGGACGCGGCCCGTACCAGCCGACCGCGCACGTGCCGCTGATCTTCGTCCTTCCCGGCCGCGTCCCATCGGGCCGCGTCGTCGAGGAGCCGGTCGGATTGATCGACGTGACGCCGACGCTGCTCGACCTCCTCGGCGTGCCGCATCCCGAGGGCGTGCAGGGCCGGAGCCTCGCCGGCGCGATCGCGGGGGACGCGAAGGAGGGCGGGACGCCGGCGTACGTCTTCATGGAATCGGGCAACCGCGTGCCGTCCCAGCTCGTCGTGCGAAAGGGCCCGTGGAAGCTCACCCGGATGCGCTCGGACGCGGACCGGCGGTACTTCGATCGGGACACGGTCGAGCTCTACGACCTCCGCACCGACCCCGAAGAGGAGAAAAACGTCCGCGACGAGAACCCGAGCGTCGTCGCGGAGCTGCTCGCCGAGCTGCGCCGCTGGCAGAAGGAGACGCCGCAGTATCAGGGCACCGAGAGCCTCGACGCGGAAAAGCTCGACGCGCGGACGCGCGAGCAGCTCGAGGCGCTCGGCTACCTCGAAAACGAAGAGCGCTGAGACGAGGGACCGGAGAGGCGCCGCGTCATGCGCGCCCTGGCGGTCAATGCTAGGAGCCCTCCGGCCCACCACCGAGCCATCACTCACTCAGGAGCGTTCCCTCATGTCCGGAATTCGAGCGCACGGCGCGTACATCCCGCGCACGCGGCTGCCCCTCTCGTTGATCGCGGGAAGACCCGCCAAGGACGGCGGTCCCGAGAAGGCCGTCGCCTACGACGACGAGGACAGCTTGACGATGGCGGTCGACGCCGCCGTCGACTGCCTTCGCGGCTTCGATCGGGAAGAGGTCGACGGGCTCTATCTCGCGACGACGTCCTACGGGCTTCGCGAGAAGCAGGGTGCCGCGGTCGTCGCGAAGGCGCTCGACCTCCGGCGCGACGTCCACACGGTCGACGTCTCCGGCTCGCTTCGCGCCGGGACGAGCGCGATCGACGCGGCGCTGAACGCCGTCGGTGCGGGTGCCGCGAAGAACGTCCTCGTCGTCGCGAGCGACTGCCGCATGGGCGCGCCGCGCGGCGCTCTCGAATCGAAGCTCGGCGACGGCGCGGCCGCGTTCCTCGTCGGCAAGGACGCGCCGATCGCGAAGGTGCTCTCCTCGCACGCGGTCTCGGCCGAGCTGCAGGACTACTGGCGGCTCGACGGCGAGCGCTTCACGCACCAGTGGGAAGATCGCTTCGTCGTCGAGGAGGGCTACGTCCCGAGCATGATCGAGGCGCTTCGCGGCGCGATCGAGAAGTCCGGCAAGACCGCCGCGGACTTCTCGAAGGCCGCGCTCTTCACGCCGGAAGCGCGGAGCGTCGGCGGCGTGATGAAGAAGGTCGGCCTCCGGCCGGAGCAGCTCCAGGACTTCCTCTTCGGTCGACTCGGCAACGCGGGCGCCGCGTTCACGCCGATCCTCCTCGTCGCCGCTCTCGAGACCGCACGTGCGGGCGACCGTCTCCTCGCCGCGAGCTACGGCGACGGCGCGCACGCCTTCGCCTTCGAGGTGACGGACGCGATCGGGAAGCTGCCGCAGCGCCGCGGTGTGCGCGGCCATCTCGACCGGCGCCGGCCGCTCAAGAGCTACGACTCCTATCTCCGCAGCCGCGGGCTCGATCCGAAGGAATGGTCGGCGGGCGCGGACCTCGGCCTCTCCGCGACGGTCCGCTACCGCGAGCGCGACGCCGACATCGGCTTCGTCGGCGCGCGCTGCTTCGAGTGCGGGCAGGTGCACTTCCCCAAGACGCGCGTCTGCTACCGCTGCCACAGCAAGGACAAGTGGGAGCCGCACCGCCTCTCCGACAAGCAGGGCAGGGTGCTCTCCTACACCTTCGACTACTTCTTCCCGACGGCGGAGCCGCCGACGATCATGATCATGACGGAGGTCGACGGCGCGCGCGTCCAGGTGCAGCTCACCAACGCGGAGCCGGCGGACGCGAAGCTCGACATGCCGGTCGAGTACGTCTTCCGGAAGATCCACAACGCCGGCGGGAAGCCGAACTACTTCTGGAAGGCGAGCCCCGTGCTCGAGGGAGTCTGAGGAGCAAGCCATGCCTGGAGACATCAAGGACAAGGTTGCAGTCGTCGGCGTCGGTGCGTGCCAGTTCGGCGAGAACTGGGACCGCTCGCGCGAGGACATGATCGTCGATGCCGCGTACGAGGCGTACGCCGACGCGGGGATCGACGAGCCCCAGAAGCAGATCGAGGCCGTGTTCTGCGGCGCGGTCTATCCGCGCGAGGGCAGCGCCGAGATCGCGGAGGCGCTGAAGATCTTCGGCAAGCCGATCAGCATGGTGTCCGACTACTGCCAGACGGGCACGGACGCGTTCCGCTTCGGCGCTCTCGCGGTCGCCTCGGGGATGTACGACACGGTCCTCGTCGTCGGCTTCGACAAGCCGAAGGACCGCGGCGTCTCCGGACCGTCCGTGAACTTCGATCGCGTACGCGGCCTGCCGGCGACGCCGGCGGGCTGGTTCTCGCTCTGCGCGGCGCGCTACTTCGAGACCTTCGGCGCCGGTCGCGAGGACCTCGCGAAGATCGCCGTCAAGAACCACCACAACGGCACGCTCGCGCCGAAGTCGATGCTGAAGCGCGAGATCACGGTCGAGGACGCGCTGAACGCGCGCATCATCTCGTGGCCGTTCGGGCTCTACGACTGCGCGGCGCAGTCGGACGGCGCCGCCGCGGCGGTGCTGACGCGCGCCGATCTCGCGAAGAGCTTCCGCGACGACTACGTCCTCGTGAAGGCGGTGACGATCGCGGTCAGCGAGCATCCGCAGCGCGATCCGAACTTCGACTTCCTCGGCTGGAAGCCGACGCAGTACGCGGCGAAGGACGCCTACCGTCAGGCCGGCATCACCGATCCCTTCCAGGAGATCGACGTGATCCAGCTCCACGACTGCTTCACGATGACGGAGCTCCTCACGTACGAGGATCTGGGCCTGATCGAGCGGGGCTCCGCGAAGGAGCACATCGCGAGCGGCACGTTCGAGATCGGCGGCGAGCTGCCGGTCAACACGGACGGCGGCCTGAAGACGTTCGGCCATCCGACGGGAGCGACCGGCGTGCGCATGATCTACGAGAACACCCTGCAGCTTCAGGGCCGCGCCGGTCCGCGTCAGGTGAAGGACGCGAAGGTCGCCTTGAGCCACAACATCGGCGGTCCGCCGACGACGTGCGGCATCGCGATCCTCGGCCGCGACGCGTAGCGGCCTCCGGCGGAGGACGTCGGACCGAGGCTCCGGCGTCGCGATCAGATGCCGCGTATCGGCAGCGAGTCATCTGTGGAGGCAAGCTCGAGCAGCTTGCCATCCGCGGTGACCAGCTGAAGGCCCTCCACGATCGCCGTCGCGAGAAGCAGCCGATCGAAGGGATCCGAGTGATTCGCGGGAAGGCCACCGCTCTCGATCGCGTGCTCGTCTTCGATGGGAAGGATGGTCGCACCACCCTGCTTCATCTGATCCCGGAAGCTTGCGGGCGAGACCGGAAGGCGGCCAAGTCGATGCTTGATGGCCACCTCCCAGATGCTGGCGACGGACACGACGCACTCCGAGGAGGCGATGCGCTTGCGCGACGCCGAGCTCAGCCGCTTCGCGCCGATCAGCCACCAGAGAGCGACCTGCGTGTCGAGGAGGAGCCTCACCGCTTGCCGCGGAGAGAGCGTGCGACGAGATCCTCGACTTCGGGCGCGAAGGCGGCATCGATCTGCCCCTGACTCAGCTTCAGCGAGCGCCACGAGCCGAGCCGACGCCGCGGGGTCAGCGGCACGAGCTTCGCCATCGGCTTGCCGTTGCTCGCGATGACGATCTCGCGACCTGCAGCGGCCGCTTTCACGAGCCTCGACAGCTGGTTTTTCGCCTCGAGGATGTTGACCTGCATGATGCGACTCCATAGCAAGCTTGGCCAGTCTGGCCAAGCTGCCGGATGGTCCGCTCTCCGGGCATGCGTGAAGGGAAAGTACCCCGTGCAGCATGCGGGCGTGAGGCGAAGACGTAGGCTACCTGTACGGAGGTACGGATGGATTCGACTGGACCACCCGCTCGCGAGCTCACCCGCGAGGAGGTCGACCAGCTCGAGGGAGCGGTGGTCCTCGAGTTCGGCGCGGTGTGGTGCAATCACTGCCAGGCGCTCGCACCGCACCTCGCGCGGCTGCTGCACGAGCGCCCCGCCGTCCGCCACATGCGGGTCGAGGACGGGCCGGGACGTCCGCTCGGCCGATCCTTTCGCGTGAAGCTCTGGCCGACACTCGTCCTTCTGAGGGACGGGCAGATCACGGCGCAGCTCGTGCGGCCGACTCCAGAAGAGGCACGAGAGGCGCTCGACCGGCTGGCGTCGTGAGAAGGGCGTGGCGGCGGCAGTCGGCTTCCGCTTCAGCTTCGCAAGGCGACGCCGCGGTACATCTCGCCGACGAGGCGCGGCAGCCCGGGCGCGAGGAAGCGGTCGAGCCGCGTGAGGTTGAAGCCCGCTCGCCGGACGATCTCGTCGATCTGGCGATTGACGTTGCAGCCGCACCCGATGACGCGCTGGATCGGGTTCCAGCGGTCCTGCCAGCGCGCGATGCTCGGATCCTGGCTCCGGCCGTGCTCGATGAACAGGAGCGAGCCGCCGGGCTTCAGCACGCGCGCGGCTTCGACGAGTGCTGCGACCGGATCCGGGATCGTGCAAAGGGTCCACGTCACCGTGACGCAGTCGAACGCTGCCGGAGCGAAAGGCAGCCGGCCGTCCGCCGGAAGATGGTGGACGTCGACGGGGAAGGGCGCCGCGGCGATCCGCTTCTCGACGGTTTCGGGAAGGGCGTCCATCGGATCGGCGGTCGAGAGTCGCGTCACGCCTGCCGGATAGTGGCGCAGGTTCAAGCCGGTCCCGAAGCCGAGCTCGAGGACGTCGCCGTGTGCGGAAGCGAGCGTCGGCGTGCGGAGGTCGTTCAGCGCCCGCATCGTTCGATCGAGAACGCGCGGGAAGATGCGGCGCTCGTAGAAGTCGTAGATCCGGCCCACGCTCTTCAGGCCGCCGCGGTCGCGATCCAGGCGGCGGAGCCGAGCTCGACGCCGTTGCCTGCATCGAACGGCACGAGCGCTTCGCGCAGATCGCGTGCGACGCGCTCCTTCACCTCGCGGCTGGCCTCGCGCAGCAGGGCGCTCGCGGGTCCGAGCTCGAGGAGGAAGCCCACCGCCGTGTCGACGGGACCGAGCTCGAAGGCCCGCTCGTACGCGTCGATCGAGACATCGCGGAAGCCCGCGCCTTCGAGGATCGTACGCACGCGCTCCGGATCGGCGAACGCGAAAGGCCCCCGGGCGCGTCGGGAGCGGGAGGGGGCTGCAGCGCGACGTGGCGCGCGGCGACGCCGAGCGAGAGGCTGAGCCATGGATTCTTCTGCAACGCCTGCCAGCAGATGAACGCGAGGCGTCCGCTCGGGCGCAGCGCCTTCCGGAGGTTCGCGAACGCGGCACGCGGATCGGCGAAGAACATCACGCCGAAGCGCGAGAAGACGACGTCGAAGCTCGACGGTGCGAAGCCGAAGGTCTGCGCGTCGGCCTCGAGGAACGGGATCTCCGGCGCGCGACGCCGCGCGACCTCGAGCATCGGACGCGAGATGTCCGCGACGACCGCACTCCCGTTCGTACCGACGCGGCGTGCGATCTCGATCGTCGTCGCGCCGCAGCCGCAGCCGACGTCGAGGACGTGCTCGCCGGCCGCGATCCGCCCGCGGTCCATCGCCGCCGTGCCGAATGGTGCGAGGCGCTCGTCGAGCGCTTCCTGTCCCGCGGCCCAGCGCGGCCCCGCCGACTCGTTCCAGTACTGGACCTGCTCGGCGTTGCCTTCCGGCGGCGTCCCGCCGCCGGCGCGCTCAGGTGGGGTCTTCACGGCAGAGCAGGAAGTAGTTCGGCATGTCCTTCCCGCCTCGCGTCGCGCGGCCGATCAGGAGGTGGTCGGACACGCGTCGCAGGTAGTCGATCGTCCCGTTGTAGATGAAGCGCGACAGCCGGAAGCTGTTGTCGTGAATTTCCGGCCAGTCCACCGGCTTGCCCGGGGGGATTTGCGTGTAGTCGATCGCGACGCCGCCCGGCCCCTGCGGCGAATCGTACGCGACGAAGTAGCCGGGCCCCGTCAGCGGCGCGAGCCAGCGCGTCGGCTGGTAGTTGTAGCCCCAGAGCTCGTCGCGGCCCGTGTCCCTCGTCGGACGACAGAAGCGCTTCTGGAAGCGCGTGAACGCGGCAAGAGAGTTCTTGCCGTGGAAGATGACGGGCCGGAGCGGATCGAAGTCGCGCGGTACCATCTCGCCGATCTTGACGGCGCGGCCCTCGGTCGCCTCCCACAGGCGCGCCTGCGTCTTGCCGTCGATCGCCTCGGTGATCTCGACCCGCTCGCGCGGTGAAGCCTTCTCGAAACGCTGGGCGAGCTCTTCGTGATCGAAGGTCGGAGCGCGCAGGGCGTCGAGGGTCGCAGTGATCTGGCTCATCGTTCTTTCATAGCGCCATCCGCTCGCACGTGCCACGCGTGACTCGACTCAGGGCCCCTAAGAGCGGAGAGTGGGCGCATGACGGAACGACGGCATCTCGAGACCATCCTCGTCGCGACCGACTTCTCCGAGAGCGCCGAAGGCGCGATCGACTGGGCGGTCGAGGTCGCTCGGCCGCATCGCGCGAAGCTGCTTCTCGTGCACGCCCTCCAGCCTCCCGTACCGATCGTCGCGTCGCCCGAGGCGATCCCGCTTCCGGTCGAAGTGTACGAGGCGGATCGCAAGCGCTGCGAGGAAGAGCTCATCGAGCGAGCCGACCGACTGCGAAGCGCGGGCACGCCCGTCGAGACGAAGATGGTCGTCGGAGCGGCGGCGCGCTCGCTGATCGAGGTGGGCGAGGCCGTGCACGCGGATCTCATCGTCGCCGGAACGCGCGGTCAGACGGGCCTGAAGCGCGTCTTTCTCGGCAGCACGGCCGCGTATCTCGTGCGGCACTCGACCTGTCCGGTCTTGACGGTGCACCCGGAGCACATCCGGAAGCACCGGCCGATCCACCGGATCCTGGTTCCGACGGACTACTCGCACGACGCGGAGCGCGCGCTGCGCGAAGCGGCGGGGATCCTCGGTCCGGTGAGCGAGCACGCGAAGGTCATCCTCCTTCACGTGTACCGCGCGCATCCGGAGGTCGTGTACCCGTGGACGCCACCGCCGATCGTGCACCGCTCGAACGAGATGGCGCTCGACGCACGCCAGCGCCTCGAGGAGGTCGCGGCGCCGATCCGTCAGCTCGGCTTCGAAGTCGAGCTCGTCGCGCAGGAGGGCCACCCCGCCGACGTGATCGACGAGGAGGCGAAGCGCGTCGACGCCGACCTGATCGCGATGGGGACACACGGCCACTCCGGCCTTCGCCGTCTCCTCTTCGGAAGCGTCGCCGAGCGCGTCCTGCCGGCGGCGCCGTGCCCCGTGTTGACCGTGCACACCGAGGAGACCGCCTAGTGCACCGCCGTCGAGATACCGTCAACATCTTACCGCCCCTCGACGCCCCTCGCGGCGTCACACCTCCTCGAAATATGCCAGATATTCCTTCG
>VGTG01000175.1 GCA_016874795.1 Deltaproteobacteria bacterium | reverse complement strand
CCTCCGGGCTCCTCGACGTACTGTTCAAGTACGCCTGCGTCGCCCTCCGGTCCGAGGCTCGCGAATCTTCGGCACTCTCGACCGCCTCGCGACGTGATCTGGTGAGAAATGCAGGCTAGCGCACCGCCGTCGAGATAGCGTCAACATCTTACCGCCCCTCGACGCCCCTCGCGGCGTCACACCTCCTCGAAACATGCCAGATATTCCTTCGTCGGCGTTCCTTGCGAGGGACGCCGATGAACGGCAATCTGCTTGACGCTATCTCGACGGCGGTGCACTAGCGCGCGACGCGGCGCGCGACGAGATCGGCCGCGAGCGCGTGGCCCGCGGGCGTCCAGTGCTCGTCCTCGCGCGTGTAGTAGAGGGGCGGTGATTCGCTGGAGCGCGTCGTCGCGGCGAACGCCGGCAGCAGATCGACGAAATCGATTTCGTTCTGCGCCGCGAGCTTCGCGAGCAAGCGGTTCAGGCGCGTCTCGTCGAAGCGGATCGCGGGCCAGCGCTCCTGGAGCGACTCTCGCACGCTCTCGTCGGCCTGCAGCCGGCTCGGGATCGAGACGAGGACGAATCGCGCGCCGTGACCCACGGCGAGATCGCGCGTTTCGAGGATCAGGCGCGCGGTCGTGTTCCATGCGTCGTCCCACAGCCGCTCGACCTCGGCGGCAGGAGCGGCGCGCCGACGCCCCGTCTCGACGGGCTCCGCGAGGAACGGCCAGCCGAGAGCCAGGTTCGGATCGGGCCCCGGTGGTCGTCCGTTCCACCACGCGCGCCACGCGTCGCGGACCTCGCGCGCGCCGAGCACCGCGAGCCGTCCGAGCATCATGTGGCGAAGCGGATCGAACGACGGCGCGGACTCGGGCTTCGCGGCTTCCGCGACGTGCCGGACCTCGGGCGGCGTGATCGCGAGCGAGCCGGTCACCGGGTCGATCCGCGCGTACGGCCGCGAGGCGACGAGCGGCCCGGGATTCTCCCAGAGACGTTTCTCCAGCTCCCACGAGTTGTCGCGCACGTCGTTCCCGTTGAAGAACGCGAGGAGGACGACGTCGGGATCGTACGCGAGGCCGATCTCCTCGAGGAGGAGCCGCTCCTGCAGCGTGCCGTAGCCGCTCATGCCGAGGTTGATCACCTCGAAGCCGGGACCGAGCTTCGCTTCGAGCACGCGCGAGAACGAGGTCTCGAGCGAGGTCTGCGTCGCCTCCATGAACGAGTCGCCGAGGACGACGACGCGCTTCACGTTCGTGGGCTTCTCGAGCGCGTGCTCGACGTCGCGGAAGCCGAGCGAGCTCGTCCGGATGCGGACGAGGTAGTCGAGCTGGCGGCGCCAGACGTCGACGTTCGGCCGGCCGACCCAGCCGAGGACCGGATGCGGGTCGCGCACCCGTCCCGCGGTGCTTCGCGCGGTCAAGGGAAGGATCGAGCCGTGCAGCACGAGGCGGAGCACGGCTTCTGCGATGAGGAGCGACAAGACGAGAGACGCGATCGCGAGCGCGGTGCGACCGGCGACGCGAACGCGGGAAGATCGCTCGCGCTCCACGGATCCCGAAGTTCGGCCGCCGGGACCGCGAGGTCAAGCGTGTCTCGGATCGATCCGCGCATCAAGGCCCTGATGGGGGCGATGCCCTCGGCGAGCCGGGGCGACGCCGTGAGCCGCGAGCAGCTCCTCGAGGAAGCGAACGGCGAGACCATGCGCATGATGCGCATGTGCGCGAGATGCGCGAGATGCTGGCCGGGTTCATGGCGATGGCCGACAACGAAGAGGTCGCACCGTCGACCGGGCTCGAGGTGGAGAGGTTCATTCGGCCCCCGGACCCGTCGCGACGGGGGTCATTCCCTCCGGGAAGCTCACGGGGCTTGCGGGACTGTCTTTCGTGCGACGCGTGGAGCTGCCCGACCGCTGTTCTCCGAGAAGTGATCCCGGCGGGACGGGTCGCGATTCCGGCGAGGGAAGCGGTAGGCTAAGACGCGAACGGGAGCCTCCGATGTCTTCGCGCACGCCGATCGTTCGACTGTCCACGCACGCGGTCGAGAACCAGGTCCCGCCGCTCGAGGACTTCGACCTTTTCGCGACGGACACGCCGCTCCGCGAAGCGGTCGAGCGCGAGGGCTGCGGCTGGGCGACCGATCGGCTGCACGCGTTCGGCAGCGAGCTCGGCTCGGCGCGCACGATCCAGCTCGGCTTCGACGCGAACCGGAACCCGCCCGAGCTCCGGACGTTCGACCGCTTCGGCCGGCGCATCGACGAGGTCGCCTACCACCCCGCGTACCACGAGCTGATGCGGCTCGGCATCGAGAGCGGCATGCCGCAGATCGCGTGGACGGAAAAACGCGAAGGCGGGCACGTCGTGCACGTCGCGATGACCTACCTCTTCTCGCAGATCGAGGCGGGCGTCGTCTGTCCGATGACGATGACGTACGCCGTCGTCCCGGCGCTGCGCGAGCAGGCCGACGTCTGTGCGGCCTGGGAGAAAGGCGTGCTCCGCACCTCGTACGACCCGCGTTGCATCCCGGCTTCCGAGAAGACGGGGCTCACCTTCGGCATGGCGATGACCGAGAAGCAGGGCGGCTCCGACGTGCGCGCGAACTCGACGCGCGCGACGCCGCTCGGACGCGGCGGTCCCGGAGAGGAGTACGAGCTCCGCGGCCACAAGTGGTTCTGCTCCGCGCCGATGTCGGATGCGTTCCTGACGCTCGCGCAGACCGAGCGCGGGCTCTCGTGCTTTCTCGTGCCGCGCTGGAAGCCGGACGGAACGCGCAACCCGTTCTTCCTGCAGCGCCTGAAGGACAAGCTCGGCAACCGCTCGAATGCCTCGAGCGAGGTCGAATACGACGGCACGTGGTCGCGCATGATCGGCGACGAAGGGCGCGGCGTCCGCACGATCCTCGAGATGGTGCACCACACGCGGAACGACACCGTCGCCGCGCCCGCGGCCTTCATGCGTCAAGCACTCGTGCAGGCGATGCACCACGCGCACCATCGGAGCGCCTTCGGGAAGCGGCTGATCGAGCAGCCCCTGATGCGGAACGTGCTCGCGGACCTCGCGATCGAGTCCGAGGCGGCGATTGTGCTCTCGCTCCGCATCGCGCGCGGCTTCGACGAGTCGTCTCGCAACGACGAGGCGCGCGCGTTCACGCGCATCGCGACCGCCGCGGCCAAGTACTGGCTCAACAAGCGCGCACCCGGGCACGTCGTCGAAGCGCTCGAGTGCCTCGGCGGCGCCGGCTACGTCGAGGAGTCGCCTCTGCCGCGCCTCTATCGCGAAGCGCCGCTCAACGGGATCTGGGAAGGCTCCGGCAACGTGATCTGCCTCGACGTACTCCGAGCGATGGCGCGCGAGCCGGGCGCGATCGAGCTCTTCCTCGCCGAGCTGTCACTCGCGGGCGGCGCGAATCGCGGCTTCGACGAAGCGCGGCGCGCGCTCGAGCGCGAGCTTCGCGAGCCGGCCGATCTCGAGGCGCGTGCACGTCGCCTCACGGAGCGGATGGCGATCTGCCTGCAGGCTTCGCTTCTCCTGCGCCACGCGCCGAGCGCCGTCGCGGACGCGTTCTGCGATTCGCGCCTCGGCGAAGCGGGCGGACGCCAGTACGGCACGCTCTCGCCGAGCGTCGACACGCGCGCGATCCTCGAGCGCGCCTGGGCCGAGTAGCGCAGGGCGAAGTCGCGCGGCGGTCGGTACTTCTTCTGCCAGAACAGGTCGAGGCCGCTCGCGCCCTTCGTGTCCGCCTGCGTCTTGACGGTGGGAAGCGGTAGAGCAGCGTGAGCGCGGCGCTGAGAATGAAGTAGGGCAGGAGGCCGGTCACGAACGACGTGACCGACGGAGCCAGGTCGAGAACCCGTCGGACGATGAAGTTTCTCTGCGCCGAGGCCGTGAGCGCGAGCGCGGATCGCGGATCGCGGCCGACGAGAGGACCTTTCTCGTACGTCGTTCAGCGTTCTTCGGAAGGATCGGGTGACATCGTGCGTCATCGGAACGTGCTTGCCCGGTCGAGCGGGACCGGATAGGCGCGGTGCCGGAGGACTCCCCCATGCTCCAAGCTCAGGAACGAGCCGCACGTCTCCTCATCGTTTCGGTCGCCGCCTTCGCGGTCGCGGTCGCGGGGTTCCCACCCGTGGCGGAAGCCGCTTGCGGGCGGCGCGTTCCGCTCACGGGCGGCTCGCTCGACGGCAGGCGGCCGCTCTGTCCGCCGGCCTCGACCGGTGGCGAAGAGTCCTCCGTCCCGGTGCCCAGGCTCGAAGGCCCGATCACCGGCGGCTCGGGTGCGCCGTTCGTCGCGGGAACGAGCTTCGCTCTCGCCGACGTCGGCTACGAGGCGGTCGAGTACTTCATCTCCGGGACGGCGGCCGCCTACGTCAACGCGAGCGCAATCGGCTCGGACGGCCGCTGGCGCGTCGCCGAGGCGAGCACCGCTCCGTACAAGACGCGGATCCTCGTGTACCGCCCGATCGATCCCGCGCGCTTCAACGGCATCGCGTTCCTCGAGTGGCTGAACGTGAGCGGCGGGCTCGATGCTGCGCCCGTGTGGATCACCGGTCACGTCGAGCTGATGCGCGAGGGCTACGCGTGGATCGGCGTCTCGGCGCAGTGGGCGGGCGTCGAGGGTCCGTCGGGGATCCCCGGGCTCAACCTGGGCGGGCTCAAGATCAACGATCCGGAGCGCTACGGGTCGCTCTCGCATCCGGGCGACAGCTTCTCGTACGACATCTACTCGCAGGCGGGGCAGGCGGTGCGGCACGGCGACGGTCCCCTCGGACAGCTCGAGGCGGAGATCCTGATCGCCGCGGGGGAGTCGCAGTCCGCGAGCCGCATGACGACGTATGTGAACGCGATCCATCCGGTCGCGAACGTGTTCGACGCGTTCCTCGTGCACAGCCGTGGCGCGGGCTCCGCGGCGCTGTCGCAGGATCCGCAGCCGGAGATTCGCACGCCCGCGAACGTGCGCATCCGCACCGACGACGACGAGCCCGTCCTCCAGTTCCAGACCGAGAGCGACACGATCCGCCACGTGCCCGCGCGCCAGCCCGACCTCGGCCGCCACCGCCTCTGGGAGGTCGCCGGCACCGCGCACGCGGACACGTACACGCTGTTGATCGGATGGACGGATCTCGGCGACGATCCCGCGATCGCGGACGTCGTCGTCACCGCGGAGCCGATTCCCGGCATCATCGAGTGCACGTCGCCGATCAACTCGGGCCCGCAGCACTACGTCCTGAACGCCGCAATCCACGCGCTCGAGCGCTGGGTGCGGACGGGGAGCGGACCGCGTCCGTCGCCGCGTCTCGACGTCGAGGGGACGCCGTACGCGTTCGCGCTCGACGACGTCGGCAACGTCGAGGGTGGCATCCGTACGCCGTGGGTCGACGCGCCGGTCGCCGTGCTCTCGGGACTCGGACAGACGGGCGCGCAGTTCTGCTCGCTCTTCGGAACGACCGTCCCGCTCGACGAAGCGGAGCTGCGCGCGCTGTATCCCGATCACGAGACCTACGTCGCGGCGGTCGCTCGCTCGGCGGATCGCGCGGTGCGCTTCGGGTACCTGCTCGAGGAGGACGCGGAGCTGATCAAGCTGCGTGCGGAGCAGGTCGACATCGGCGGCTGACCTCGGCGTCGAGCCGTGGAGCTCCCGAGCGACGGGTACTGCGACGCGCGCTTCGCCGTGGTCCGCGACGAGTTCGTCACGAACCTCGAGGAGCGCGGCGACGTCGGCGCGGCGGTGGCGGTCTCGGTCGGGGGGCGTGTCGTCGTCGACCTCTGGGGCGGGTGGGCGGACGCCGCGCAAACGCGCGCGTGGCAGCGCGACTCGCTCGTCAATTTCTTTTCGGTCAGCAAGGGTCTCACGACGCTCTGCGTGCTGCAGCTCGTCGACCGCGGGCTCCTCGATCTCGATGCGCCAGTAGCGCGCGTGTGGCCCGAGCTCGCGCAGCAGGGGAAGGACGGGATCACGCTCCGCGAAGTGCTCTCGCATCGCGCGGGTCTGCCGGCGATCCGCGAGATCCTCCCGGACGGCGCGATGCTCGCCTTCGGCCGCATGACGCGCGCGCTCGAGAGCGAGACGCCGTGGTGGCCGCCCGGGAGTGCGCACGGCTACCACGTCAACACGTTCGGCTACCTCGCGGGCGAGGTCGTGCGGCGCGTCGCGGGAAAGACGATCGGCGCGTGGCTGCGAGAGAACGTCGCGGGTCCTCTCGGCGCAGACGTGCACATCGGGCTGCCGCAATCGGAGCACGAACGCGTTGCCGAGTTCCTCTGGCCGCCCATCGCCGTTCCGCCCGGTCCGCCGCCTCCCGAGGCGAGCGACGACGAGCGCATGCGCTGGGCGACGTACTGGAATCCGCCCGGGCTCTCCGGCGGCCTCTGGGTGAACACCGCGGCTTGGCGCTCGGCGGAGATCCCGTCGACGAACGGCCACGGGACGGCGCGCGGTGTCGCGCGCGTGTACGCGGCGCTCGCGAAACGCGGGACGATCGACGGCGTGCACGTCGTCGGCGAGAGCGTAATCGCGGATGCGGCGCGAGAGCACTCCTCAGGCGTCGATCGCATCCTGCAG
Organism: Deltaproteobacteria bacterium; assembly: GCA_016874795.1. Lineage (GTDB taxonomy): Bacteria > Desulfobacterota > Binatia > UBA12015 > UBA12015 > VGTG01. The sequence continues at coordinate 5,219 of VGTG01000175.1, read as the reverse complement.
CGCCCCTCGCGCTTCGGCGTCGGCTTCCAGCTCACCCAGCCGGAGCGACCGCTCGGTCCGAACGCCGGCGCCTTCGGCCACTTCGGGACCGGCGGCTCGGTCGGCTTCTGCGATCCGGAGGCGGACGTCGCGTTCGGCTACGTGATGAACGACCTCGGGCCGCGCTGGCAGAACCCGCGCAACCGGGCGCTGATCGACTCGGTGTACGCTTCGCTGTGAGCGTCGTCGGCGTTTGCTCCGCTTCGGATGATCGACGAGACTGCCCGACGCGTGCGGAGGAGGAGCGGTCAGACGGCGGGCGAGGGCGGGGGCGCGGACGTCGGCGAGCGGAGGGCGTGGCTCGCCGTCGTCGTCGCGGCGCTCGGGTACTTCGTCGACATCTTCGACCTGCTGCTCTTCGCGATCGTGCGCCGCGCCTCGCTGCTCGACCTCGGCGTGCCGGAGACGCAGCTCGTCGAGAGCCCTGAAGGGGGTCCGGTTCGTTACGGCCTATCTGCACCGGGGCACGCTCGGGCACACACCGGAGCCTGGGTGCAGATGCGCCGTAACGAACCGGACCCCATTTGCTAGTCCAAGGGCATGGAGAACGCGCGCAACTTCGCCGGGAAGATCGGCCGGACCGTGCACGACTCGGAGCCGTGGTGGCCCGAGGAGACGCGGCCGCGCGACGGCGCACCGAGCGTCGTCTTCGTCGTCCTCGACGACGTCGGATGGGCGCAGCTCGGCTGCTACGGCTCCGAGATCGAGACGCCGGCGCTCGACGGCCTCGCCGCGTCGGGACTTCGTTACTCGAACTTTCACGTGACGTCGCTCTGCTCGCCGACGCGCATCTGCCTCCTCACCGGCCGCAACCACCACAGCGTCGGCATGAGCCGCATCGCGGAGATGGACAACGGCTTCCCGAATACGCGCGGCTACGGCGCGCGCGAGGCGGCGAACCTCGCGGAGATCCTGCGGCCGCACGGCTACCGCACGATGGCGCTCGGCAAGTGGCACCTCGTCAGCAGCAGCGCGACCGGTCCGGCGGGACCGTACGATCACTGGCCGCTGCAGCGCGGCTTCGACCGCTTCTACGGCTTCCTCGGCGGCGAGACGAACCAGTGGAACCCGGAGCTCGTCCTCGGAAACGAGCGCGTCGATGCACCGTCGCGCGAGGGCTACCACCTCTCCGAGGATCTCGTCGACCACGCGGTGACGTGGCTGCGCCAGCTCGTATCGGCTTCGCCGGACGCGCCGTTCTTCCTCTATCTCGCGTTCGGAGCGGCACACGCGCCGCATCACGCGCCGCGTCCCTACATCGACAAGTACCGTGGACGCTTCGACGACGGCTGGGACGCCGTGCGCGAGCGCGTGCTCGCACGACAGCGTGCGAGCGGTCTCCTGCCCGCGGACCAGGAGCTCTCGCCGCGGAATCCCGGCGTCCTTCCCTGGGCGGACCTCGACGCGCCGGCGCGCCGCGTGTTCGGGCGGATGCAGGAGGTGTTCGCGGGCTTCCTCGAGCACACGGACGCGCAGGTCGGCCGCCTCCTCGCCGAGCTCGAAGCGCTCGGGCGCCGCGAGGACACGCTCGTCGTCGCGCTCTCGGACAACGGCGCGAGCCAGGAAGGGGGACCGAACGGGACGTACGACGAGATGCGCTTCTTCAGCGGCCTGCCGACGTCCGTCGAGGAGAACGCGCTCCGTCTCGACGACTTCGGAAGCCCGCTCGCCTACAACCACTATCCGCTCGGCTGGGCGATGGCCGGGAACACGCCGTTCAAGCGCTACAAGCAGAACACGCACTCGGGAGGGATCCGCGCGCCGCTGATCGTCTCGTGGCCGCGCGGCATCCCGGTGCGCGGCGAGGTGCGGGCCCAGTTCCACCACGCGATCGACGTCGTGCCGACGGTGCTCGAAACGGTCGCGGTCGAGGCGCCGTCGAGCGTGCACGGCCTCGAGCAGATGCCGCTCCACGGAACGTCGTTCGCCTACACGTTCGCGGACGCCGCGGCGCCGACGCGAAAGGAGACGCAGTACTTCGAGATGTTCGGTCACCGCGGCGTCTGGGACCACGGCTGGAAAGCGGTCACGTTCCACGTTCCCGGCGCCGACTACGACGCGGAGACCTGGGAGCTCTACGATCTCGAGAACGATCCCGCGGAGCGGAACGACCTCGCCGCGGCCGAGCCGGCTCGCTTGCGCGCGCTGATCGACCTCTGGTGGCGCGAGGCGGAGCGCTACGGCGTGCTGCCGCTCGACGACGGAACGGGGGCGCACGGCTTCGGCTGGCGCGGCGCCGGGAAGCGGCGGCGGCGCTTCGTGCTCCGCCAGGGAGCGGTGCTTCCGGCGACGTCCGCGCCGACGGTGCGCGGACGCTCGCACCGGATCACCGCCCGCGTCCATCGCGAGCGCGTCGACATCGAGGGCGTGCTCGTCGCTTCGGGAGGACGCTTCGGCGGCTGGGCGTTCTACGTCCTCGGAAACCGCCTCCACTACGCGGGAAGCTGGTTCGGCGACCACGTGCGCACGTCGTCGCCGCTCGCGATCCCCGCCGGTGCTTCGACCCTGCGCGTCGACGTGACGCGCGTCGGGAAGGACGAAGCGCTCGTGCGCTTCTTCGTCGACGACGCGCCGGGCGGGGAAGGGCGCATCGCGCCGTTCCGCCCCGCGATCTTCGCGAGCGAGCCGCTCGAGGTCGGACGCGACGGCATGACGCCGGTCGACGACGCCTACGACGCGCCGTTCGCGTTCGGCGGCCGCATCGACGAGCTCGTGATCGACCTCTTCGGGCGCGAGGTGGTCGATCCGGCGGCGGTCCTCGACGAGCTCATGCGAACACAGTAGCCGCTGGAGGCCCGCGCATTCCGTCTTGCCTTCCGGGGCGCGGCGTGACCTGCCGGGCTCGAACGAAGCGCGACGGAGCCGACCTTGGAACCTCGGGGCCCAGAACAGGAGACTCCCGTGATCGAGCCGCATCGGACGGCCTTGGCCATCGCCCTGGCAGTGCTCCTCCTGCCCATCCCTTCCTCCGCCTTCACGACGTTGACGGCAGGCAAGACGCTCAAGACCGTCGACAAGAGCAGCCCGCGCTCGGACAAGGCGGTCTTTTCGTGGAAGTCGGAGCCGGCGCTGATCACCGTCCCGGAGCGCCCGCTCTGTCCGACCGTGTCGAAGCTCCGGCTCGTCACGAACGCCGCGACCCTCCCGGAGATCGAGCTCGACTGCGCCCGCTGGCTCTTCACGGGCTCGGGCTTCCGCTACCTCGACCGGAGCCCGAACGGCTCGATCGGGATCAAGCTCGGCATCGGCAAGCTCGGAGTGACGCTGAAGGGTGCGCCGTATAGCGCCGGACCGGTCGTGGGACCGGTCACCTTCGTCGAGACGCGCTTCACGATCGGCGGGACCGAGTACTGCGGTCGCTGGACGGAGCCGCCGGGCGACGTCACGCAGAACCGGCCGGACAAGGTCAAGATCAAAGGGCCGACCGGCGCTTGCCAGGTGGTGTGCGGCAACTCGATCACCGAGGACGGCGAGGAGTGCGACGACGGCGACCTGGTCTCGGGGGACGGCTGCGACGCGAACTGCACGGTCACCGCCTGCGGCAACGGCATCCAGACGCCGCCCGAGGGCTGCGACGACGGCGACACGGAAAGCGGCGACGGTTGCCGCGCCGATTGCACTCCCGAGGTCTGCGGCGACGGCATCGAGGACGCGAGCGAAGCGTGCGACGACGGCAACGTCGCCGCCGGTGACTGCTGCTCGCCGACGTGCTCGTTCGAGACTTCCGGAAGCCCGTGCGCCGGGGACGGCAACCTCTGCACCGACGACACGTGCGACGGCGCCGGCTTCTGCCAGCATCCCGCGAACACGGCTCCCTGCAACGACCTCGACGGCTGCACGATCGACGACACGTGCTCCGGCGGCGTCTGCGGCGGCGCTCTTCGCGCTCCGTGGATCAACGAGATCGACTACGACGACTTCTTCGCCGTGCTCGACGACCGGGACGAGTTCGTCGAGATCGCGGGCCCGACCGGGACGGATCTGAGCGGCTTCCAGATCCTGAACGTCGAGGGCGGACCGACGAGTTGCTTGACGCCGCACTACGCGCCGCAGGTCGCGCCGGGCGAAGCGCACATGCTCGTCACCATCCCGCCGGGGACGGTGCTCGGCGACGACACGGGCACCGGCATCGGTTTCTACGTGGCGTGCTTCACGAGCTCATCGATCAACGTCGTCAACCTGCCGGCGTGCGACGACGTGCTCGCGGCGCCGCGGCTCGACTCGAACCTCCTGAACGGCCACCTCCTGAACACCGACGAGACGACCTGTCCGGACGGCGTCCTGCTGCTCGATCCGGACGACGAGTATGTCGACGCCGTGAGCTACGAGGGCGTCATTCCGAGCGTCGGCGCGTACGGTCCGTACTTCCACGTGTCCCCGCCCTACAGTGCGCCGCGCGACGAGGGCTGGCTCGACGGCGTCTCGATCGAGAAGACGACGAGCACGCTCGAGCGCGCACAGGATGCGAGCGAGTGGATCGATCCGTCGGAGACGGCAGGCTGCGTCGCACAGGGCGCCGGGCCGACGCCTCCTCCGGCGTGCTCGATGCTGCTCTGGACGCCGGGCGCCGAGAACTCGCAGCAGGCTCTCGAATGCGGCTCGCCGTGCCGCGCCTTCCTCGACCGGACGGCAAACCTGCTGGAGTGAGGTAGCCCGCGAAGGAGGAGTCGATGACTCCACGAAGCGGCTTCCTTGGGGCCCTCCTGATCGGAGGGATGCTGGTCGTGTCGATGCCGGAGTCCGTCTCCGGAGGAGGTGGACCGCGACCCTCGGAAAGAGTCGAGCATCTCGACGGGACTGGAGTCTCGATCTTCACCATCCTTCCCGATCAGAGCGAGTGGACGATCGAGAACTTCTGGCCGAACAACTCGGTCAACGGCACCGTCGGCTTCCCGGACGACACGACGACGTTCATCAACTGCGCGCCGACGAATCGCACGATCGAGGAGACCGCCCTCGAATGCCGGCTCTACGACGCGACGACCTCCACCTGGGGCGATCTGATTTCGACGACGGTCGCTCGAGAGTACCTCGACGGTGATTTCCAGAACCAGTAGTGTCTGTCAAGTGGTGTAAAAGTGGATTGACGTCTCCGGCGCTTCCCTTACCTATGCTGCCTCGCGCTTCGTCGCTCGCTTCGGCATCTCCTCCCAACCGTCGATCTTCCGCATCTTGATCTT
>VGTG01000174.1 GCA_016874795.1 Deltaproteobacteria bacterium | reverse complement strand
GACCGGAGGGCGACGCAGGCGTACTTGAACAGTACGTCGAGGAGCCCGGAGGGAGAAGCTCGCGAAGATTCGGTGCTATCGGCCGCCGCAGTAGGGATCTGGTGAGAAATGCAGGCTAGGCCCACTCCTCGAGGAACCAGTCCTCTCGGCAGCGCGCCGGCAGCTCCGCCGGCACGAGGACGGGGCTACCGCGCCGCGCGACGTCCTCGAGGATCTCGTCCGCGACGGCGATGAAGTCCGGCGGTGCGACGATCGCGAGGATCACGTCGTCGCCGACGGTCTCGGCCGTGCGGACGAGAGCGACCTCCTCGTACGACTCGAAGAGGTGCTTGAAGAAAGCCACCTCGACCTTCGCCGTGCGAAGCGCGCGCGCCCAGAGGCCCGCGGCGGGCAGCTCGACCCACGCCTCGGGCCGCGCGGCGCTTCCCTCGCTCACTGGGACGGCGCGCCCCCGCGCGTCTCTGCGCGCGTCTCCCCACGCGTCTCCCCGCTGGGCGCGGTACCGAGGCTCCCGAGGAACTGTCGCAGGAAGCCGGTCGCCGTCGACGCTTCCTGCTCGCGAGCGGCGTGCGGGAGTGCGCCGCTCACGAACGCCTGCGAGGGCGCGCTCACGAGCTCCGGATAGACGCCCTCGATCGACACGGGGATGCGGATCGTCTCCCCGGCCGGAGCGAGCAAGGCCAGGATGCCCGACTTCGACGCGAGCGCGGCCGTGGCGTGCGCTCCGAGCACGAGCTCGCCGTCGAGATCGAAATTGCCGTCGAACGCGACGCGCCCGCGCGTGTCGACGGAGTAGTCCGGCGCGACGAGCCGGAACGCCGTGACGTCGACGGTGCCGTCCGCGACGGATCCGCCCACCTCGAGCATCTCGATGTCGCTCGTCCGCGCGAGGAGCGCCGGCGCTTCCTCGCGCGCGCGGCGCTCGACGGCCTGTCGCAGCCCGGGAATCGCACCCAGGTTGTCGACCGTCGTGCGCGCGAGGTTCAGATCCGCGATCTGCCCTTCGCGCAGGCGCGCCGCAAAGACTCCCCGGAGCGTGTCGACGAGCGTTTCGCCGTTCTCGCGCCGGATCTCGAGCGCCGCTTCACCTTCGATCTCGCCGCGGATGCCGAGCGGCATGCCGAGGAGACGCTGTAGTCCGTCGAGGTCGACGCCGTCCCAGCGCGGGTCGAAGCGGATCGCGAGCGCATCCGCGTCTGCCGCGCGCACGACGCGTCCGTCGCCGTGCAGACGGCCACCGAGCCCCTCGATCTCGATGCGACGAACCTCCGCGCCCTCCTCCGAGAGGAGACTCTCGACCGAGACGCGCGAGAGCTCCGCTCCGGCTCGTCCGCCGCGCGCCCCCTCGACGCGGAGGCCCGTCTCGCGGCCCGGCCGCGCGTCGAGGGCGGCCGTGAGACGCTCCGCGTGCAGGTCCCCCGAGCGCATCTCGTCGACGGAGAGACCGACCGCGTAGGCACCTCCCGGTTGCACCTCGAGATCGAGCGCCGCCGAGCCGAGGTCCACCGGTGTCTTCGCGACGGCGACCTCGAGCGCGGAGCCGGAGAGCCGGAGCTCCGCGGCCGTCACGTCACCACCGGGCGCCAGGGTTCCGTCGAGCGAAAGATTTCCGCGCGGCGCGACGTCGGCGAGCAGCGGCACCCACTCGGCGAGGCGCTCCGCAGCCAGGTTGACGCTCGAAACCCGGAGCGGCGGCTGCTCGGCATTCTCGACGACGTCCGGTGCACGGAGAGCGATGCGCGCCTCGCCGCTCGTCAGCGTCGCCTGCCGCACGAGGAGCCGGTCCGCCGTCGCTCGCAGCGCGAGCGCGAGCTCGAGCGGCGCTCCCGCCCGCTTCTCGACGAAGCCGCCCGCCATGCGAAGCTCGGCTTCGCGCGCGTCGAGGGCGACGTCGAGCAAAGCGGGCGACGGCGGCCACGCGGCGGGGAACCGTCCGTCGATCTCGATCGAGACGACACCGCCGAGAGTCGCGCCGAACGGCACCGTCCCACGAAGGAGCTGCATCACCTCCGGGAGCCGCCGCGACGGGACGCCCGCGGCCGACACCTTCATCACCGCGTCCGATCCGTCGCCGGGAACGCGGAGGTTTCCGCGCAGGTTCAGACCTGGTCCGCCGAGCGCGTCGCCCTCGATCTCGAAGACGTAGCCTTCGCCCTGCCGGCGCGCGCGCGCCGCCGCGGAGGTGATCTCGAACTCCGGCATGCCGGGAATCGCGCGGTCGCGCAGACTGACGCGGCCACGATGCACGCGGACGCTCGCGATGCGGAACGGGATCGAGGCCGGGATCTCGTTCCGCGCTCGCACGGCGGCGCCTGCCGCCGGCGGCGACGTCTCTTCGCGGACGCTGGGCGAAGCGGTCGCAATGGGCGTCCCGACGTCGCGTCCGAGCCCGCCGACGTTCCAGCCTCCATCGAGACCGCGCACCAGCCGGACGACCGGTGTGTCGAGCTCGACCGAGCGCACGATCGCTTCGCCGCGGAGCAGGGCGGCCATCCCGAGGCGCAGCCGCGCTTCGTCGGCGTGCGCGAGGCTTCCCGGCCCGTACGGCGAGCGGTCCGGAATCTGGAGCCCGCGGACGACGATCCCCGGCGGCCACCACGCGACCGCCACCTCGTCGGCCTCGACGGGAAGCCCGATCGCCGTCGAGAGCGCTTCGAGCACCTCGCCGGTCCGTCCCGCGAGCCCCCGGTGGACCCGCCACGCGGCGAAGCCGAGCCCCAGCACGAGGACCGCCGCGACCCCGCCCACGAGGCGGGCCGCTTCTCTCCGCCGCAGGCTCAATCGAGCTCCTCGAAGTTCGCGGTGCGCCAGTCGGCACCCTCCTGCTGCACCGTCACCAGCGCACGCCGCAGGATCTGCGGCCCGCCGGTGAGGCTGATCGTCAGCTCGTACACGAAGCCCTGGCGCTGCACCGTCGCCCCGTCGTGCTGCTTCACGAAACGGTAATGGACGGTCGGCTTCGCGCCGGACTCCGGCGCTGCGATGCCCCTCAGGAGCTCCATCTCGTGGTCGATCTTGGCGCGCGCCACCCCGACGGACTCCTCTCGCGCCGCCGGCAGGTCGATCTCGACATAGTACCGGTCGAGGAACCGCTCGGCACCCGTCCGGGCCGGGTCCCCCGAGGTGCAGCCGCCTCCCACGGAGGCCAGGATCGCCACCAACGACAGCGCCGCGAGAGGCCGTGCGCTTGGCCTCGGCATCGCGGTTGGGCTATCACAGGCCGGGGTCGGGTGACAGCGCGCGGGGTCTTCCCGCGGCCCCCGACGGGGCGGAGTGGCGGCACGAGCGCAGCGAGCGAAGGAGGATCCGATCGCCGCCTACCTGCGCGAGCTGGAGGTGCAGCAGCGGGCCTCCCCGCACACCCTCCGGGCCTACCGCCGGGAGCTCGGGCGCCTGCGGGACGCCCTCGCCGAAGACCCCGCCAAGGACGTCGACTGGACCGCCGTGACGAGCGACGACCTGCGGCGGTTCCTCTCGGCGCGCGGCAAGGACGTCGGCCGGCGCTCCCTCGGGCGGACGGTCAGCGTCCTCCGGAGCTTCTTCTCGCATCTCCGGCGTACCGGAGAAGCCGAGCAGAACCCGGCCTCGGGCCTCGGCCTCCCCCGCTTCCCGCACACGCTGCCTCGGTTCGTCTCCGAGAAGGAGCTCGAGCGCGTCTTCGAGCCGCCGGCCGCTCTCGACGCGACCTCGGCGCGCGATCGCGTCCTCCTCGAGCTCCTCTACGGAAGTGGCCTCCGCGCGAGCGAGGCCGTCGGCCTCGACTGGCGCGACGTCGCGACGGCCGACCGCCGCCTACACGTGCGCTCCGGCAAGGGGAACAAGGACCGGATCGTGCCGATGAGCCGCGCCGCTGCGAGCGCTCTCGCGGACCTCGCGCAGATCCAGCGGACGACGGGCGGCGACCGCGGTGCCGCGACGCCGATCTTCCGCAACCAACACGGCGGGCGCCTCTCGGTGCGCAGCGTCGGCCCGATCGTCGCGGCGGCGATGGAAGCCGCGGGACTGGCGCCGGTCAATCCGCACGCCCTCCGGCACAGCTGCGCGACGCATCTCCTCGATCACGGCGCGGACCTGCGGTCGATCCAGGATCTGCTCGGCCACGCGAGCCTCTCGACGACGCAGCGCTACACGCACGTGAGCCTCGCGCAGCTCCGCTCCGTGCACCGCCGCTTCCATCCGCGGTCGTGAACGCCGCAGATTTGCGGCATCGACAACCCGAGAAACGATCCCTAGAGAGACCTCGTGAGCGCCGCCGAAGAGTCGAGGCTCCGCGCGACGACGATCCTCGCGGTGCGCCGGAACGGCAAGACCTGCATCGCCGGAGACGGCCAGGTGAGCCTCGGCGCGACGATCATGAAGCACGGCGCGAAGAAGGTGCGACGCCTCCATCACGACCGCATCGTCGCGGGCTTCGCCGGCGCCACGGCGGACGCCTTCACCCTCTTCGAGCGGTTCGAGCAGAAGCTCGAGGCGCACCGAGGACAGTTCCGACGCGCCGCCGTCGAGCTCGCGAAGGATTGGCGCTCGGATCGCGCGCTGCGCCGCCTCGAGGCGATGCTGCTCGCGGCCGACGCGGAGCACACGCTCGTCCTCTCCGGGAACGGCGACGTGATCGAGCCCGATCCGCTGCCGGGCGGCGCCTCCGCGATCGCGATCGGATCCGGTGGCCCGTACGCGCTCGCCGCGGCACGCGCCCTTCTCGCGCACGCCGACCTCGATGCACGCGCCGTCGCCGAGGCTGCGATGCGGATCGCGGCGGAGATCTGCGTCTACACGAACGACGACTTCGTCTTCGAGGAGATCCCGGCCGGAGGTGGGTCTTGAGACCGTACGTCGAGGAAGAGCGCGCTCTCACCGTCAGCGACCTCGCGCCGCCCGATCCCGATGCCACTCCGCCGATGACGCCGCGCGAGGTCGTGTCCGAGCTCGACCGCTACATCGTCGGACAGCGCGCCGCGAAGCGTGCCGTCGCGATCGCGCTCCGCAATCGCTGGCGTCGGCAGCAGGTCTCCGGCGACATGCGCGACGAGATCACGCCGAAGAACATCATCCTCATCGGCCCGACCGGCGTCGGCAAGACGGAGATCTCGCGTCGCCTCGCGCGTCTCGCGCGCGCGCCGTTCGTCAAGGTCGAAGCCTCCAAGTTCACCGAGGTGGGCTACGTCGGCCGCGACGTCGAGTCGATCGTGCGCGACCTGGTCGAGGTCGGCATCGGCATGGTCCGCGACGAGGAGCGCGCGAAGGTGCAGGTCCGCGCGCGCGAGGCGGCCGAGGACCGGATCCTCGAGATCCTCCTCCCGACGCGCTCCGGCCCCGGGTTCGCGCCGGAGGACTCCGTCTCGTCCGGCACCGCGACGCGCGAGAAGCTCCGGCAGAAGCTTCGCGGCGGCGATCTCGATCAGCGCGAGGTCGAGATCGAGGTCAGCGAGCAGACGGCCGCCGCGATCGAGCTGATGACTCCGCAGGGCATGGAAGAGGTCGGCTTCAACCTGAAGGAGATGCTCTCGAGCTTCATGCCGAGGAAGACGAAGAAGCGGAAGGTCCGCGTGCCCGACGCTCTCGAGCTCCTCGCACAGGAGGAGGCGACGCGCCTCGTCGACATGGAGAAGGTCGTCCGCGAGGCCGTCCACCGCGTCGAGACCGCCGGCATCGTCTTCATCGACGAGATCGACAAGATCGCGGGGCGCTCGCACGCCGGAAACGTCGACGTCTCGCGCGAGGGCGTGCAGCGCGACCTCCTCCCGATCGTCGAGGGCTCGACCGTCAACACGAAGCACGGACCGGTACGCACGGACCACGTCCTGTTCATCGCCTCGGGTGCATTCCACATCGCGAAGCCCTCGGATCTCATTCCCGAGTTCCAGGGTCGCTTCCCGATCCGCGTCGAGCTCGAAGCGCTGACGCGCGAGGACTTCGTGCGCATCCTGACCGAGCCACGGAACGCGCTGACGAAGCAGTATGAAGCCCTCCTCCAGACGGAGGGCGTGGGCCTCACGTTCGAGAGCGACGCGATCGACGAGATCGCCCGCATCGCGGCGGAGGTGAACGAGCGCACCGAAAACATCGGCGCGCGACGCCTCCACACCGTCCTGGAGCGCCTTCTCGACGGCCTGATGTTCGACGCGCCCGACCGTCGCAACGAGAGCTTCACGATCTCGGCGGAGAGCGTTCGCCGCGAGCTCGACCCGATCCTGCAGAGCGAAGATCTCTCGCGCTTCATCCTCTGATCCGCGCGCGCGGCGCTCCACGAGTTTCCACGCCGCAACAAAGCGCGCGCCGAGACCGCCCGAGAGCCCGCAAACGAGTTGCGTTGGCGGGGCGGTTTGCGTAAGCGCCCCTGGTGGACCAGCCGCGTCGGATCCAGCATGCCGAGATCCTTCTCGAGGCGCTGCCCTACATCCGCCGTTTCGCCGGCAAGACGATCGTCGTCAAGTACGGCGGCAACGCCATGATCGACGACGACCTGAAGCAGGCGTTCGCGCGCGACATGGTCCTCCTGAAGTACGTCGGCATGCAGCCCGTCGTCGTCCACGGCGGCGGACCGCAGATCAATCAGATGCTCGACACGCTCGCGATCCCGTCCTCGTTCGTGCGTGGGCAGCGGGTGACCGACGCTCCGACGATGCGCGTGGTCGAGATGATCCTCGCCGGCGAGATCAACGGCGAGATCGTGAGCCGGATCGACGTCGCGGGCGGCCGCGCCGCGGGCATCTCCGGCAAGGACGGCGGCCTGATCCGCGCGCGCCAGCGCAGCTCCGAGCTCGGCCGCGTCGGCGAGGTCGTCGCCGTGGATCCGGACGTGATCCGCGCCCTGCAGGCGCGCGACTTCATCCCCGTCATCGCGCCGGTCGGCTCGAGCCCCGAAGGGGAGAGCCTGAACATCAACGCCGACACGGTCGCCGGCAAGGTCGCGGAGGCGCTGCAAGCGGAGAAGCTCCTGCTGCTGACCGACGTCGAGGGCATCAAGGACGCGCGCGGGAAGCTGATCCCGTCCCTCTCGTCGAGCCAAGCCCTGAAGCTGATCGAGTCCGGCGTCGTCGACGGCGGCATGATCCCGAAGGTCGAGTGCTGCCTCGAAGCGCTGCGCGGCGGCGTGCAGAAGGTGCACATCATCGACGGCCGCGTGCGCCACGCGCCGCTCCTCGAGCTCTTCACGGACGAAGGCGTCGGCACCGAAGTCCACCGCGACGGCAGCGGAGCGCGCCCACAGAAGCGGAAGGATAAGGCGGCGTGAGCGCGGACGCCAGCGGAAGCGCAGCGATCCTCGAGCGCACCGATCGGTACATCGCGCAGACCTACGCGCGGAGCCGCGTCGCCTTCGTGCGCGGTCGCGGCGCGGAGCTCTGGGACGCGGACGGAAAGCGCTACCTCGACTTCTTCTCGAGCATCCTCTGCACGAACCTCGGGCACGCGCATCCGGCGGTGACGCGCGCGATCTGCGAGCAGGCCGATCGCCTCGTCCACCTCTCGAACCTGCACTACAGCGAGCCGCAGTCGCGCCTCGCCGAGAAGCTCGTCGAGCACTCGTTCGCCGAGCGCGTCTTCCTCTGCAACAGCGGCACCGAGGCGAACGAGGCCGCGCTGAAGGCGGCGCGACGTTACGGGCACGCGCGCGGTGGGCGCTACGAGGTCCTGACGACGCTCGGCTCGTTCCATGGCCGGACGATGGCGATGATCGCCGCGACGGGACAGGAGAAGGTGCGCCGCGGCTTCGAGCCGATGCTGCCCGGGTTCCGCTACGTCCCGTACGGAGACGTCGCGGCAATGGAGGAAGCGATCCGTCCCGAGACGGTCGCGATCCTCGTCGAACCGATCCAGGGCGAAGGGGGCGTCGTCGTCCCGCCCGACCGCTACCTGCCGGGGCTGCGCGAGCTCTGCGATCGCCACGACATGCTGTTGATGTTCGACGAGGTGCAGACCGGCTGCGGGCGCACGGGGACGCTCTTCGCGTACGAGCAGACGGGCTGTGCGCCGGACGTGATGACGCTCGCGAAGTCGCTCGGGAACGGCCTGCCCGTCGGTGCGATGCTCGCGGCACCGCGTGCCGCTTCGGCGCTCGACGTGGGCGCGCACGCCTCGACGTTCGGCGGGAACTGCGTCACCAACGCCGCCGCGGTCGCAACGCTCGAGGTGCTGACGGACGGCGGGACGCTGGCGCGCGCGCGGCTCGCGTCCGAGAGATTTCGCACGGGGCTCGCCTCGCTCGCCGCGCGGCATCCCGAGGACCTCGGCGCCGTGCGCGGTCGCGGGCTGCTCCTCGGTCTCGAGACGCGCTCCGGCGAGTGCGCGACGGGCATCGCGGCGCGCGCGCTCGAGCGCGGCCTTCTGCTGAACGTGACGGCGGAGCGCGTCCTCCGCATCGCACCGCCGCTCGTCGTCTCCGACGCGGAGATCGACGAGGGCCTCGCGATCCTCGGCCAAGCCGCATCATGAAGCGGGATTTCATCTCGTTCGCCGACTTCACGCGCGCGGAGATCGAGTCGCTCCTCGAGGACGCCGCGCGCCTCAAGGCCGAGCTTCGCTCCGGGAAGGGCTCGCGCCCGCTCCTCGGCAAGACGCTCGCGATGATCTTCGAGAAGCCGAGCCTCCGGACGCGCGTCACCTTCGAGACCGGCGTCAAGCAGCTCGGCGGTGCCTCCGTCTACCTCGCCCCCGAGGACATTCGCCTCGGCGCGCGCGAGACCGTGCCGGACATCGCGCGCAATCTTTCGCGCTGGGTCGACATGATCCTCGCGCGGACGTTCTCGCACAAGGCGATGCTCGAGCTCGCGGAGCACTCGACGATCCCGGTGATCAACGGCCTCTCGGACCTCCTCCATCCTTGCCAGGTCCTCGCCGACTGCCAGACGATCCTCGAGCAGCGCGGCCGTCTCGAGGGCCAGGTCGTCGCGTTCATCGGCGACGGCAACAACGTCGTGAACTCGTGGCTCGAGGCGGCGGCGAAGCTCGGCATCGTCTTCCGGCTCGCCTGCCCTCCCGGCTACGAGCCCGATGCGAAGGTCCTCGCGGACGCACGTGCGGCGGGCGCGCAGATCGAGGTCGTGCACGATGCCGGGGCTGCCGCCAAGGGCGCGGACGCGCTCTACGCCGACGTGTGGACGAGCATGGGACAGGAAGCGGAGGCGCAGGTACGCCGCACCGCGTTCGCGGCCTACCAGGTGAACGCGGCGCTCCTCGCGCGAGCGAAGAAGGACGCGCTCGTGATGCATTGTCTCCCCGCGCATCGCGGCGAGGAGATCACCGGCGAGGTCCTCGACGGCCCGCGCTCGGTCGTCCTCGAGCAGGCCGAGAATCGCCTGCACGCGCAGAAGGCCGTGATGGTGCGGCTCGGCGCGCAGGCCTCCTAGAGAGCGGGAGACGGAGCGAGAGCAGTGAAGGCGGTTCGGAAGATCGTTCTGGCGTACTCGGGCGGGCTCGACACCTCGGTGATCCTGGGCTGGCTCCGTCAGGAGTACAAGGCGGAGGTCGTCGCATTCTGCGCCGACCTCGGTCAGGGCGAGGAGCTCGATCCCGTCCGCGCGAAGGCCGAAGCGGCCGGTGCGTGCGACGTCGTGATCGAGGACCTCCGCGAGACCTTCGTCCGCGACTTCCTCTTCCCGATGCTGCGCGCGAACGCGACGTACGAGCAGGGCTACCTCCTCGGCACCTCGATCGCGCGCCCGCTGATTGCGCAGCGTCAAGCGGAGGTCGCTCTCGCGCACGGCGCCGACGCCGTCGCGCACGGCGCGACCGGCAAGGGCAACGACCAGGTCCGCTTCGAGCTGACCTTCGCGGCGCTCGCACCCGAGCTCCGCATCATCGCGCCGTGGCGCGAGTGGGACTTCCACGGCCGACAGGACCTGATCGACTACGCGGAGAAGCACCGCATCCCGATCCCGGTGAGCCGCGAGAAGCCGTACTCGTCGGACCGGAACCTCTTCCACATGAGCTTCGAGGGCGGCATCCTCGAGGATCCATGGCTCGAGCCCTACGAGGACATGTTCGTCCTCTCGCAGTCGCCCGAGAAGGCCCCCGACACGCCGCAGTACGTCGAGATCGAGTACGAGCACGGCGATCCCGTCGCCGTCGACGGCGAGCGTCTCGGTCCGGCGGATCTCCTCACCAAGCTGAACGAGATCGGCGGACGCCACGGCGTCGGCCGGATCGACATCGTCGAGAACCGCTTCGTCGGCATGAAGTCGCGCGGCGTCTACGAGACGCCGGGCGGGACGCTCGTCGTCGAAGGCCACCGCGCCGTCGAGTCGATCACGCTCGACCGCGAGGCGATGCACCTCCGCGACGGCCTCGTCCCGCGCTACGCGGAGATGATCTACAACGGCTTCTGGTTCGCGCCCGAGCGCGAGATCCTGCAGGCCCTGATCGACGAGAGCCAGAAGCCCGTCACCGGCACGGCGCGCCTGAAGCTCTACCGCGGCAGGGCGACCGTCGTCGGCCGGAAGGCCGACCGCTCGCTCTACGATCCGAAGATCGCGAGCTTCGACGAGGCGGGCGGCTACCGGCAGGCGGACGCGAGCGGCTTCATCGCGCTCGCGGGACTGCGGCTCCGCACGCGTGCGCGGACCCGGTCGTGACCCCTCCGAGCCTGGCGCCGTGAAGCGGAAGAGCGGCGGAGCCCGGGGCGCCTCCGCCAAGGCGTGGGACGGGCGGTTCCGCGAGCCGACCGATCCCGTCGTCGAGAGCTTCAGCACCTCGCTCGCGACCGACCTCGCGATGGCGGAGCAGGACATCCGCGCCTCGATCGCGCACGTGCACGGGCTCGAGCGCGCGAAGCTCCTCGTCGCGAAGGAAGCCCGAGAGATCGTCCGAGGCCTCGAAGCCGTCGGCGACGAGATCCGGAGCGGCCGCTTCGCGGCACAGCCGGGCGACGAGGACGTCCACATGGCCGTCGAGCGGCGCTTGACGGAGATCGTCGGCGCGGTCGGCGGCAAGGTGCACACGGGACGGAGCCGGAACGACCAGGTCGCGACCGACCTCCGGCTGTGGCTCCGCGACGAGATCGACGCCGTGCGGGAGGACGTCGCCACGCTGATGCGCGCTCTCCTCGAGCGGGCGCGGCGGGACCGGGACGTCGTCGTGCCCGGATACACGCACCTGCAGCGGGCGCAGCCCGTCCTCCTCGCGCATCACTGGCTCGCGTACGCCGAGATGCTCTCGCGCGACCGCGAGCGGCTCGCCGACGTACGGAAACGGGTCAACGTGATGCCGCTCGGCGCCGGCGCGCTCGCCGGCACCGGCTTCCGCATCGACCGCGCCACGGTCGCGCGCGAGCTCGGCTTCGACGGCGTCACCGAGAACTCGCTCGACGCCGTCTCCGACCGCGACTTCGTCGTCGAGTTCCTCGCCGCCGCTTCGCTGATCGCGATGCACCTCTCGCGCCTCGGCGAGGAGATCGTCCTCTGGTCGACCGAGGAGTTCGGGTTCCTGACCCTGTCCGACGCCTTCGCGACGGGCAGCTCGATGATGCCGCAGAAGAAGAACCCCGACGTCGCGGAGCTCGTGCGCGGGCGCACCGGGCGCGTCTACGGCGCCCTCGTCGCGGTGCTGACGACGCTGAAGGGGCTGCCGCTGTCGTACAATCGCGATCTCCAGGAGGACAAGCCGCCGCTCTTCGCGGCGGCGCGGAGCCTCCGCGAGTGCCTCGTCGTCCTCGCGCGCATGCTTCCGGCCGTGCGTGTCGAGGCCGAGCGGATGCGCGGCGCCGCCGGAGGGTTCTCCCTCGCGACGGAGCTCGCCGACTTCCTCGTCGAGAAGGGCCTTCCGTTCCGCGAGGCGCACGCGGTCGTCGGACGGATCGTCCGGCAGTGCCTCGACGACGGACGCTCGCTCGAGAGCCTCCGGAACGAAGAGCTCGTCGCGTTCTCGCCCGCGCTCGCGGGGGCACGAAAGGTGCTCGGTGTCGAAGCCGCG
>VGTG01000173.1 GCA_016874795.1 Deltaproteobacteria bacterium | reverse complement strand
GCCCGCTCATCGGCGCCGACGGGATGACGACAAAAGGTGAGCTAAGCGTGTAGAGGCTTTCGATCGAGTGCTTTCGGACGGGGGTTCAATTCCCCCCGCCTCCACTGTTGCAATGAATTCGAACCGTCGTCGGAGGCCTCGGCTAGCAGGTCGAGGACCTCGACGGCGGTTTCGGCACGGTAGCACGAGCGACCAAGCTCCGGCGTGACCGGGGTCAGCTTCACCGTCCCGAGGACTCTGCGGAGGAGCAAGGCGGAGCGCTCCGTCGCCGACCCGAGAAGCCCGTCGAGCTTCTGCAGCCGGTGCGCGATCCACTCCGCGGGCGGCGCCCGGAGGACCGACTTCGCGGTGGCCTCGAGGGCAGCGAGTTCTTCGGTCAGGTCCCGTGCCCGGAGCTCGGCGTTCTCGAGGGCCTGCCCGAGCGCCGGCGTGCCCTTGCCGTCGCCGATGAAGCCGATGAAGTTGGCGATCCGACGCTCCTCCGCTGCGAGGGCGGACCGCTTGTCGCGCATCAGTTCGGGCAGGTGGCCGTGGAGGCGACGGACCTCGACCTCCACGCGCCGCATGACGTACCCGATCGCCTCGCGATCGCAGACCTGCTCGCGCAGGGTCGCGAGCAGGATCCGCTCGACGAGCCGGCGGCGGACGAGGAGCTTGTTCGCGCACCTGGAGCGCATCGCGGCGAGACAACCGTAGTACCCGCCGGCCTTGCCGCTCACCTGTCCGATCGAGCCCCCGCAGGCGCCGCAGCGCAGCGAGCCCGAGAGCAGGTGCGTGGGGTGCGTGCTGACGTAGCTCCGCTGCTGCCCCTCGAACCCCTTCAGCCCCCGGCGCGTCGGCCACGTCCGGTCGATCTCCTTCCAGCGGGCGGCCACCCGATCCCACACGTCGGCGGGAACGATCCGAAGGTCTTCGTCCTCGACGACGTGCCATTCGCTCTCGGGCTTCGGGACCCGCCGCTTGCGGCCCGTGCGCGGATCGCGCCGCGTCTCGGTCCGGTTCCAGGCCCAGCGGCCGGCGTACTTCTCATTCTTCAGGATCCGGCTGATGGTGGAAGGCGTCCAGCCGTGGGCGGACACGCGGCGGCCGGGAATGCTCTCGGCGTTCAGGTCCCTGACGATGGCGGTGATCGCCTTCCCGGTTGCGAACTCGAGGTAGATTCGCCGCACGATCTCCGCTTCGGGCGCGTAGACCACCATGCGGTAGCCTTCGGGACGCGGACGGCCGCGACGGTCGAGGCGCATCTCGCCGACGGGCTCCGACTTGTAGCCGAACGTCGCCTCGCCGACCGAGAAGCCGCGCGCCTTCTGGCCCTTCTGCCCGCGTAGCGTCTTCTCGCGCAGGTCGTCGAGGAAGAGCTCGTTGACGATGCCGCGCATCTGGAAGCCGAGCTTGGCGCGCTCGTCCTCGCTGTCGAGGCTGTCGGCGCGGGAGACGATGCGGACGCCGTGGAAGCGGAACTCGGCGTAGAGGGTGAGGAGGTAGTGGTTGTCGCGGGAGAGGCGCGAGAGGTCGTCGATCAGGACGGCGTCGACCGCGTGCGCAGCTACGGCCTCACGCAGTCGCTCGAGAGCGGGACGGCTGCGGAGCGCGCCAGACTTGGCCTCGTCGGAGAAGATGTGCTCCGGGGCAACCGAGAATCCTCGCGCGACTGCGACCTCGAGGCAGGCGCGCACCTGGTCGTCGATGCTCTCGGGGCGCTGGTTGTCCGACGAGTAGCGCGCGTAGATCGCGGCCTTCATTCGGCGTGCGTCGCGGTCCGCTGCGGCGCGGGTGCCGACTTCGCGCGGAACTCTTCGGCGAGCAGGCGGGCGAGGTGGTCGAGAAGCGGGCGGAGGTCGGCGTCCACGAGGTCGCGAGACGTTCCCGGCGGGGCGGTCGCTCGGTCAGCGATGCGGTGATCGAGCATGGCAACAATATACCCATGGGTATGCCCTGAGTCAATCCGATTTGGCCGTCTGCCCCATGATCCGGGCCGGGTGGAGTGATATGAGGCGCCGGTGCCGACGCGCGTTCCGAAGGGGAAGGTCCTGCTGACGGTCGCCATCGATCCCGAGCTGCGCGAGGCGGCGCGGGAGGCTGCGCGGAAGGAAGAGGTGACGCTGACCGTGTTCGTGGCGCGCGCGCTGCGGGAGCGGGTCGCGATGCAAGGACAAGCGCGAGTACTGCGCGGCACGCGACGGCGCTGACAGAGACCCATCTGGCTCCGGACCTCTACATTGAGCGCTCCTTCGAGGACTCTTCCCGGGGAAGAACCGTGAGATCCAAGGAATCGACGACCCGAATGCCACACCCGTCGAACCGCACGTTGACCATGTAGCTCGCTGGGGCACGAGGCGAGAGAACGGTACCCATCCCACGTATCGGGTGTTCGACTCGGTCGCCTTCCTTCAGGTAGGGCGCAGGTTTCGATGGCGGCCTCAGGGCTTCCGCACGGCTCGGCAGCGCGTAGTAAATGTAGCCGCGCACGATACCCGTCTGCCTCTGACGTCGACGATGTCGTCCGGAGTACATGTCTTCACCTCGATGGTGTCGAGCAGAGTGCTTTCCTCAACCTCATGCGGGCGCAAAGTCCCTGTCCGAAAACGACTCGATCTCCCGGATGAGCGACGCCGCATCGGTCACGTGCGCCCAGCACACGTAGTGGCCGTGCGCGAGCGCGTTCCGGAGTCGCGCGAGCCGCTCGAGTCGTCTCCCCGCGTCGCGTGATCGCCAGTAGTCGAGGCCGCGCACGAAGTCGCCGAAGGGCGCAAAGACCCAGGCGTCGCCGTCGCCGCTCGGCGGCGACGGGTGCGCCTTCGGGTAGTACACGCCCGGTGCATCACCCTGCCGAAACGCTGCGTGCACCCTTTCGGCGACCGGCGGGGCGACCGGCAGGGGTGGACGAACGATGGATCCGATCAGCGCGCGCACCCGGACTTCCAGGTCGAGGCACGCGGACAGGATCTCGCTGGCGAGCGGCTCGCAGACCAGACACCCCCGGAGATACCAGCGCATCCCGGCCGGAGCGTCGTGCTCGAGAAGGTGGCGGGCTACCCACGGGATCAGGCGAAGCGTTCGCGTTCCCGGCGGGCGCCAGAGCAAGCCCGCGTCGAAGAGCTCGGTCTCGAATGCGCGCTCGCTCGCCTTCTTCAGCAGACCGGACACGTGCGAGAGGAGCTGTGCGTGCAGCGTCTCTCCGAGCTCTGCGGCCTCGCGGTCGGCAACGAGATTGAGGAACTCCTCGAGGCCCTCGTCGTTGCCGGGCGACAACGATGGGGGATGCCATTTCGGCGCCCTCTCCAGGTTTCCGGCGCACTCCCACGCGAGGCGGTTGTGAACGTAGCTGTTCCACAGTCGGCTCTCGGTCTCTCGCGTGTGCTGGAAGAGCGGCTCGATCGGCCAGCCGATCGAGAGGTCGAAGACCGTCTCCGAGATGCTGGTGAGGCCGGGCGTCTCCAGAAAGATCAGGGTGACGGCCGGCTGCTCCGACGTCTTCGACATCTCGTCGACGAACGTCCGCGCCTCCTGCCAGAAGGCACCGGCGTGGTTCTGGTCGCGGGGAAGCACCGCGAACACCGTCGGCGCGTGGCGCAGGCGGTCGGCGAGCTCGCGGCGCAGCTCCCTGCGGGGAAGCTCGGGTGACACGTCGAGCGCGTCGGCGACGGCCGCTCGGAGCGTCCCGTCGCCGGGAAAGGCTTCGATCAGCCTGAAGCGGAGGCGATCGGACTGGCCGCCGTCGGCAGCGAAGACCGAGTGTCGCAGTAACTGCTGGAGCGCCGCGACGGACGTCGGTCCGGGAATGCGGATCGAGCAGAAGCCGCCGCGATCCTGCCACGGACACAGCTCCAGCCACTGGCGAAGTGCCGTGCTCCCGGCGAACGTCCAGTCACCGGAGTGGTTCCCGAGACGGACGTGACAGATCACGCCGCTTCGATCGCGCGGACGATCTTCTTCAGCGCATCGTCCGGTCGCAGCCGCACGACCTTGTCGTCGTCGAGCGGCAACAGGCCGCTCAGCTTCAGCACGGCACAGGAGAGCTCGTCCTCCGGGGACCGCTGAAACGCATCGACGCCGGGGAACAAGTTGTCGACCAGGGACTGGTCCGAGAGGTAGTCCTCGAACGGCATCTCGCTTCCGTCCCCGAGCTCGTCCGCTGCCCGAGTCGTAAGCTGCAGCAGCTGGAATTCTCGGGGTGTGAGCGCACCGCGGCCCGTCCGCAGCGTCGTCGCGATTTCCGGAAGCCGATCGTTCAGGGCGGCGAGCACGCGTTCGAGAGTCGAACGCTCGACGTCACCGCCGGTGACCGGGAGGCCGAGGAGCTCGTCGACGTGCCCGAGCAGAATCGGGATCCCGCTCGTCGCCTGCTCGATCTGATCGATCGCGTCAGGATCGCTGAAGCCGAGATTGCGCACGCGCTCGAACCACCAGCTGATCCGCCGGTGCGGAAGACGGCGAAGCCCGTGCACGGCGATGAAGTCTCTTTCGCCGGACCGATCCAGCTTCACCGCCCAGCGCAGGAGGTCGAGGTCTCCGAGCATGATCGGGGGCGAAAGCGATCGGTCTCTCCGAGTGACGATGTCGTTCGCGGTCCCGGCAGAAGTGTTGACGACGACGAGCGGAGAGCGCTCGAGCACGTCTGCCCGGATGCCGCCACTCGCGACATCGACGACCTTGTCCGGGGCGATTCCGAGACGATCCGGGATTCCGCCCCGATCGTGCCGCAGCGCCGCAGCCCACGAGGTTCCGACCACACCGGCCGTGATCGGCAGGTCCCTGGACGACGGGCCATCGAGGAGCGATCGCAGCTCCTCCATGGCGCTTTTCGGCAGGAGGTTCGGCAGGTAGCCGGCGTCTCCGGCTCCCTGTCGCACGGTTGCGATTCGCTGGCTGATCGTCTTTCGC
Organism: Deltaproteobacteria bacterium; assembly: GCA_016874795.1. Classification (GTDB taxonomy): domain Bacteria; phylum Desulfobacterota; class Binatia; order UBA12015; family UBA12015; genus VGTG01. The sequence continues at coordinate 7,039 of VGTG01000173.1, read as the reverse complement.
AGAGTCGGCTGCGCGAGCACTGTCAGGTGATTCGGGTAGCGCAGGAAGTAGCGCTGGAGACCGTCCCGACGCTCCTCGCGCAGGAGCTCGCGTGCGACCAGGTCGTTCAAGGCGTGCTGGATCTCGCTCTCCTCCGAGGCGCCGACGCTGCGCAGCCACGCCGTGTCCTCGTCGATTCCCTTGATCTGCTCCAGAACCCGGCGGGGCGCGTCCTCGAGCGCGGCGGCCGGCGGCAGATTCTGGAAGGCGAGCAGTAGTGCCGAGAAGATGATGGACGACGTCCGGTCCTGAAAGTTGTTGTTCACGACCGTCCGGATCTCGTCCTGAACGGCCGAGCTGTCGAACGTGTCCATGACGTGCTGCGCGTTCACGACGACGAAGTCACGGCGATCGGATGCCCCGATCCGCTGCTGCAGGATGCTCAGCAGCGCCTCGCCGAAGCGGATCAGCACGGCGGGCTGGTGGCCGCAGCGTCGAGCGATCGCGTCCGCCTGCTCGCGGACGTCGATGCCGATCCGGCACAGCGAGCCTTCGATGAGCGATCGCGCCTCGATCTCGGCCAGCGGTCCGAGCTGCAGCACGCTACCGGCGTTCGCCCAGGCACCCTCGCGGGTGTTGGTGACCCGATAACCCGAGAACACGAAGCGAACGCGCGGGAAGCCGGTCGAGTCGCGGTGGTCGGGGATCGCCTTCATCATCAGGAAGCTGAGGCACTTCTCGCGATGGATCTCGTACGCCTTGAGCTGCTCCTCCACGAACGCATCGGCTTCGTCGAGGATCACCAGCAGGCTCTCGTCGGGATGGGTTGCACGAAACTCGTCCATCCACGCGGTGAGCCGCTTTCCGGGGTCTCCCTCGCGCAACGACGGCTCGAAGCGGAGTCGGTCGCGGAGTGCGGTCGCGATGGCGGAGAGCAGGCCTTCCTCGGACTCGCCGCCGGCGACGACCTTGTAGACGACGCGCAGCGTGTTGCCCGACGGAAGCTTCGTCCCGTCACGGTCGATCTCGAGAAATTTGAGCAGGGCGCTCTTGCCGAGCTTGCGGCCCGAGAACACGCGGGTGGGTGCCTCGGTGTTCGCGATCTCGTCGAGCTTCTCCTTGCGGCCGACGAAGAGCTCCTCCTGGATGAACTGGCCGTCCTGGCTCTTGAACGGCGACACCATCGAGAGGTCGAGCTGTTCGAGGACGACTTCCATCAGAGCGATGAAGCCGTCTGCAGTCGGGACTCCTGGAGCGACCAGACGATAGAGGTCGACGTCGTCGATCAGCGCGATCGGCATGCGACGTCGGCGAAGCTCGACGAGGCTCTCCGCCCGCGTCTGCGAGCTCATGCCGGGTGCGAGGAAGACGGTGAGGTTTCTCTCCTTGTCGTTGTGGGCACGTGTCAGATCGCGCGTCAGCGCGTTGCCCCGAATGGCGGGGGCCGACGCGATCACGATCTCCTTGAACTGGCGCAGCTGCGGCAGGAACGTCGGATTGAGGCCCCCCTTCGCGAGCAGCGCGCGGAGCTCGGTCGTGACGATGCGGATGTCCCGGTTGGTGGCGATCCGACGAAGTCCCGTCGACGCGACCGAGTCGTCGTCCTCGCCGCTGATGAATCGCCACAAGGCGCGCCTGAGAGGATGCTGCTTCGCCGGCTCGGGAGGACGGCGCCAGAGCTGGATCAGCTCGGAGGCCTCCGGCTTCGTCTCGGCGAGGACCGACAGCGGAGAGGTGCCTCCGGCGAAGAGCAGCTCCGTCTCGGGACGCCAGAGAGTTATCCGCTCGGACTGGAGCGCCGAGCCTGACGGATCGCGCGAGGTCGAGCGCAGACGCTCCGCGGCCGCGTGAAGGGATCCCCTCGCGAGCGCGTCCACGATGGCCTTCTGGGTCGCGGGGGCGAGAGTCGCGTCGTCGTGCAGCCGCTGGACGATTGCATGCCGGAGAACGTCCTGTGCGTACCCGGTGACTTCGCGGAGCCAGTTTTCCAGAAGCGGCAGGTCGCCGTACTGATGCTCTTCGGTCTCGTCCAGGAGGTGCGTCGCTTCCGCACGAATCTCGGCGAGCGCTTTCGACGCGACCGGGGCCAGCTCGTCGATGTCCGATCGGAGGTCGCGCAGTCGATCCAGCTGCGAGTAGAGCTCCTCGGTGCGATCGGCGGCCTGGCGGTGGATCTCGTTCTTCTCCGCGGACTGCACCTCGGCATCGACGAGACGTGCCAGAAGATGAAACTGACTCGCCTCACGGAGCTCGCGTCGCAGCTCGTGGAGCAGATGCTCGGGGGCCGACCCCGGGGCGGCCGACCGTGTCGCCGGTGCGAGGAGAATCGCGGCGGCGCGCTCCGGCGACGAGATCGACTCGACGGGAACGCCGGTCGAGCGCGACGCGAGGTCCGTCCCTTGGGCGAGCATCGATAGCAGATGGGGGCGCGCGACCACCTCGGCGACGTCGAGCGCCAGCGCCTCCTGGCCGGCCGTCGATCCCTGGAGGCCGGGCACGACGGCTCGCTGGATGAGCCGGCGGCAGGCTTCCTCGATCGGGTCGGTGAGCCTGGCCTCGCCGACGAGCCGGCTGAGCTCGACGAGAGCGAGGTGCGGCGGCTTGGGGTGCTCACCGGCGGTCGCGCCACGCCACGCGCGCGCGGCGGTCATCACGCCGAGTGCTGCGTCGGCGATCTCCGCGACCGCACCCTGCATGCGGCGCCGGTCCTGGAAGAGTGCCTTGCCGCGATCCGCGATGGCGTCGTGTCGCGCCACGAGCTGTCGGCAGGTGCGCGTGAGCTGGTCGACGTTCCACGACTTCACGTCCCGCAGCGACTCGTCCGGCGGCGCGTAGAGCGTCTTCGTCAGCGGATCGACGTGCGTCTCGATGAATTGCGTCCACGCCTTCCTGCAGTGGGTGCGCTCGATTTTCCCGCCGGCGGCGCTCCAGAGCCTCGCCGTGACCTCCCGGAACTGGGCCCGCGCTCGACGCAGCTCCTTCTCGAGAACGGCCGGGGCTACGGACGGCGAGGACGACAGCGCCTCCATCGCCACGGCGACCGGGTCCTGACCTTGCGCGCCGATGCGAAGCAGATTCTGCAGGACGACCGTCAGGTCGTTGCTGTGGCCCTCGAGGAGCGAGACCAGGCGCTGGATCTCGTCGATCGTGAGATGCGCTTCGCTGTTCGGCCGCAACGCTTCGAGACACGCGGCGAAGAGAACGGCTTCGCGGGCAGTTTCGGACCCGAGCGCCTGACGGATGCGCTCCGGACGCGTCGCATCGAATCCGGCCGTCGCCGACGTCGCGTTGCGCCAGATCGACGCGAACGCATCGACGTCGCGCGACGCCACGACGGGCTGCCAGCGGAGCGCCTCGCTGGCCCGGCAAAAGATCCAGAGCTGCGGGAGCGCGAGATCCGTGATCGCGCCTCGTGCGGCCCGCTGAAGCTCGCTCTCGAAATCGGGTCGGCTCCAGGGCGCCGTCGCGCACCTTCCGGAGGGAGCGATCCAGAACAGCCGACGATACTCCTCGAAGGAGCGAGCCTCGCCCGGAAGCCGGGGCTCTGCTTGCGGGACGGGCGGAAGTGCGGGAGCCGCCACTGGTGCTCCGCCTTGCGTGTCCGGTCTAGCGTAATCGGCGGAGGAAGCGTCCTCGTCGGGCTGCCAGGCCGTGTCTGGTGGTGGCTCCAGATCGGCGAACGGTGGAGCAACGGTTTCCGGTTCGGGATCTACCGGGTCCGCATCGACCAGGGTGTCCGGCTCGAGGGCGGCGCCCGGCTCGCCATCGGCAGGGCTGTAGCCCGAACCCGAGTCGTCCGTGTGAGCCTCGACCGGAGACGTGGCCGAGGCGTCGTCCGCGTGCGGCAGCAGGGTGCCGTCGTCGAGAAAGCTGCCCGAGCCGTCTTCTGCATGTCGCGGCTCGAGCAGATCGCCAAGGTCGCCCTCGGACTCGTCTGGAGCCGGGAGAGCGTCGACCCAGTCCAGCAGCTGCGAGACGAACCGTCCCGGAAGCTCCTCTCGGAGCTGGGACAGGGCTTGTCGGGCATCGTCGGAATCCCGGCTCGAGGGAGGCAGCAGCTGAACCAGGGCGGCGAGGATCGGCGACTGCGCGAGGATGTCGTGGGCAGTCTCCCCCGCGGAAAGGCGGTCACGGGCGTGCTCCGCTGCATAGAGCAACTGCGCGCGACCGGCGGTGTGAAACCCTTCGGGCAAGGAGCTGGTCAGGCCGAGGAATGCCTCGAGCGCGGGACGGAGCGAATCGTCCCGCGCGTCGAGCTCGGCAAGTCGCGCGTCGCAGGCGGAGAGCAGGCCTGAAAGCTGCTTGACCGTCGCGGACGTGTCGATGCTGCCGTCGCGGAATCTGACGGCCTTCCAGCTGGCGAGCGGCTCCTCCGGAGCAGCGAGCTTCTCCGCATCGACCAGCATCCGCCCCACCAGGTCGAGGCGCGAGTCGATGTGGATTCCGAGATCGAGGAGGGCGTCGTTCAGCTCGTCGAGACTCGTGATCCGCTCGGTCGCCCGCGTGACCAGATCGGACAGCGAGGCCGCGGATTCGGAGGCCTTCTTTTGCGCCTCGTACGCGAGGCGCAACGTCTCGAGAACGGCTTCCATGCAGCCGTCTCCGCCGTCGAGATCGAACTGCATGAGCGAGGACGCGGCGCGCGAGGCCTCTTCGAGGACCTGGTTGACGCGACACCAGGACCGCCATCGTGTCGCGATCGCGTCCGGTACGTGCTCGGCTTTCCCACGGACGACGTCCGCGCAAACTCGCGCCACTTCCACCGGCAGCGGTCGGTCGAAGCGAACGGACGACAGCCACATCGTCAGGGCCTGGCGCCAGCCCGACAGGCGACGCGAGCGCTCGATCGGGCCCACATCGTCATCGCCCGTGAAGTCGCGATCGCAGTCGGGCGCCAAGAGCGGATGCGCGTACCCGAGTTGCGTTCCTCGCCAGACCTCGAGGACGAAGCCAAGACGGCCGTCGTCCTCGAGAAACTCGAGGAACCGGGGACGCTTCGCCTCGAGGAAGGCCTTCGTCGAGCCCGCCGGCTTCAGTCCCGCAAGCTCGTAAAGGTGCAGCGCGTCACGGTCGGAGAGGTCCTGCAGGATCGTCCGCAGTCGGCGCCCTTCGCGAACAGCCGCCCGAGCTTCCATCTGCATCCGATGCGCGACGGCTCGGTCGTGCGGGGCGGTCGGATCCTGCGGGTGGGAGATGTCCTTCGGTGACACGGCGGATTCGGGTCCTGACGGACGACGCGCGTATCATGGAGGGGCGATCGAAGAAAAGAGGCGAGACGTGCCTTGCGCCGTCTCTCGGCGTCAGACGGCCAGCCGTTGTCGCCGGAGTCGACGCGGAGTCGATGCGGAGATTGACGGGATCGCTCGTCGCGTGCTCAACGTCGACGCGACGCGTGGTCGATCGTCCGTGCGCTGCCGGCGACCCGCGGATCACGGATTGCGGCCCGGGTTCTCGTGACGTCTCCCCGACTCCTCGCCTTCGACTTCGAGACTGCGACGCGCTCGCGTGCGTCCGCGTGTGCACTCGGCGTCGCGGAGTTCGCGGAGACCGGCGTGGGGACGACGCGATACTGGCCGATCCGGCCGCGCAGCAGGAGCTTCGACCGCCGCCACGTCGCGATCCACGGCATCGACGCCGATCAGGTGCGGTACGCGGGGAACTTCTCGGACGTGTGGGACGAGGTCGAGCCGTGGCTCGGGGGGCGCATCCTCTTCGCGCACAACGCCTCCTTCGATATCGGGGTCCTGACGTCCGCGGCGGCCCACTACGGGATCGAGCTTCCGCCGCTCCGTTACGTGGACACGCTGCCGCTGTTCCGGAAGGTCGTCGGGCGATCGTGCTCGCTGAAGGCGGTCGCGGACCGGTACGGGGTCGCGTTCCGGCACCACTCTGCGGAGGAGGACGCTCGAGCGCTGGCATCGTGTGTCGTCGGCCTCGCCCGAGAGCGTCGATGCGTGACGATCCTCGAGCTGCTCGATGTGCTGGAAGTCGAGATCGTCAGCCTCGGGGGCGCCGACGGCGACCCGTCGCTCGCACGGCCCGCGGCAACCCGGCCGACGAGCCTCCCGGATGCACTGTCGAGACTGACGCGACAGCTCCGCGAAGGCCGGCTGACGCCGGAGGGTTTCGCGGCGCGGAAGAGAAGGCTCCTGCAGGAGTGGCGCGAAAGGGGGTAGGGGTTGTCCTGGCTGGATGAGTGGAAGGAATCCGTCGTCCCGGCGAACGCGGACGAGTTGCCGGTGCTCGACCAGCGAGCCGCATTGGAAGCCGTGATCGGTGGCGATGTCGGACTCGATGCCGACGAGGTGGCAGTCATCGTTGCGAGGGCGCTGGAGCTCCAGGAGAAGCTCCGACCCCTCCGGCAGGAGCTGGAGGAGTGCAAGGAGGTGATCCGGCGGTACTGCAACGGAAAACCGTGGTCTGCCGAGTCCGCGCTTGGATCCGTGAAGGTGGGGGCAACGACCCCGGACAGGATCGTACGCGAAGTGAGATTCAACGAGGGCCGCTTCCTCGCGCTCGACGAGAGCAGTCGTCGACGGCTCGTCGAGGCCGGCCTGGTGCGGGTGACCCACGCGTTCGTCCCGGAAGTAGCTGAAGAGACAGACGAAAATCTGCGCGCGGTCGTGCGCTCGGTGCTGGATGTCGTGGCCGACCGGAAGAAGGGCAGAAAGGGCACCGTGTCCCTCGTGCCGCAGAAGTAGGGCTCGGGCGGCCGGCATGCGCGGGCAACCGGCTGTCGGCTCCTTCCGCCCGTGTATCAAGCTTTCGCGGTCGAATCAGGAATCTCCGCCCCTTCGAGGGCATCCCGGGTGCTTCAGGACCCGGCTGGATTGGCCCGATTCCGGTCCAGGTACGACCAAGATCCGCGTCTTTCTTGAATCGTGGCTGCGGATTCCGAGCGATCCCGAACACGCGTTCCGATTGAAGCCAAACACTCGTTGCGACGGAAGCCGAGCACTGATTCCGAGCGAAGCCGAACACGGCTGACGAGGCCGGGTCGGGCGTCGCGACGCTGGATGGCGGCCGGTAGGCCGCCCGCCAAACCCCAACCGGGAGGAGG
>VGTG01000172.1 GCA_016874795.1 Deltaproteobacteria bacterium | reverse complement strand
CCGCAGCCCCTGCACCGGCGCCGCCTGCGTCGCAGCCCCCGGCCTGAGCGGCTCCGCTTGCGCCGGCCAGGCCCGCAGGGCACGCTGGATCCCGTCGCGCTGGATGCGGCGAGGTGGGGGGATGGACGTGGGGACGACTCGGATCGATCGGATGGAGGGAGACATGAGGACGCCTGGCTCGCGCGCTTTCGCTGCCGTTGCTCTCGCGCTGGGAATGGCGTTCGTGGCGCCGGCGCGGGCGGATCGGATCCCGACCGACGACACCGAGATCATCGTGTCTCAGGACGAGGTCGTCTCGACCGCGCCGACCACGACCGTCACGACGACGCGCACCGACGGTCCGTGGCCGGGTGACCTGACCGAGGTCTCTCCCTACGAAGACGCGTTCGCGGCGCAGCGTCCGCCGAACAAGGGCGTCGGCTTCCTCGAGAGCATCGGGACGATCGTCCTCGGTGCCGTCGTGTTCCCGGTGAAGATGGTCGTCGGCGTCGCCGGCGCGGAGCTCGGAGGCGTCGCGGGAGCGATGGGCGGGGGCGACGAGCGCGCCGCGGCGGGCGTGTGGAACGTCACGACCGACGGCTCCTACTTCGTCACGCCCGAGGTCATGGAGGGCGAGAAGCCCTTCCGCTTGACCGGCGATCACCCCTGAGGCGGCCCGCCCGGCGCCCGTCCGAGCTCGCATCGTTTCGCCCGCGGACGTTTTCGCGCGCGCCGCGCAATTGCTACACTTCCCCCGCCGATGGCGACGAACGTCCGCAGGACGACCATCGTCGAAGTGCTCGACATGGCGCTCGAGCTCGAGCGCAAGACGATGGCGCTCTATGCGGGCTTCGTCCGGCTCTTCGCGAACGACCCCGAGATCCGCCAGTTCTGGTTCAACATGGCGCGCACCGAGGCCGCGCACTGCGGCGGCCTCATGCTCGTCGAGAGCATCCTGCGCGACGATCCGGAGCTGAGTCAGGAGGCGCGGATCCGCTTCGACATGACGACCGGCGTGCGGCTGCGCTCGCTCCTCGCAGCCTACCGGCGGGAGCTCCGCCGCGGCATCTCGCTCGAGCGCGCGCTCGAGATGGCGGTCGATCTGGAGGGTTCGGAGCTCGAGGACGTCGTCGTCGACCTGCTCCAAGTGGTCCGAGACCCCGGCTGGCGCGATCAGGCCGTCAAGATGCTCGTCCACGACATGGGCGACATGAGCTACATGATCGAGCGCCACACGAGGAACTCGAAGCTCCTGGCGCGAGCGGACGCGCTCGTCGAGAAGCGCATCGCGCGCCCCAAGGCCGCCCGCGGGAGCGCTCCTGGCGGGCCGAAGACGCGCGCGAAGAAGAAGCGCCGCGCCACCGCTTGACCGCGAGGCCACGGGGCTCCACGGGCGTCGATACGGGAGCGCGCATCGGGCCTTGCGGTGCCCCGGATCCGACCTACTCTGGCTGCATGGAGCCTGACGTGACCCCGCAGGACCTCGCTATGCTTCTCCTGAGCCAGCAGGATCTGATCGCGCTCGGAGCGATGCTCGGCCTGCGCGCCCGGATGGCAGGCCGCGAGTGCTCGGATCTCCTGGAGTCGCCGGACGAGGTCGAGTTCGGCGCCTGATCAGGCTTCCATGTCGGCCCGGCGCGGCGTCGACTCGACGTAGATGCCGCGGCTTCCCGCGAGCCGGGTGATCGTCGCCCGCGCCAGCTTGCTGGGCTCGGAGTGACCGTTCTCCCAGCGGTTCACCGTGCTGACGGTGATCCCGAGAGCGTGAGCGAACTCCTCCTGCGTCATCGAGAGCCGATTGCGCATGTCGCGGATCGAGAGCCCAGTACCTTTCGTCATATCGTTCTCCTGCCTGCTCCTCGGGTCCGACGGAGGGGTGAGGTTCGCGCCGGTCGACGGAGCGTAGGGTTGCCGTCGAGACCGCCGTTCGTCGTTGTCCCGCAATGCGACAGAGCAAGCGACGTGCCCGGCCCCACGGGGATTTCGCCTGACTTTGCGTCCGGATTTGCGCGCCGCAGCGCTCCGAACGTCAGTATTTCGACGGAACGTCGCACCGCGCGACGCTCGCACGCCGATCGAATTGAAGGCCAGGAGCCCGGTCGGTATGCCCGACACTGCGCATGTCGCGGGCGGAAGGGATAGCGTGATGGGGGCGACGGCAAGGGCCGGCGCAAACGTGGCGCTGGTCAAGTACTGGGGAAAACGCTCGTCCGAGAAAAACTTGCCAGCGGTCGGGAGCATCTCGTTGACGCTCTCGGGCCTCGTCGCGACGGCTCGCGTCGAGGTCGATTCTCGCGGCGCTCGCTTTCGCAGCAGAGGCGAGCCGGTGGACGGCGTCGCCGGCGAAAGGATGACGGGCTTCCTCGATTGGCTGGCCGAGCGGCTCGGCGTCGAAGCGCGATTTTGCACCGACGTCGCTGCGACGTTTCCGGTCGGTGCGGGTCTCGCGTCGTCCGCGGCCATTCACTGCGCCGTCGCGGCAGCGGCTTCGTCCGCGTGCGGCGCGCGCGTCGGCTTGCGCGAGCTCTCACGTCTTGCGCGCGTGGGATCCGGGTCCGCGGCGCGCTCCGTGTACGGCGGCTGGGTCGAGTGGCACCGCGGTACGCGCGACGACGGCGAGGACTCGGATGCGGAGCAGCTTCACTCCGAGGACGTCTGGCCGGTCGCACTCCTCGTCGCCGTGGCGGAGGAGGGCAAGAAGGACGTGCCCTCGCGCGACGCGATGGAGCACGTCACCGCGACGTCTCCTCTCTTCGCCGGATGGGTCGCGGCGCAGGACGGCGACCTCGAGGCGATGCGTCGCGCGATTGCCGCACGGGACCTCCGCGCCGTCGGGACGATCGCGGAGGAGAACTGCCTCCGGATGCATGCGACGTGCCTGGCCGCGCGGCCGCCGGTTTTCTACTGGACGCCGGCGACGCTCGCCGCGATCCAGCGCGTCCGGGAGCTCCGCGGGAGCGGTTGCGACGCCTACTTCACGATCGACGCTGGGCCGCAGGTGAAGGTCGTCTGCGCGCCGCAGGACGCGGATGCGGTCGCCGAAGGCCTCGCGACGGTACCGGGGATCTCGCGCGTCCTCCGCTCCGGCGCCGGGCCCGGAGTCGAGATCACCGACGGAGCGATCCCGTGGAGGTAGTCGCGAGCGCCCCTGGAAAGGTGTTCGTCCTCGGCGAGTACGCCGTGACGCTCGGTGCGCCCGCGATCGTCGCAGCCTCCGAGCGACGCCTCTCGTGTCGCGCGCGGAGCCGCGCCGGGCGAGGCCGCTTGACGGTGACGGCCGGCGCGACCCGCTTCGAGGGAGATCTGCATACCGACGGCGTGCGCGGCGCGTTCGCGCTCGACGGCGTACCGCCCGGCTGCCGGTTCGTCGTCGCCGCGGCGCGCAGCAGTGCCGTGACGCTCGACCTTCGCTCCCGAGACGTCGATCTCGAGACCTGGAGCGAGCTCGAGGCTGCCGGCTCGCGAGCGAAGCCGGGTCTCGGGGGCAGCGCCGCCGCGGTGGCCTCGACAGTCGCCGCGATGTTCGCCCTCGCGGGCTGCGAAACGGGCGCGGCGACCCGCCGCCAGCGTCTCGCGCTCGGGATCGCGGCCCACCGTGCCGCGCAGGGAGGCGGGTCGGGCGGTGACGTCGTCGCGGCGACGTACGGCGGGCTCTCGTGCATACGCGGTCTCGACGCTTCCGCGGCCTCGAATCCCACGGTCGACTCGCTCGGCGATCTCGACGTGAGGACGGTCGAGCTTCCCTCGGCGCTCTCGATCGACGTCGTTGCGAGCGGCTCCTCGGCTTCGACGGGCCCTCGCGTCGCGCGCTTCCTCGAGCGCGCCCGCAGCCCCCGGACGTCGCGCCTCGTCGAAGCCTGGGTCGACGGCACCGGTGCCGCAGTCGAGGGCTTCCTCGCCGCTTGCGGACGCGGGGACGCCGAAGGAGCGCTCCGTGCGGTCGCGCTCGCGCGCGAGCTTCTCGGCCGTCTCGGCGCGAGCGCCGGGATCCCGGTGTGGAGCGCAGGACTGCGTCGCGCGTGCGGCGTGCTCGCCGGACGGTCCGGTCTCGAAATCAAGCCCTCCGGCGCGGGTGGCGGCGACTGCGCCGTGGCTCTCGTGCGCTCGGGCTTGCGCGACGAGCTCCGCGCCGCGTGGCTCGAGAGAGGTCTCGAGCCCATCGGCTCCGCGGGAGCGGCTCCCGGGGTGTCGGTGTCGATCGAGCGGGAGGCCGCGCGTGTCTAGACGGCCCGCCGTCTCTTCGCTGGACCGCGTCGCGGAGCGCAAGCAGGCGCACCTCGACCTCTGTCTGCGCGAGGACGTCGAGGCCGCGACCAAGACGACGCTCTTCGAGGACGTCGATCTCGTGCACGACGCGTTGCCCGATCTTTCGCTCGACGAGATCGACACGAGCGTCCGCTGGCTCGGAAAGCGGCTCCGCGCTCCTCTCGTGATCACCGGGATGACGGGCGGGACGCGCGCCGCCTTCCGCGTGAACCGGGATCTCGCGCGCGTCGCCGAGGAGGCGGGCATCGCGTTCGGCGTCGGAAGCCAGCGCGCGATGCACAGCCGTCCCGAGAGCGAGTGGACGTACCGCGTGCGCGAGCACGCGCCGAAGACGATCGTCCTCGCGAACATCGGCATCGCGCAGGCGCGCACGCTGTCGCTCGACACCGTGAAGTCGCTCGTCGACGCACTCTCCGCGGACGCGCTCTGCGTCCACCTGAACGTCGCGCAGGAGATCCTGCAGCCGGAAGGGGATCGCTCGTTCACCGGCGGAACGGAGGCGTTCCGGCGTCTCGTGCGCGGTCTGGACGTGCCCGTCGTCGCGAAGGAAACGGGCTGCGGGATCTCCCGCAAGGTCGCGCAGCGTCTTCGTGCTGCGGGGGTGCGGAACCTCGACGTGTCCGGAGCCGGCGGCACGTCGTGGGTGCGGATCGAAGCCCTCCGCGCTCCCGGAGCTGCACGCCTTGGCGAGATCTACCGCGACTGGGGGATCCCGACGGCGGCGAGCCTGCTGCAGACCCGCGACCTCGGGCTCGAGATCGTCGCGAGCGGCGGCATCCGAACGGGCCTCGACGTCGCGAAGGCGCTCGCGCTCGGCGCGCGCGTCGCTGGAGCGGCGCTCCCGGTCTACCAGGCCTATCGCGAGCACGGCATCGAGGGAGCGCGTCGTTTCATCGACGCGCTCGTCGCCGAGCTGAAGGCGGCGATGCTCTTGACGGGAAGCCGGAAGCTCCGCGATCTCGCGCGCGCGGAGACCGTGATCGGCACGCGGCTCGCGCGCTGGCAACCGCGCCGCGGGCGCGGAGTCGCGTCGTGACGCCGCCGAGCGGCTCCCGCATTCCCGGCTTCCACGCGTTGCCGCTCGCCGAGCGCCAGGAGATCGTCGCGCGGATCGCGAACCTCGACGAAGCGGAGCGCGAGAGCCTCCTCGCCGAGGTGCCGCTCCCGCTCGAGGCGGCAGCACGTCTCGCGGAGAACACGATCGGGCTCTACGCGCTGCCGATGGGCATCGCGCTCAACTTCCTGGTCAACGGGAGGGACGTGCTCGTCCCGATGGTCACCGAGGAGCCCTCGGTGATCGCGGCGGCGAGCAACGCGGCGAAGCTCGCGCGCGGCGGCGGGGGCTTCGAGGCCGACGCGGATCCGCCGTGCATGACCGCGCAGGTCCAGCTCGTCGACGTGCCCGATCCCGAGGCGGCGCGCGAGCGGATCGTCGGAGCCGCTGCGCGGATTCGTGCGCACGTCGATGCGATCGCGCCGGGCATGTCCCGGCGGGGCGGCGGCGCGCGCGGCGTCGAGGCGCGCGTCGTGGTCGCACCGGACGGACGCCGGTTCGTCGTCGTCCACCTGCACGTCGAGGTCGGCGACGCGATGGGCGCGAATGCCGTCAACACCATCGCGGAGGAGACCGCTCCGCTTCTCGCCGAGATCTCCGGCGGCTTCGCGCATCTCCGGATCCTCTCGAACCTGACGGACCGCCGTCGTGCGCGGGCGCGCGTTCGCTACCGTCTCGCCGATCTCGCGATGGAGGGGCGACCCGGCGAGGAGGTCGCGCGCGGCGTCGAGCTCGCGAGCCTCTTCGCGGAAGCGGATCCCTACCGCGCCGCGACGCACAACAAGGGGATCATGAACGGCATCGACGCCCTCGCGCTCGCGACCGGGAACGACTGGCGCGCCCTCGAGGCGGGAGCGCACGCGTACGCGGCGCGAGACGGCCGCTACGGCGCGCTCTCGACGTGGCGTCTCGAGGGGGACGTCCTCATCGGCCGGATCGAGCTGCCGGTCGCCGTCGGCACCGTCGGCGCGACGGTCGAGGGCAATCCGCGTGCGCGCCTCGCGCTGAAGCTCCTCGGCGTCGAGCGCGCGAGCGAGCTCGCCGAGGTGATGGCGGCGCTCGGTCTCGCGCAGAACTTCGGCGCGCTTCGCGCGCTCGCGACCGAAGGGATCCAGCGCGGGCACATGAGCCGGCACGCGCGCGCGGTCGCGGGCGCGGCGGGCGCTCGACCCGACGAGATCGAGGCCGTCGCGGCCGCGCTGATCGCCGCGGGAGACGTCAAGGTCGAGCGCGCACGCCGCATCCTCGACGAGCGAGGTGGCCCGGGCGGACGGTCGTGAGCTCGCCCGCCGCGTCCGGAGCCGCGAGCGGCTCGGGAACGGGAAAGGTGATCGTCCTCGGCGAGCACGCGGTCGTGCACGGCGAGCCGGCGATCGTCCTCGGGCTCTCGCGTGGCGTTCGCGTGACGCTCGTCTCCGCCGTCCCGGAAAGCCCTGGGGGACAGCCGGAGAGCGCGCCGGAGCGCGCTCTCGCGAAGGCGGCGCAGGTGCTCGGCGTCCCGGCCCCGAAGGGCGTCGTGGTCCGGGTCGAAGGCGATCTTCCGGTCGCGGTCGGGCTCGGCAGCTCGGCGGCGCTCTCCGTCGCGACCGTGCGCGCGCTCGCGGCGCACGTGGGGCTGTCGCCGAGCGACGACGACGTCGCGGGGTTCGCGAACGAGATCGAGCGGCTCTTCCACGGCACGCCCTCGGGTGTCGACGCGACGGCGGCGGCGCACGGCGGGCTCCGCTGGTTCGAGGCGGGTCCGCCGCGTCGTCACGAGCCGGTCGCCGCTCCGGCCCCGCTGCCGCTGGTCGTCGCTCTTTCGGGAAGCCGTCACGACACGGGACGATCCGTGCTCGGCCTTCGCGATCGAGCGCGCGCGGCGCGCGAGATCTACGCGCCGGTCTTCTCGGCGATCGGCGCGCTCGTCCGGGCGGGCCGCACCGCGATCGAGGCGGGCGATGCGCCGCGCCTCGGCGAGATCCTGACGATGAACCACGGCCTCCTGCGCGCGTGCGGCGTCTCGACCCCGGAGCTCGATCGGCTCGTCGACGTCGCCCTGCGCGAGGGCGCTCTCGGCGCAAAGCTGACCGGCGCGGGCGGCGGCGGTGCGGCGATCGCACTCGCCTCCGGAGAGCCCGGGGAGCTCGCGGAGCGTCTTTCGCGCTCCGGGTGGGAGTCCTTTCCGGTCGCGTAGCGAGGCGACGCCCTGGACCGCGGCGGAAGCGCGTAGTACCCGAACCGAACCGTGCCGGAGCGACGTCCGCAGAAGCAGAAGCGAGCCGAGATCACGCCGGCGACGTGGGCCGTTCTCGTCACGGGCGGCGTCTCGCTCCTCCTCGTCTACGCGGGGGTGCAGACCGGCAACTGGCGAGGCGTCGTGATCACCGAGGTGCAGGTGCTGGTCGTCGGCGCCGTCAGCTGGTTCGGCCTTCGCGGCAGCCGACTGTAGGCTTGACGCTCGGCGCGGACCTCCCGGCAACCTCTGTGGAAGGCCGGGGATCGCTCTGTTAGAGAACGAGCGATGCCGTGAGACGGCATCCACGCTCCGTTATGACCATCGAAGGGCACCCCCGGGGGCCGAGCGAGATCGAAGACGTGGACCCGAACGGGGACACCGAAGCGCCTCCGCTCTCCTTCGACGAGCTTCCGCTTCCCGAGCCCGTGCGCGCAGGCATCCGCCACGCGGGCTTCACGGAGTGCACGCCGATCCAGGCCAAGGTGCTGCCCCTGAGCCTCGGCGGGCGCGACGTCGCCGGGCAGGCGCAGACCGGGACGGGCAAGACGGCGGCGTTCCTGATCACCGTCTTCACGCGCCTCCTCGAAAGCGGCAAGACGCGCCGTCCGGCCGCGCCACGCGCTCTCGTGATCGCACCGACACGCGAGCTCGCCGTGCAGATCGCAAAGGACGCCGAGGTCCTCGGACACGGGAACGGCCTCACGGTGCAGGCCGTGTACGGCGGCGTCGACTACCGGAAGCAGCGCGAGAGCCTGCGCCAGGACGTCGACCTCCTCGTCGGTACGCCGGGTCGTCTGATCGACTACCTCAAGCAGAAGGTCTACGACCTCCGCGCGATCGAAGTGCTCGTGATCGACGAGGCGGACCGGATGTTCGACATGGGGTTCATCCGCGACCTCCGCTTCCTGCTGCGGCGCTGCAGCCCGGTCACGGAGAGGCAGTCGATGCTCTTCTCGGCGACGCTCTCGCACGACGTCCTCGAGCTCGCGTACATGTTCATGAACGACGCCGTTCGCGTCGCCGTCAAGCCGGAGCAGGTGACCGCAGAGCGCGTGCAGCACCTCCTTCTGCACGTCGGGGTGCACGAGAAGTTCTCGGCGCTCCTCGGCATCCTCGAACGCGAGGGAGCGGAGCGCACGTTGATCTTCTCGAACATGCGCCGCACGGCGGACGACCTCTGCCGGACGCTGTCGATCAACGGCTATACGGCCGAGCAGATCACCGGCGACATCGACCAGCGGAAGCGGCTGAAGATCCTCGAGTCGTTCCGCGACGGAACCTTGCCGATCCTCGTCGCGACGGACGTCGCCTCTCGCGGGCTGCACATCGACGGCGTCACGCATGTGATCAACTTCGACCTGCCGCTCGACCCGGAGGACTACGTTCACCGCGTCGGCCGCACGGCTCGCGCCGGCGCCAGCGGAACCGCGATCTCGCTCGCCTGTGAGCGCTACGTCGACAGCCTCGAGGCGATCGAGGGCCTGATCGGCTTCAAGATCCCATTCGAGTTCCCGGACGAATCGCTCCTGCGCTCGTTCAAGCCGGCGCCGCGCCAGCCGCGGCGTCGCGAGGGGGGCCCGCGTCGCGACGGCCGCGATTCGAGAGAAGGTCGCGGCGGACGCGATTCGCGCGGCGGCCCGCGGCGACGGTCGACCCCGTTCGATTCTCCGCCGCCGGCGGACCCCAGCTCGGAGCGGAGAGCCGACAAGGCCAGGGAGGGCGAAGAGGGTGATCCGGCCGCGAAGCCGGGTCGCTCGCGCGGCCGTCGCCGCAGCGGCGAGCGGGCCGACGGAGCCGCGGGCAAGCCATCGCAAGCCTCCGCGACGCCTCCTGCTCCCATGAACGAGGCGGCGAGCGCCGCCGAGGGAAGCGCTACCGGACAGGCCCCGGCCAAGAAGCGCCGCCGGCGCCGCCGCCGGCGCGGCGGCGGAAGCGCTCCGGAGGGAGCCGCTTCCGAGACCGCCGCCCGCGATGCGGGCTCGAGCGACTGACCGCCGCGGGCGGCTTCGCGTCGAGCCGTCGCGAGCGACGACTCTCCCGACCGACGCCGCCCCGACATCGACCCGCCGCGACCAGGTCCTCCGGGCCGCCGAACGTCTCTTCGCGCGTCGCGGCTACGACGGCGTCGGCTTACGCGAGATCGCGCAGGAGGTCGGCATTCGCGCGCCCTCGCTCTTCAAGCACTTCGCGAGCAAGCAGGCGATCTACAACATCGTCATGCGGGACCTCTTCGAGGGGCTCGCGCGCGCCGTCGGGGAGGCGATCGACGGAGCAGGGGACTACGAGGAGAAGCTCGATCGTCTCGTCGAGGCCTACATCGACTTCCTCGTCGCTCGGCCGCACTTTTCGGCGATCCTCTTCCGCGAGCTGCTCGACGATCCCCGAGCCGTGGAGCAGCTCACCTCGCGCAGCGGCCTGCGCATCTACCACGACCTCGAGCGCTTCCTGCGTGCGGGGAGACGCGCCGGGGCCTTCCGCGACGTCAGCGTCCCGCATCTGCTCCTCGGCTTCACGGGGATGCTGACCTTCGTTCATACCTGGCAGACGGGTCGCGTCGAGGTGGTCGCACCGACGCGCGAGCTGCGCCGCTGGAAGACCGAGGTGGCGCGGACCATGCGGCTCTCGCTGCTCGTCGGGGATCGCGACGCCGGACCATCGCGCCGTCGCGTGCGCACGGCCGGGCGCTGAGGCGCGATGCGACCGCGCTCCGCGGACGCGCCACGCCGGCACGTCGTTCTGGCCGGCGGTGGGCACGCGCACGTGCACGTGCTGCGCTCGCTCGCGATGCGTCCCGTCGCGGGCGTGCGCTTCACGCTCATGAGCCCGGACCCGCTCTCCGTCTACTCGGGGATGGTTCCCGGGCGCCTCGTCGGGCTCTACGGTGAGGAGGAGGGCTGGATCGACGTCGCGGCTCTCGCCGCGCGTGCGGGCGCGACGTACCTCCGCGATCGCATGCTCTCGCTCGATCCGAAGCGAGGTGCGATCGAGACGGAGAAGCACGGGACGCTCTCGTACGACGTCCTGTCGCTCGACGTCGGCTCGCGGCCGCGAGGAATGGACGCCGTCCGCGGGGCGCGAATCGTCGTCGGCGCGAAGCCCGTCGAGGAAGCCGCACCGCGCATCGCGCGCTTCCTCGACGAGGCGCGTGCGGGAAAGATTCCGGCGCGGGTCGTCGTCGCGGGCGGGGGCGCAGGCGGTCTCGAGGTCGCGTTCGCACTCCGGAAGCAACTCGCGGGGATCGCGGGTGCGACCGTCGCCGTCGTCGAGAGCGCGCCGGAGCTCCTGCCTGGAGGCTCGCCCGCGATGCGACGGCTCGTCGCGCGCCTCTCGTCCCGCTACGACATCGCGACGCACCTCGGAACGCGCGTCGCCTCGGTCGACGACTCGCACGTCGCGCTCGAGAGCGGCGAAGCGCTCGAAGCGTCACTCGTCGTGTGGGCGACCGGCGCGAAAGGGCTTCCGTTCCTCGCCGCCTCGGGCCTCCCGGTCGACGAGCGCGGCTTCCTGCGCGTCGACGATCGGCTGCGGAGCATCGCGGCGGACGCGATCCTCGCCGCAGGCGACTGCGCGGCGCTCGAGGGCCATCCGAAGCTGCCGCGAGCGGGCGTCTACGCGGTGCGCCAGGGGCCGGTCCTCGAGCGAAACGTCCGCGCGCTCGCGGCGGGCGAGCCGGGCGAGCTCACGCGATATCGCCCGCAGCGCGACGCTCTCTCGCTGCTCTCGACGGGGGACGGACGGGCCGCCGTGAGCTACTACGGCTTCGCTTCGCACGGCCGCTTCTGGTGGTGGCTGAAGGACTGGATCGACCGCCGGTTCATCGCGCGCTACGCGCCGCCCCGGACGACGAGCCTGCGGCGTGCGTCGTCCGTCGCGGCGAACGTGCCGATGGCGCCATGCGGCGGCTGCGCCGCGAAGCTCGCTCCCGACGCGCTCGCCAGCGTGCTCGAGCGGCTCGCGATCCCGACCTCGGAGAGCGTCGCGATCGGCCTCGCGGCTCCGGACGACGCCGCAGTTCTGCGCGTCCCGGGCGAGGGCGACCTCGTCTTCACGATCGACGCGTTCCCCGCGCCCGTCGACGACCTCGTCGCCGCCGGGGAGATCGCTGCCGTGAACGCCGTCAGCGACGTGTATGCGATGGGCGGCGTGCCGTTCGCCGCGCTGGCGCTCGCGGGCGTGCGCATCGCGGATGCGAAGACGAGGGAGGCGGACTTGTTCCAGCTCCTCTCCGGAGCGCGGCGGGCTCTCTCGTCTCTCGCGGTCGATCTCGTCGGCGGCCACTCGATCGACGCGGAGACGCCGCTGATCGGCTTCACGGTGCTCGGGCGCGTCCCCCCGGGCCGAGCGATGACCAAGGGCGGCGCGCGGAAGGGCGACCTCCTCGTTCTGACGAAGCCGCTCGGCACGGGCGTCGTCCTCGCCGCGACGCGCGCGGGCGAATGCCCGAGCACGTGGACGGGAATCGCTCTCGACGAGATGAGACGCGCGAACGACGCGGCCGCGGCGGTCTTCGTCGAGGCGGGCGTCCGCTGCTGCACCGACGTCAGCGGCTTCGGCCTCCTTGGTCATCTGGAGGAGGTGCTCTCGGCGAGCCACGTCGCCGCGGATCTTTGGCTTGGCGAGATCCCGGCTCTTCCAGGCGCGCTCGAGCTCCTCGCGTGCGGTTGGCGCTCGAGCGCGGACGCGCGACTCCGCGAGGCGCTCGAGGCGACCGTCGAGATCCCTGCCGGCCTCGAGGACGATCCGCGCCTCGCTCTCGCGCGCGATCCGCAGACCTCGGGAGGACTCCTCGCGGCGATCGCGCCGGAAGCCTGGCCGATGATCTCCGCG
>VGTG01000171.1 GCA_016874795.1 Deltaproteobacteria bacterium | reverse complement strand
GCGGCCCGCTGCGCGGCGACGTCCCTCTGCCCGGCGACAAGTCGATCGGCCATCGCGCGCTGATCCTCGGCGCTCTCGCGGACGGCGCGACCGTGATCCGTGGGCTCTCGAGCGGCGAGGACAACGCCTCGACGATCACGGTGCTGCGCGGCCTCGGCGTCGCGGTCGAGCGCGAGGGCGACCTCGTCCGCGTGCACGGCCGCGGCGCCGAAGGTCTCCGCGCGCCGACGGCGCCGCTCGACTGCGGGAACTCGGGCAGCACGATGCGCATGATGTGCGGCGTGCTCGCGGGGCGGCCGTTCACCTCGCGGCTCGACGGCGACGCTTCGCTTCGACGGCGTCCGATGCAGCGCGTGGTCGATCCGCTGCAGAAGCTGGGTGCGCGCTTCGAGACCGAGGACGGAAAGCCGCCGATCACGGTGCACGGCGGGTCGCTCCGCGCGGGACGCATCGAGATCCCGGTTGCGAGCGCTCAGCTCAAGACGGCGGTCCTGCTCGCGGGCTTGCAGGCGAAGGGCACGACGACCGTCGTCGAGCCGGCGTTGTCGCGCGATCACACCGAGCGGATGCTCCCGTCCTTCGGCGTCGCCGTCGCGCGGCCGGAGCCGCTCGCCGCGAGCGTCACCGGACCGGCACGGCTCCGTGCGTGCGAGATCGACGTGCCGGGCGACCCGAGCGCCGCGGCGTTCTGGCTCGTCGCCGGCTCGATCGTCGCGGGCTCGCGCTTGCGACTGCGGCGCGTCTCGCTGAACCCGACGCGCACGGGCGCGATCGACGTGCTTCGCGCGATGGGCGCGCGGCTCGAGATCGCGAGCCTCGATCCGATCGGCGAGGAGCCGGTCGCGGATCTGACCGTCGAGCCCGCGCCGCTTCGTGCGACGACGGTCGCGGGAGAGACGATGCTGCGCGCGATCGACGAGCTCCCCGTCCTCGCGATCGCGGCGGCCGCCGCGACGGGTGTGACGACGTTCGCGGATGCCGCGGAGCTTCGCGTGAAGGAGAGCGACCGCCTCGCGACGATGGCCGCAGGCCTCGCGACCCTCGGCGTCCGCGTCGAGGAGCTGCCCGACGGTCTCGTCGTGCACGGAGGAAGCGGACTCGAAGGCGGCGAGGTCGACGCGTGCGGCGATCACCGCATCGCGATGGCGTTCGTCGTCGCTTCGCTGGTCGCGCGCGGTCCCGTGCGCATTCGCGGCGTCGAGGCGATCGCGGTCTCCGACCCGCGATTTCTCGAGACGCTCGAACGTCTGTGCGGAGGAAGCGCGTGAAGGGACGTCGCCCCGTCGTGACGATCGACGGACCCGCGGGCGCGGGAAAGAGCACCGTCAGCCGCGCGCTCGCCGAGAGGCTCGGCTTCACCTACCTCGACACGGGCGCGCTCTACCGGACGGTCGCGCTCGCGGCCTCTCGCGACGGGGATCTCTCCCCGCTCGTCGATCGGAGCGAGGATCCGGGCGGGCTTCCGGCGGAAGTGCGCGGGGCGCTCGGGCGGCTCGCAGCGTCCCTCCCGATCCGTCTCGAGGACGGCGGTCGCCGCGTCCTCCTCGGCGCCGAGGACGTGAGCCGCGAGATCCGCAGGCCCGAGATGAGCGAGCGTGCGTCTCGCGTTTCCGCGATCGCGGAGGTGCGTGCCGGGCTCCTCGACTTGCAGCGGCGCCTCGGTGCGGCGGGCGGGGTCGTGATCGAGGGGCGCGACGTCGGAACGATCGTTTTCCCCGCGGCGGAAGTGAAATTCTATCTCACCGCGGATGCCGCCTGCCGTGCGCGCCGCCGTACCCTGGAGCTCCGGGAGCGCGGCTTCGAAGCCGACGAGGAGGCGACCCGACGCGACATCGAGGCGCGGGACGCGCGCGATTCCGGGCGCACCGTGGCACCGCTGCGACGCCCGGAGGGGGCCGTCGAGATCGACAGCGGGCCGCTCTCCGCCGAGGAGGTGGTCGAGCGCATGACCGCGGTCGTAAGGTCGCGCGAAAGCTCTTGAAAACCGCGTCCTGCCAGAGTATGCCCATGCAGCGCAGTCGGAGGGTTCCATGGTCGGGCTGCGCCCATCCACCCCGTTAGGAGGATATCGCTGCATGGTGAGTGCGAACGACGATCAGTCCCTTGAGGAGGACTTCGGCCAGCTCTTCGAGGAAAGCCTCAAGCTGGTGAAGCCGGGGGAAGTCGTCAAGGGGCGAGTCGTTCAGATCGCCAATGGCTTCGTCACGGTCGACATCGGGTACAAGTCGGAAGGCTCGATCCCGGTCGCCGAGTTCAGGGATCGTGAAGGAGCCATTCACGCGGAAGTCGGTGATGACGTCGATGTTTTCTTCGAGTCGAGCGAAGGAGAGACGGGCAGCGTCAGCCTCTCACGCGTCAAGGCGGAGCAGTTCAAGGTCTGGCGTGAGATCGAGCAAGCCTACAACGACGGCGTGCCGATCGAAGGCTTGATCGTCGGCAAGGTGAAGGGCGGACTCAAGGTGGACATCGGCGTGTCCGCGTTCCTCCCGGGCTCGCACGCGGACCTGCGTCCGACGCGGAACCTCGATCGCTTCATCGGCCAGAAGGGCCGCTTCGCGATCCTGAAGTTCAACCGCTCGCGCGGCAACGTCGTCGTCTCGCGTCGCGCCGTCCTCGAGAAGGAGCGCACGGCGCTCAAGCAGGAGACGCTGCGCGTGCTCGAGGAGGGAATCATCCTCGAAGGCGCCGTCAAGAACATCACCGACTACGGTGCGTTCGTCGACCTCGGCGGCATCGACGGTCTGCTCCACATCACCGACATGTCCTGGGGCCGGATCTCGCATCCGTCCGAGGTGATCGCGGTCGGAGACCAGCTCCGCGTCGTCGTGCTCAAGTACGATCCGGAGCGCGAGCGCGTCTCGCTCGGCATGAAGCAGATCATGCCGGACCCGTGGACCACGGCGGAAGAGCGCTACCCCGCCGGCAAGCGCATCCGCGGCAAGGTCGTCAGCATCACCGACTACGGCGCGTTCGTCGAGCTCGAGAAGGGCGTCGAGGGCCTGATCCACGTCTCCGAGATGTCGTGGACCAAGCGCGTCACGCATCCTTCGAAGCTGCTCGAGGTCGGCGCCGAGGTCGAGGTCCAGGTGCTGGACGTCGACGCGACGAACCGGCGGATCTCGCTCGGCCTGAAGCAGGTCGAGCCGAATCCGTGGGAGATGGTCCGCGTCAACCATCCGATCGGCAGCCGTATCCGCGGGACGGTCAAGAGCATCACCGACTTCGGCATCTTCGTCGGGGTCGAGGACGGCATCGACGGCCTCGTGCACATCTCCGACCTGCACTGGACGAAGAAGGTCAAGCACCCCTCCGAGCTCTACAAGAAGGGTGACGAGATCGAAGCGCTGGTGCTCGGCGTGGACGTCGAAAACGAGCGCGTCTCGCTCGGCGTCAAGCAGATCGGCGGCGATCCCTGGGATCACCTGCCGGAGCGCTACCCGGTCGGCACGCGCATCAAGGGGCCGATCACGAGCGTCACCGACTTCGGCGTCTTCGTCGAGCTCGAGGAGGGCATCGAGGGTCTCGTTCACGTCTCGCAGATCTCGAACGAGCGGATCGATCGGCCTGCGGATCACTTCCAGGTCGGCGACGAGCTCGAGGCCGAGGTCACGAACATCGACTCGAAGGAGAAGAAGATCGGCCTCTCGGTGCGGGCGCTGCGTCGCTCGGAAGAGCGAGCCGAGATGGACGCCTACATGAACCGCGCGGGCAAGGGGGGACGCTTCTCGCTCGAGGACGTCGTCGGGACGGACCTTCAGCGGGTCGCCGCCGGCGAGAAGAACAAGTCCTAGGGGGCGGAGTTCCATGCCCGGTCACCCGACACGTCGGGCCCTCCGCTTTCTGCTCGCCTTCGTTGGTCTGTTCGCGATCGTCGCGTTCGCCGCGACGATCCTGAACGGATCGTCGGGAGGAGGAATTCTCCCGACCGGAGACCGCCACGTGGCGCTCGTTCCGCTGCGTGGGGAGATCACGCGCTCCGACGACTTCGTCGACACGCTGAGCGACCTCGAGGAGGACGGCTCGGTGGCGGCGGTCGTCGTCCGCGTCGACTCCCCGGGGGGAGCGGTCGCGCCGTCGCAGGAGATGTACGGAGCGATCCGCCGCCTCCGCGAGAAGAAGCCGGTCGTCGCCTCGCTCGGAGCTGTCGCCGCCTCGGGCGGCTACTACGTCGCGAGCGCGACCGACGTGGTCGTGGCGAGCCGGGGCAGCTTGACGGGCTCGATCGGCGTCCTGCTGTCGCTCGCGAACGTGCAGGGGCTGCTCGAGAAAGTCGGAGTCCAGGCGGAGACCGTGACCGCCGGCGCCCAGAAGGACATGGGCTCGCCGTTCCGTCCGCTCTCCGCGGAGGAGCGGCGCATCTTCCAGAGCATGGCCGACGAGGTGCACGAGCAGTTCGTCTCGGACGTCGCCAGCGGGCGGGGTCTCGACGACGCCGCGATGCGGCGGGTCGCCACCGGACGGATCTTCACCGGCGAGCAAGCGCACGAGCTCGGGCTCGTCGACGAGCTCGGCGGCCTGCACGAAGCGGTGAGCATCGCGGCGGAGCGGGGCGGCATCGAGGGCAAGCCGCGGGTCGAGACGGTGCTGCCGCTGCGCGGCCCCTGGTGGTGGCGTGCCTTCGTCTCGGACGACGCGTCGGTGCGCGCGGAAGAGCCGGCGCTGCTCCGCTTCGCGCAGGCGCTCGCCACGTTTGCCGGAGCACCGGCCGAAGCGCGTGCGCCGCTCATCCTCTGGCGTCTGCCGGTGGTGACCGATGGTCTCCGCTGGTGATCTCGGGTCCATCGGAGTCCCAACATGACCAAGCGTGAACTCATCGAAGCGGTCGCAAACGCCCGCTCGCACCTGCCGCGCAGGGACGTGGAGACCCTGGTCAACGCCGTGTTCAAGAGTCTGAGCGAAGCGCTGACCCGCGGCGAGCGCATCGAGATCCGCGGCTTCGGCAGCTTCATCGTCAAGCGGCGCAACGCGCGCGAGGGTCTGAACCCAAAGACCGGCGAGTCGGTGTCGGTCGCGGCGAAGCGGGTCCCATTCTTCAAGGCGGGCAAGGAGCTGAAGATCCGCGTCGACCAGAAGCCGGGCGAAGCGGAGCCCGAGCCGCGGAAGGCGACCGTCGCCTCGGCGAGTGGGCTCGGCGAATCGCGACCACCGCTCGCCTCCGGCACCACCGTCGCCGCGGCTTCGCAGAGCGAGGACTAGGCTGGCCACCGACGTCCTGTGGGCTCCCTGGCGTATGACCTACGTCGCCGGGGACGCGCCGCCGCCGGGCTCGTGCATCTTCTGCGACCGACCGAAGGCTTCGGATGCGCGCGAGAACCTCGTCGTGCATACGGCCGCCGACACGGTCGTGATGCTGAACCGGTTTCCCTACAATCCCGGACACCTCCTCGTCGCGCCGCGGAGCCACGTCGCGGATCTCGGCGCGCTCGGCGCGAGCGACTTCGCCGCGTTGATGGAGCGACTCCGCGACGCGGCCGCGATCTTGAAGCGCGAGCTCCGTCCGGACGCCATGAACGTCGGTCTGAATCTCGGCCGCGTCGCCGGCGCGGGAATCGACGCGCATCTCCACTGGCACATCGTGCCGCGCTGGGACGGTGACACGAACTTCATGCCCGTCACCGCCGCGACGAAGGTGATCCCGCAGCACCTTCACGAGACGTGGGACAAGCTCGCGCCGCACTTTCGTTGAGCCGATCGAGGTTGCCCGTGCACAGGGCTTCGTCCCATAATGCGGCCTCGGCCCACTGACCGGGAAGAATTCGAGGTCTGGATGGCGAAGGCGACGACCCTGGGAGAGCTGCGGGAGAGCGGCCATCGGCCGATCGGCGTCCGTGCCGAGCTCCGGCAAAATCTGAAGGCGGCGCTCGCACGCGGCGATCGCATCCTGCCGGGCCTTCTGGGCTACGAGGAGTCGGTGGTCCCCGAGGTGCAGAACGCGATCCTCTCGGGGCATCACATCATCCTCCTGGGCGAACGCGGGCAGGGGAAGTCGCGCCTGATCCGCGCGCTGGTCGAATTGCTCGACGAGAGCGTCCCGGCCGTCGCAGGCTGCGAGATCCACTGCGATCCGCTCGCACCGATTTGCCGGCGCTGCCGCTCGCGCCTCGCTGCGGAAGGCGACGCGCTCGGCGTCGTCTGGGTGGAGCGGTTCGACCGCTACGGCGAGAAGCTCGCGACCCCCGACGTCTCGATGGCGGACCTGATCGGCGAGATCGATCCGATCAAGGTCGCCGAAGGCCGCTATCTCGCCGACGAGGACACGATCCACTACGGCCTCGTGCCGCGCTCGCATCGCGGGATCTTCGCGATCAACGAGCTGCCGGACCTGATGGAGAAGATCCAGGTCGGACTCTTCAACTTGATGGAGGAGCGCGACATTCAGATCCGCGGCTTCAAGGTGCGTCTGCCGGTCGACGTGCTGATCATCGCGAGCGCGAACCCGGAGGACTACACGAGCCGCGGCCGCATCGTCACGCCGCTGAAGGACCGATTCGACGCGCAGATCCGCACGCACTATCCGCGCGACGTCGAGACGGAGATCGCGATCGTCGAGCAGGAGGTGCCCGGCAGCGAGCGCGACGGAACGCCCGTGCGCATGCCGGAGTTCATGCGGACGATCGTCGCGCAGCTCACGTTCGAGGCGCGGAGCGCGGGCGACATCAACCAGGGCTCGGGCGTCAGCGTCCGCGTCTCGATCAACAACTACGAGACGCTGATCGCGAACGCGGAGCGCCGTGCGCTCCTTCTCGGCGAGCACGAGATCGTGCCGCGGATCTCCGATCTGCACGCGGTGTCCGCCTCGATGCTCGGCAAGCTCGAGTTCGAGTACACCGGCGAGGAGCGCTCGGAGCAGGAGGCCTTCGAGCGCCTGCTGAACCGCGCCGTCCTCGCGGTGTTCGATCGGACGGTGAATCCCGCGGAGCTCGCCGGGATCGTCGGCTACTTCGAGGGCGGCTGGGGCGTGGAGGTGTCCGACCGCATGCCCGCGACCGAGTATCTCGAGGGCATCGGCGCGATCCCGGGGTTGCGCGATGCGATCTCGCGTCTCGGTTCCTTCGAGTCTCCCGCGTTGATGGCGGCAGCGACGGAGTTCCTCCTCGAGGGGCTCCATCTCCACCAGAAGCTCAACAAGGAGGTCTCCGGCGGACGCGTGACCTACCGCGTCTGACGGCAACCATGCGACGCACCCGCTACACGTCGTGGGACGGGATCCAGCGGGTCCGCCTCGATCCCGAGCGGGTGTTCGAGCAGTTCGCCGAAGCGCTCTCCGTCACCGACGACGTCCGCCAGGCGCTCGACTGGCTGATCCGCCAGGGCGTCGACCTCGGTGACATGCAGCTGATGGGCCTCGACGACCTCCTTGCGGCGCTGCGCGAGGAGCTGACGCGGCGTCAGGAGTCGGTGAACGTCGACCAGGCGCTCGACGAGGCGCGGAAGAAGCTCGACGACATCCTGCGCCGGGAGCGCGAGACGCTCGAAGAGCAGGAGGCGCCCGGCGAGGATGGCGCGGCGATGCGTGAGAAGCGCGCGTTTCTCGACGACCTGCCGCGGGGCCTCGCGGAAGCGATCGAGCGCCTCGCGCAGGGCTATCGCTTCGAGAACGAGGAGGCGGGACGCGAGTTCCAGGAGATCCTCGAGCGGCTCGACGACATCCGCCGCGTGCAGGAGCTGCAGCGCCGCTGGGGCGAGCGGCTCCGCGGTCCGCGCTCCCTCGACTTCGACGAGGCGCTCTCGCTCGCCGACCAGCTCGAAGCGCTCCTCGCGATGCAGAGAGCGCTCGCGCGAGGCGACCTCGAGTCGATCGACCCGACCATGCTCGGCGAGCTCCTCGGCGCGCAGGCGATGCAGGAGTTCCAGCAGCTTCGCCAGGCGATCCTCATGCTGGTCGAGGCGGGATACTTGACGCAGCGCGAGGGCCGCCTCGAGCTCTCCGCCAAGGGGATCCGGCGGATCGGCCAGCTCGCGCTGCGCGACATCTACCAGAGCCTCTTGCGCGACCGGCCGGGCGGGCACGAGACGCGCCGGGTCGGCGCCGCGGAGGTCGTTCCCGAGGGCGTCCGGCGCTACGAGTCCGGTGATCCGCTGGATCTCGCGCTCGTGCCGACGTTGATGAGCGCGGTGCGACGTCATGCGAGCCGCCCCCTCGAGGTCGCCCCCGAGGACTTCCAGGTCCAGGAGTCGATCCACTCGTCGACGGCGTCGACGGTGCTGCTCCTCGACATGAGCTGGTCGATGAGCTGGGAAGGGCGCTTCGCCGCAGCGAAGAAGGTCGCGCTCGCGCTCGAGAGCCTGATCCGCACGCGCTACCCGCGCGACTTCTTCGGCATCGTCGGCTTCTACACGCGCGCGGTCGAGCTCCGCGCGAAGGACCTGCCCGAGGCGTCGTGGAACATGGGCGATCCATTCACGAACCTGCAGGACGCGCTTCGGCTCGGCACGGAGATGCTGCGGCGTCACCCGAGCCGCAACCAGCACCTGATCGTGGTCACGGACGGCCAGCCGACGGCGTACTACGCGGGCGGTCGTCTGCAATGCGAATGGCCGCTCTCGTTCGGCGGCGTCTCGCGGCGCGCGGCGCAGGAGACGCTTCGCGAGGTCGAGCGCGTCACGCGACGCGGCATCACGATCAACACGTTCATGCTCGACGATTCGCTCGGCCTGCGAGCCTTCGTCGAGAAGATGACGCGGATCAACCGGGGCCGCGCGCTCTACAGCCGGCCGGACCGGCTCGGCGAGTACCTGCTCGTCGACTACCTGGGGCGGAAGCGGAAGAAGATCTGATGCCGCGCTCGGCTCGCCCGTGGATTCGAGCCCTCGCGGCGGCAAAGCTCCTCGTCGCGGGGCCGGCCGCCGCGTTCCAGGACGCCGTCCCGCCCTTCGTGCTCCCGTACGTCTGCCCCGAGGAGCTCTACGTCTTCAGCTCGCTCGAGCACGGCGATTTCGACTACTGCCGGCTGAAGCTTCGCTACCAGCCCGGCTCGGCGGATTGTTTGCGCATCGTGGCGCCGACGTGCAATGTCGTCACACCGGGACAGCCTGCCCGGCGCTTCAATGGAAGGTCGGATTGGCTTCTGGCAGGACGCGCGGAACGAATCGTCTGCCCCCCGGGGCCGCCGCCACCGACGTGCCCGGCCGGCTTCCGGTAGGAGCGATTCCGCGGCTTCGAGGCGAGCGCGGCGAGGTCGGGTGGTGTGACGGTGGAGGTGACGTCGCAGGAGAGTCGAGGGGGCAGCCTGCAGACACCGCGGG
This sequence comes from Deltaproteobacteria bacterium, assembly GCA_016874795.1. GTDB lineage: Bacteria > Desulfobacterota > Binatia > UBA12015 > UBA12015 > VGTG01. The sequence continues at coordinate 3,116 of VGTG01000171.1, read as the reverse complement.
TGACGCCCATGCTCGCGCAGTACCTGCGCGTGAAGGAGCAGGCGAGGGACGCGATCCTGTTCTTCCGCCTCGGCGACTTCTACGAGATGTTCTTCGAGGACGCCGAGCGTGCCGCGCCGCTCCTCGATCTGACGCTGACGTCGCGCAACAAGGACGCTCCGAACCCGGTCCCGATGTGCGGCATCCCGTACCACGCGGCGCAGGGGTACGTCGGACGCCTCCTCGGGCACGGGTTCAAGGTCGCGATCTGCGATCAGCTCGGCGACGCGGCGCAGTCGCCGGGGCTCGTCGAGCGCGGCCTCGTCCGGGTGATCACGCCCGGTACGGTGCTCGACGAGGACGAGGGGCTCGCGCAGATCGAGCCCGGGCTGCTCGTGGCTCTCTCCCGCGCCGGCGACCGCGGCATCGCGATCGCGACGGTCGAGGCGACGACCGGCCAGCTCCGCGTGTGCACGGCGCCGTCGCCCTCCGTCGCGAGCGAGGAGCTCGCGCGTATCGGCGCCCGCGAGCTCCTGGTGCCCGCGGACGACGAAGCCCTCGCCGCGCTCGCCGCGGCGGCGGGAGGGGTGGTCACCGCATGGCCGCCGACCGCGAGCGGGCTCGCTTGCGCCGACGAGGCGCTCGCGCGTCTCGGAACGGTCGCCTCGCTCGCGGCGGAGGCGCAGAGCGCCCTCCGGAGCGCGATCGCGTACGTCGCCGAAACCGTCCGCGGCGGTCTCGCGCATCTCCGGCCGCCACTCTTCTATCCGCTCGGCGATCACCTGATGCTCGACGAGCGCTCGCGGCGGAACCTCGCGGTTCTCGAGGGAGCAGCCGGAGGACGGCACGGGTCCCTCTGGTGGACGCTCGATCGCACGAGCACCGCGATGGGCGCGCGTCGCCTGCGCGAGTGGCTCCTGTATCCCCTCCTCGACCTCGAGCGGATCGGCGCGCGTCTCGACGCCGTCGAAACGCTCGTCGACGGACCCGGCCTGCGCGCCGATCTCGCCGAGACGCTTCGTGCGGTCGGCGACCTCGAGAGGCTCGCTGCACGCTTCGGCGTCGCACGCGCGGGCCCACGCGAAGTGGCACGCCTCGGTCGCGCGCTCGAGCGGGTCGCGCGCGTCCCGGAGCTCCTCGGTGCCGAGTCGAGGCCGGCGCTCCTCGACGGCATCGCTTCCGCGACCGAGCCGCCACCGGATCTCGCCGAGGCGATTTTGCAGACGATCGTCGAGTCGCCGCCGATGCACGCGAGCGAGGGCGGCGCGATCCGCGCCGGGGCGGACGGGGAGGTCGACCGCCTGCGGGAGCTTCTCGGCAACGCGCAGCGCCACATCGCGGCGCTGGAGACGCGCGAGCGCGAGGCAACGGGGATCGGATCGCTGAAGATCCGCCATCACCGCATCCTCGGCTACCACTTCGAGGTGACGAAGCCGAACCTGAAGCTCGTGCCGGACCACTTCGTGCGCCGGCAGTCGATGGCCTCGGGCGAGCGCTTCACGACGCCGCAGCTCCGCGAGCTCGAAGCGGAGCTCGCGAGCGCCGAGGGCCGCTGCTTCGAGCGCGAGGTCGCGCTCTTCGAGGAGATCCTCGCGGCGGTGCGCGTGCATCAAGCGCGGCTGAACCGACTCTCGGACGCGCTCGCGGACCTCGATGCGCTCGTGAGCCTCGCCGTCGTCGCGCACGAGCACGGGTACGTGCGTCCGCGGCTGCATCGCGGCAACGAGATCGTGCTCCGCGACGGCCGGCATCCGATCGTGGAGCGCACCTCCGCCGCGGGCGCGTTCGTCGCGAACGACACCCGCCTCGATGCGGAGAGCGAGCAGGTCGTGCTGCTGACCGGACCGAACATGGCCGGCAAGAGCACCTACCTCCGGCAGGTGGCGTTGATCGTGCTCCTCGCGCACGCCGGAAGCTTCGTCCCGGCGGCGGAAGCGGAGGTGCCGCTGACGGACCGCATCTGGACACGCGTCGGGGCGGCCGACGACCTCGTCGCGGGCGACTCGACCTTCATGGTCGAGATGAAGGAGACGGCGGCGATCCTCGCGAACCTGACGCCGCGGACGCTCGTCGTCCTGGACGAGATCGGCCGCGGGACGAGCACGTACGACGGCATCGCGATCGCTTGGGCCGTCGCGGAGTACCTGCACGAGCTGGAGCCGGCGCCGGGCGCTCGTGTGAAGACGCTCTTCGCGACGCACTTCCACGAGCTGACGGCGCTCGCGACGACGTGCGCACGCGTCCGGAACTACTCGGTCGCGGTTCGCGAGTGGCGGGACCAGGTGCTCTTCTTGCGGAAGGTCGTGCCCGGTCCCGCGAGCCGGAGCTACGGCATCGCGGTCGCGCGGCTCGCGGGCGTGCCCGCGGAGGTGGTCGAGCGCGCGCGCGGGCTCCTGCACCAGCTCGAGGCGGGGAAGGGACCGGCGGAGATCGCCGGCTGCGAGGAGCCGCGTCCCGTCGCGGGACAGCTCGATCTCTTCGGCGACGCGAGCGCGGCGCTCCGGCGCGAGCTTGCGGCCCTCGACGTCGACGCGATGACGCCGCTCGAGGCGCTGACGCGCCTCCACGCGCTGGTGGAGCGGGCGCGACGAGAATGAAGCCGCTCTCGCGAACCTGGCGCGCGGCGTACGGGAGAAGCGCGGCTCGCACGCTCGCCGGCGCGGGACGCGCGCTCGTCGCCCTCGTGCTCGTCGTCGCGCTGGTCGACGTGCGCACGTACGCCGCCGAGCCGGCGCACCGCGCGGTCGTCGAGCGGATCGAGTGGGAAGTCGCCGACATGGGGGCGCGCGTCATCGCCGTCGTGAAGGGCAAGGTGAACTACACGACGCACACTGCCGGAGCGGATCCGCGCCTCAAGCTCGGGCCACGCGCGTACGTCGATCTCTCCCCGGCGCACCTCGGCCGCGAGATCTCTCGTGCGCCGATCGCAGTCGACGACCGACTCGTCCGCCGGATCCGGATCGGGCAATTCGATGCGCGCACCGTTCGCATCGTCGTCGATCTGGCCGAGCCCGCCTTGATCCAGGTGACGAGCGCCGAGCGGCCGAGCCGTCTGATCCTGACGCTCGTTCCGATGCGCGCGCCGCCGCAGCGCCGGCCGGACCGCGCCGCGGTACCGCCGCCTCCGGGCGACGTCG
>VGTG01000170.1 GCA_016874795.1 Deltaproteobacteria bacterium | reverse complement strand
AGGGCGAGGTCGCATCGCGGAATCATGCCAAGTTTCCGCTCCCGCTCAACCTCGCCGCGAGCCGCGCCCAGCGCGGGTTTCCGAGCGTTCAGGCTCCCGTTTCTACCCACTCAAACGCCCGAAGACCCGTAATTCGAATCGACGCGGCAATCCGCAGACACTTTCGTTCGCGGGCGCCGGCGAGCGAGGACGATTGCTACAAGAGCCAACATGGCAATGGCGTAGAGATGTCGTGTATCCACGCGTCGTGCTCGATCCTCGGTTTGCGGCGGCCAAGCCGAGGACTCGAAGACGGGAATCCCATGTGTAGGCTCCCAGTTTCGCTGGTGACCGCCGCCAGCGCGTTCATCGTCGGCTTCACGCCGGGCCTCGCGCTCTCGGCCGAGCTCGCGGTCTCTGCCGCGGCGTCGCTGACGGCCGCGTTGACCGAAGCCGCCGCAGCCTTCGAGAAGGCGAACGCGGGCACCGACGTGAAGACGAACTTCGCCGGCTCGCCGACGCTCGTGCAGCAGATCCTCGAGGGCGCTCCGGTCGACGTCTTCGCGTCGGCGGACGAGCCGAACATGCAGAAGCTGGTCGACGCCGGGAAGGTCACGGGGAAGCCGGCCGTGTTCGCGCGGAACCGTCTCGAGATCATCGTCGAAAAGGGCAACCCGAAGAAGATCGCGAGCCTCGCCGACCTCGCGAAGCCCGGTATGGTTGTCGCTCTCTGCGGGCCGACCGTGCCGGCGGGCCGCTACGCGCGCGAGGCGTTCTCGAAGGCGGGTGTCGCAGTGCCGAAATCGAGTGAGGAGCTCGACGTGAAAGGGGTCGTGGCGAAGGTGATCCTCGGTGAGGTGGACGCGGGCGTCGTCTACGTGACGGACGTGCACGCCGCGAGCGACGAGGCGGAGGGGGTCGCGATCCCGGAGGCGTCGAACGTCATCGGCAGCTATCCGATCGCCGTTCTGAAGGACGCGCCGAATCGAGCGGCCGCGGACCTCTTCGTGAAGACCGTGCTCGGAGCGGAAGGGCGGTCCATTCTGGAACGGTACGGCTTCCTCGCCCCGTGAGCCTGCGCTGACTCCCAAAGTCTGCGTCCGGCGGGAGGCTCAGGGCTTCTTCCACTCCTTCACCTTCTCGGGCGCGTCGAAGTCGCCCCAGACGTTCTCCGCATCCGTCCTAGCGGACACGGAGCCACCGCACGAGCTGGTTTCTGCTCGGCAGCGTTCGGGTCGCCTGATCTTCAAGGCAGCCAGAACGAGCACATGTGATCCGTCGCGAAGCCGGACTCGGTGACCGGAGCGGGGGGCTTCATCGACTGCATCTCCTGCGCAGCACCGAACAGCGGCCAAACCGGTGAACCGGGCGCGTTCGGATCGCCCGTGGCGGCGAACGTCGTCCAGTAGCGAATCCAAGCCCGGGACAGCTCGAGCTGCTCCGCGTTCAGAAGGTGCGTGTTCAGGAGGTACAGCGTTTCGGAAGAGTGATACGCGCCCAGGGGAAAGCTCACCGGTCGATCGAAGAACGACGGCGCATGCTCGTCGTTGAACTCGTAGGCGTAGGTCGGAACCCATTGCGCCAGCGACTCGTCGGCGCTCAGCGCCGGACAGGCAAACACCCGGTCGGTGCCCGCCGCGCCCAGAGCGATCGGCGCGCTGCCGTCGTAGTGGCTCAATGGGTACTGCTCGAGAACCGTCGAGACGAAGGGATCCTCCGGCGGTAGCGCCAGCATCCGCGCCACCGCTCCGGGATACTCGGCAGGGGTCAGCGGCCCCGGACCGAAGTCGTAGTCGATCGCCACGACGAACCGGTAGTCGTCATGGCTGGTGCCGGCGATCACGGGCATCCGGTTGAACTGACCGCTCGCGAACGCTGCTCCGGGTGTCTGAGTCAGCACCGCGCCGTCCAAGATCGGGTAGGTATTGCTGGGCTCGGCGGCGACGAGCCGATCGGCCGGAAGCGCTCGCAGGCAAGCAGCCGTGGAGCATCCGAGCTGATTCGCAAACGCCACACCCGCGGCCTGCGCCTCCGAGATCGAGACGATCGACGTCTCGTAGCTCACCAGACCTTCGTACGATCCGCTCTGCGCGATCGCACGATCGAACAGTCCCGCAGCGATGGGAGACGCGAGCTGGGAATAGACGCTGAGGGCGCCTGCGGACGTGCCGAAGATCGTGATCCGATCCGGGTCGCCGCCGAACGCGGCGATGTTTCTTCGTACCCATCGAAGCGCCATCTGCTGATCCATCAAGCCGTAGTTGGCGTTGAGATGCCCCTCGGCGTCCAGCGACGGGTGCGCGAAAAAGCCGAGTACGCCGAGACGGTAGTTGATCGAGACGACGATGACGTCGTCACCTTCCAGCAGTGCCGGCGGTACGTCGAACGCGCCGCTCAAGATCGTCAACGCGCCGCCGTGGATCCACACCATCACCGGGAGAGGTGCTTGCGGCCGGCGACGTGGACGGTAGACGTTGAGGAACAGACAGTCTTCGCTCCCGACGATCACACCCGGCGACGAGCCTGGCTGCGTGCACTCGCTTCCGAAGTCGAACGCGTCGAGAACGCCTTGCCATGGCCCGTGCGGCTCGGGCGGCAGCCACCGAAGCTCGCCCACGGGTGCTGCCGCGTAGGGAATGCCCAGATACTCCTCGACGGCTCCCGTCCTCGATCCTCGTACGGGTCCGGATTCGGTCGAGATCGGACCGGTGGCTCCGGAGCCGGATCCACATCCGCCGACGAGCAACGTCAGTCCGATCAGCGCGAGGCATCCCCGGGAGGTGATCGGTAGGGCGAGCTTCATGCGCGCAGAGTCGCGAGCAGCATCAATCCGCGAAAGAGCGCACGACCGGTCTCACGAGCCGCCCGCCGTCACCTCGCGCGTCGTCTGCCCGACGAGGACATGCTGCGTTGCGGGTGTTCTGATCGATCACGGGATCCTCCGGTCGCGGACGGTAGCGCGCCAAGTTCCTACCCGACGCCCGCGACGCCGGTCCAGCAAGATTCGCCGGGCGCTCTCGGCTCAGCCGCGATCGGCGACGCCGGGATCGTGATGGAGATTCCCTTGATCGCGCGATCGAAAACGCGGTATCAGGCCCGCTTGGCGGGGTGGGCGCGTCCAATTTGGAGAAGTACCGTCACAGATCCGATGTAGAAGAGAAGCCGATCGGAGCTCCGCTCGCTCGCGAAAGGTCGCTTCGCGCGCAAGCAGACCCAGGTATAAGAACACGATGCGAAAGCGTCTGGGCCACTGGCTCCTGCATGCGCTCGGCTGGCGCACGCAGGGATCGTTCCCGGCCGGCTGCGAGCGCTGCGTGCTCGTCGCCGCGCCGCATACCAGCAACCTCGATCTCTTCTTCCTTCTCGCATTCGCCATGGCGTTCGATCTGCGCGTCCACTGGGTCGGCAAGCACACTCTCTTCCGATTTCCGATGGGCATGGCCATGCGGTTCCTCGGTGGCATCCCGGTCGACCGGCGCTCGCGCCAGGACGCCGTCGCGCAGCTGGCGGCGGAATTCGAGCGCCGGAAGGCGCTGATCCTGGTCGTTGCGCCGGAGGGCACGCGGGCGCAAGGCACGCACTGGAAGTCAGGCTTCTACTGGATCGCGCGCAAGGCCGGCGTACCGATCGTCCCGAGCTTCCTCGACTGGGGAACGAAGACCGCCGGCTTCGGGCCCATCCTTCATCCGAGCTTGGACCTTCGCGGCGACATGAACCGGCTGCGCGAGGTCTATCGCGGCGTACGCGGCCGTCGTGCAGGGCAGATCGGAGAGGTCCGGTTGCAGGAAGAGGAGCGGGACGAAGCGCCGGCGGCTTGACGTCTCCTGCACGGTCCCGTGGACCATGCGAGGCTCCCGAGCGAAGTCCTTCCTTCGTAGCCGATCCTCGCCTACCTTGGCGGGATGGGAGCTTCGCCGGGTGCGGCCCCACCGGTCCTCGTGGAGGCGCGACGCACGCTCCGGTCGAGGAACTGCTCGATCCGGGCTTCGAAGTCGCGCGTGACCGCCGCGTCGCCCCACCAGATGAAGTGACCGAACTGATCGACCGTGATCAGGGTCGAGCCGGCGATCTTCTCGTGGGAATGGAGCGAGTTGGCGTAGCCGATGTCGCCGTCGAAGCGGCTGCCGACGATCAGCGTCGGGGCGCGCACCGCGGCGAGGGGCAGCTCGCCGAGCTCCTTCTGCACCTGCAGATCGTTCATCACCCCCGCGAACCGGGGAAGAGCCGGCACCATGGCGTCGGCGATGAGGAGGACTCGTCGCTTCTGATCGGGGTCGCTCACGATCGCGTCGATGAGCTTTCTACCGGTCGCCTCGTCGTAGGTGGTTTCCGTCTTGATCATGTCGCGCATCGCGAGCTTCGTCATGTGGTGCATCGACTGGTGGATCAGGAAGTACGCCGGGTTCTGATACTTCGGCGTCATGACGAGGCGTCCGAACGAGCTGTTCGTCTGATCGGTGGACAGGCCCGTTCGCTGCGAGATCGCGGAGAGCAGCACGAGCGCTTCGGTGCGCTGCGCGTGCCGCGCGGCGAACTGGATCGCACTCGGACCGCCCGCGGAGATCCCCACCACGGCCACGCGCTCGATGCCGAGCGTGTCGAGCAAGGCTGCCGCGAGATCGGCCTGCTCCTCGGGCGTCCTGCCGTTCTCGATCGGCGTGCCGAGGTAGCCTGGTCGATCCGGAGTCAGGACCCGATAGCCCGCGTCGACGAGGTGCGCGAGGAAGAAGCCGCCGTTGTGGCCGACGTTGCCGCCGTGGAAATGCAGCACGACCGGTCCGTTCCCGCGGACCGCGTACTCGACCCGACCGCGCGCGGTGGAAACGATCTGGCTTTCGGCCGACGCGAGACGCGTGACCCGGCGGAGCCAGGCGCGATACCAGCACCAGCACGCGAGGACGAGGAGAGCGATCACCAGGGCGATCGCAGCGACGATGCCGATCCAGCTCATCTCGCCCGCCGCTCGACCATGGTTTCCTCACGACGTTGCCTCGGACTTCGCGCTGCCCTCGGAACATTGCACTTCCCGAATCTCGGCGCAGTGCGCCGGTTGCAGCGAGGGCGCATTCTGAAGGGGATCTGCCGGCCCCGGATTTGCTCGACGATCGCGGTCGAGGACAGCCACGAGGTGAAACGATGACGACGACCCAACTCTCGGTCGCGGGCGCGGCTCTCCCGCGGACCACCGTCGCTCGCGAGCGCACGGCGACGGCGCTCGCCTTGCTCCTTCTCCTCGCGGGCTGCACGACGATCAAGCGGTGCAGCTACGAGGGCTTCGGCCGGGACGAGAGCCAGAAGCCGGAGGAGGTCGTGGAGACGCTCGACATCGAGCCGGGCGACCAGGTCGCCGATCTCGGCTCGGGGAGCGGCTACTTCACGTTCCGTCTGGCCGACGCCGTCGGCTCGTCGGGGAAGGTGTACGCCGTCGAGGTCGACGAGAGCATGAACGAGTACCTCGCTGGCCTCGTCAAGGAGCGGGGCGCCGAGAACGTGCAGATCGTGCTCGCCTCGCCGGACGATCCGCGTCTTCCCGAGGAATCGATCGATCTTCTCTTCACCTCGAACACCTTCCACCACATCGAGGACCGACCGGCGTACTTCCGTCGCGTCAAGCGCGTCCTCGCGCCCGGGGGACGGGTCGCGATCATCGACTACCGGGAAGATGCCGGCTGGTTCGTGTCCCTGTTCGGGCACGGGACCTCGCCCGACGTGATCGAGCGCGAGATGAAGGAAGCGGGCTACGAGGTCGTGGCGCGGCCGGACATCCTCGAGGAGCAGACGTTCCTCGTGTTCGCACCGCGCGACGGAGGAACCGAGGATGGATGAGGGGCGCGCCGCGAATCGCGTCAGCGACTCTTCGCCTCCCACAGGTCCTTCCGGGTCTCGGCGACGATGACGTGCGTCAGCGCGAGGAGCGAGACGAGATTCGGGATCGCCATCAGCCCGTTCGCGATGTCCGCGAAGGCCCACACCGCGGGCAGCGAGGCGATGCACCCGAGCATCACCGCCGCGACCCAGAGCCAGCGGTAGAAGCGGATCGCGCCCGGCCCGAAGAGGTACTCCGCCGCCTTCTCGCCGTAGTACGACCAGCCGAGGATCGTCGCGAACACGAAGGTGAAGAGACCGACCGTCAGCACGATCGGGCCGATGATCGGGAGGTCCGAGAAGGCCGCCTTCGTGAGCGCCGCGCCGTTCAGGCCCTGTGTCCAGGCGCCGGAGTTGATGACGACGAGCCCCGTGATCGCGCAGCCGACGACCGTGTCCCAGAACGTTCCCGTCGACGAGACGAGCGCCTGCCGCACGGGGTTCGTCGTCTGTGCCGCCGCGGCGACGATCGCTGCGCTGCCGAGACCGGACTCGTTCGAGAAGAGCCCGCGCGCCACGCCGAAGCGCACCGCCTCGCGCATCCCCGCGCCCAGGAACCCGCCGACGGCGGCCTGCCCGGTGAACGCGGTACTGACGATCAGCGCGATCGTCTCCGGGATCTTCTCCGCATGCATCACGAGAAGCAGGATGCACCCCAGCGTGTAGAAGACCGCCATGAACGGCACGAGGAGCTCGCACACGCGCGCGATCGACCGGATGCCGCCGAGGATGACGAGTGCAGTGCCGAGCGTCAGCACCGGACCCGTCAGCCACGGAGAGATGGCGAAGGTCTCGTGCATCAGCGAAGCGATCGAGTTCGCCTGCACCATGTTGCCGATGCCGAAGGCCGCGACGGCGGTGAAGGCGGCGAAGGTGAGGCCGAGCCAGCGCTGTCCCATGCCGCGCTCGAGCACGTACATCGGCCCACCCGCCATGTCGCCCTGCGGCGTCCGTACGCGATACTTGACCGCGAGGAGGGCCTCGCCGTACTTGCTCGCGATCCCGAACACGCCCGTCAGCCAGAGCCAGAAGATCGCACCGGGCCCGCCGGCGGTGACGGCCGTGGCGACGCCGACGATGTTGCCGGCTCCGATCGTCGCCGCGAGCGCCGTGGTGAGCGCGCCGAAGTGGCTGACGTCGCCTTCGCCCTCCATGTCGCGCTGGAAGGAAAGCCGGATCCCCGTTCCGAGGTAGCGCTGGATGAAGCGCAGCCGGAACGTCAAGTAGAGGTGCGTGCCGCAGAGGAGAATGAGGAGGGGAGGGCCCCAGACCAGATCGCTGAGCTGCGCGAGCAGCTTCTCGAGAGCCTCCATCCCCAGCCCCTCCTCCGCGTTGCCCGGCGACCCTGACAGCAGATCACCGGGCAAGCAAGGCGGCGGCAGGCGGTTCAGCCTGGGGCGTCTCGCGAGCCCAGCGGCGCAGCGGTCGCGCCTCGTTCGACGGCCGCGGCCCAGACGTGCTCGCGGCGGATCCAGCCGTCGCCGCGCTCGAGGCTCGCATCCGGGACCACGGTGCCGCGACGGCGTCGTGACCCGACGAGCCGGTGAAGATCCGGAGGCCGTCGCCCTGCTTCCGCGACGGTCCGCACACGAAGCAGCCGGGGAACGGATGACGATCGAGCCCGCGGTACGAGCTCGCGCTCTCGGCGGCTTCGGCGAAGCACGGCGGAGTCGGCGCCTCGACGACGAGGCTCGCCGGAGCGGCGGACGCGAGAGGCGCTTCGCCGTGGAGGAGTCGACGTTCGTCCCCATCGTTCCTCCGCGTGCGCCCGGGATGGGCCGAACCCGGACGACGCGGAGAAGCCGGAGACGATTGCGAGCGACCCGTTACCCCATGCGGTGCAGCGCGCAGATCTTGTTGCCGGAGGGGTCGCGGAGATACGCGAGGTACATCTTCCCGAGGCCTCCCTCGCGGACGCCCGGAGGATCCTCGCAGGTGGTTCCGCCGTTCGCGATGCCCGCGGCGTGCCAGGCATCGGCAGCGGCCGGGTTCGGGACGAGGAAGCCGATCGTCCCGCCGTTCGCGACGCTTGCGGGCTGTCCGTTGATCGGCGTCGTGACCGCGAAGACTCCCGTCGCCGTCGCGTAGAAGATGCGACCCTTGTCGTCCAAGAAGCCGGGGCCTATGCCGAGCGTGCCGAGCACGGCGTCGTAGAACTTCTTGGAGGCGTCCATGTCGTTGGAGCCGACCATCACGTGGCTGAACATTCGTATCTCTCCTCTCGCTCGTTGGTTCGCGGAATCGCACCGCAGACCATGCCTCGCCGCTGGCGGATCGACAACCGGCCGGCGAAACGAAGCGGCTCAGCACCTCATGCCGTCAGCGCGGCGCGCGCAGGCTGCCGATTCCGAGGGTTCCGTCGCCGCCTTCGGAGTCCGCGGCCACCTCGGCCGCGTTCGCCTCCTCCTACGGCGGCGGATCGGCCAGCGCCTCGAGCATTTCGAGCGACGGCGCGAAGAAGTGGCAACCGGTCACCGGCCGCGAGAAGTCCACCAGGTGATCGTAGTTCCCGTCGGCGTCGGCGACGAACATGCGCTCCAGCATCGTCTCCGTGACCGAGAGGTCTCGTGCGTAGGCGATGAAGAAGGTCCCGCTCTCTCGCGCGTTCCCCCAAACGCGGTTGTGGCGCAGGATCTTCTGCTCGGCTCCGTCGCGAACGATCGTCGTGCGCGCCTTGTGCGCCGTCGGTGGACAGACGTCGTCGGCGAGCTCGACGTCGTCGAGCTTCGTGCGGCCGATGACGCCTTCCTGGGCTTCAACCGAGAGCGCCTGCCACTTCGCGAAGTCGGTGACGTAGCGTTGCGTCGTGACGTAGCTGCCGCCGGCGTGCTCGGGATCCTCTTCGCCGACGATCGTGAACTCGACGCGCTCGTCGGCCGCGGGGTTCTCCGTCCCGTCGACGAATCCGATCAGGTCGCGGCTGTCCATGTAGGCGAAGCCGTGGACCTCCTCGAGGACGACGGCCGCGTCGCCGATCGTGGCGACGATGAGGCGTGCGAGCTCATGGCAGAAGTCCTCGCGCTCCGCGCGGACGTGCAGCAGCACGTCGCCCGGGGTCGACGGTGCTTCGCGTCCGCCGTCCGAGAGCGCACGGAACGTGTGGAGCTGCGCGGGGAGGCTCCGGCCCGGAACCAGGCGCTCCCAAGCTCCCGCGCCGATCGAGACGACGCAGCTCAACGCCGCGGTGTCGTCCCGCTGGCCGACCGAGCGAACGAGAGTCGGCACCGCGGCGAGCGCGTCGCGGACGCGCTCCGCGGTGGCCTCGCCGACTCCGACGCCGAGAACGAGATACCGGGCGCAGCGGCCCGGGCCTGCCTGGATCGCACTTTGGGATGCCATCGTCGTCGGCGATCGTACGCGAACGGCCGTCCCGCGCAACGGTCCTGGGCGGTCCCCACACCGGACTCCCGACGCGGACATCGCGCCGCCCTCACTTCACCGACGGCTCGCGAGCGACCGCGGCGTGCACGCACCGGCCGCGCTCGCGAACAGATCGCCAGCGCCGTTCGCGGAGAGACGGCGACAGCTTCCGCCCTCGCGTCTCGCCGAGCCGTCGAGGAGGGGCACTCGCGGCGTCCCGCGAGGACAGCTCGCATCGCCCTCCGCGCACGCGACGCGGAACGAGACGGTCGCGGGCTCGGTCGTGACCGATCCGTCGATCAGCTCCGCACCGGCGTCGAGCGTCACGGTGTAGCGGCCGCCGGGAACGAGGTCCGCGCGCGGCTGGAAGCGGACGAGACGTGGGAACGGATGCCCCCAGCGGGTCCCGACGAGCTCGAAGGGGACGACGTTGCCGGTGGCGTCGCGGAGAGAGCCCGTCACGGTCTCGACGCGCGGCGCCTTTCCGAAGACGAGCGTGATCCAGCTGTCGACCGTCGTCGCGCTGCCGCTTCGCAGGAGCCGCCCGCGCTCGGGATAGGCGTGCACGACGAGATCGCGGTCCGTGAAGCGCCCGTGCAGCCGGTCCCAGAGCGCCTCGATGTGACGCTTCGTCGGCTCGATCTCGGCGACGAGGCTCCCGGGGATCGCCGGGTCGAGGTAGTGGTGCTGGCTCCACGGCAGGATCGCGCGGAACTCGTCGACGAGGGAGCGCGCGATCACGAGAGCGATGCCGTCGTTGATGTAGGTGCGCGTCTGCACGTCGACGCCGGCGCGGACGACGTCCTCGGTGATCGTCTGCGGCAGTCCTGCGTAGAGGCGCAGCAGCACGTCCATCGGGACGTACTCGCGCGGCACGAAGCGAAACAGGCCGTCGTCGATCAGGAAGAAGTCCGTCCCGGGATCGGCCTCGTCCTGGCCGCCGCCGTCGTTCTCCTCGACCTGGAAGAGGAACAGCGAGTCGAAGATCTCATCCTGGAGACCGTGCGCCGCGCAGCCCATCAGGAACGCGACGAGCTTCCGGTCTTCGCGCGTCCAGAAGAGGGGTGGGCGCTCGGAGCGGAGCAGCTCGATGGCGTCCTCGACGAACGGCTCCCAGTGCGAGTGCTCGCCGTACTCGCGGCTCGCCGGCGTCTCGCCCCAGTAGCCGGAGTCGGGAAACGCGGCGCCGAAGAGAGCGGCGTTGAAGACCTCCGGATCGGAGAAGAAGCTTCGCAGCTCGCCGGGCGGCAGGTTCTCGATCGCCCATCCGGTCACGTGGACGTGGCCCCAGTCGCCGTGCGCGCGAGCGCTTCGGGCGGGGAGGACGAGGCCGAGGAGGACGGCGAGGGCAACGACGATCGTCGAGTGGCTCATGGGGGGGTTCTCCTGTTCAAGATGGATCGGCGCGAGAGCGTGCGGCCTCGGTCTCGCGCATCAGCCGCACCAGCTCGTCCTCGCCGAGGGGAATGCCGCTCTTGACGCGAAGGCTCTCCGCCCACTCGCGCGCGAAGTCGCGCTGGTAGCGCCAGTTGAGCGCCGCGGTCGTCAGCATCGCGATGCAGGCGCCGCCGGTCGCGAGCGCCATGTCCTTTTGCGCATCCCAGACGTCGCCTTGCGAGCCGAGGTACGCGACGCCGAGCTCGCCGCCGAGCAGCTCGGCTGCGGCCCACTCGATCAGCTCGTAGATCAGCGAGGTCGCCATCGTGACGTCGAGCGGCAGGTAGTAGCCCCAGAAGCCGCGCACGTCCGCGACGCGCAGGAACACCTCGCGGATCGGGTACGCGAGAAGGAGGCCGTAGGAGAAGTGGACGAGCCGGTCATAGTGGTTCCGGCCTTCCGCGGAGACGGCGCCGCCGGTGAGCGCGGCCAGCCATTCGCGGTACGGAACCTCGGAGTAGGTGTAGTGCGCGCCGACCGAGTGCAGACAGAGAAAGAGGAAGATCAGCGTGTACGAAACGCGCGAGAGCGGCAGCGACTTCCGCGTCGCGACGAGCACGCCGACGCCCGCGAAGAGAAGCGCGTTCTCGAGCGCCCAGTCCGCGCGATGGTGCGGCGAGATTGCGAGGATCCCTCCGAAGGCCACGAGGAGCGCGAGGAGAACGGCGGGGTAGCGGTCGTGGGAGAGCCAGGAGCTCGACGGGGGCGGCACGGAAGACCTGTAGCCGAATCGGGCTCGCTCGGACATGATCCCGGCCCGCGAAAGAGCCCTCGGAGAGGCCCGTTTCGAGCTTGGACTCGCGCTACCACGCCGCGGCGGTCCTCCTCTCCATCGTCATCGCGGGCGGAGTGCTCCCGGCCTGCTCCGGCTCGCCGTCGACCACGACCCCCGGTGACGTCGTCGAGGTCGCGGCCGAGACGGACCAGCCGTCGTGCTCTTCCAGCACGGCTTCGGCGGCAGCAACGCGGGCGTGCTCGACGTCGGTGCGCTGTTCGCGGCCGACGGCCTCGCGACGATCGGAATCTCCGCGGCTTCGCACGGGCGACGCGGCAGCCCGCTCGACCTGATCACGTCGACGCCGTTCCAGATCCGCGACATCCTCCGACAGAGCAACGCGGACGAGATGTCCGTGCTGCGCACGATCGAGGCGGGCCTCGACGTCGACGGCGACGCGCAGCCGGACCTCGACCCGGCGCGCATGGGCTACCTCGGGATCTCGCTCGGCGGGATCATGGGCGCGACGCTCGTCGCGGTCGAGGAGATCCTGCCGGTCGCGGTCCTGAACGTCGCCGGCGCGCGCATCGCGTTCCTCGCGACGTCGGAGGGGACGCGCGACATCTACACGTCGGCGCTCGCGGCGGCGGTCGGGCTCGAGGTCGGCGATCCGCGCTTCGAGACGTTCCTCCGCCGGCAGCTCGAGATCGCGCAGCACGCGCTCGATCCCGCGGACGGGCTGAACTTCGCGCGACGCTGGTTCCTCGAGCCGTTCCCGGGAGCGAGCCCGCACCGGGTGCTCGTGCAGGAGGGTATCGGCGACATCCTGGTCGCGAACGCCAGCACGGAGGCACTCGCTGCCGCCGGAGGACTCGAGGCGAACGTCGCGCGGAGCGATCCGGATGGCGTCTCGGGCCTCTGGCGCTTCGAGCCGCCGGGCGGTCACGGGATCTTCGCGCGCGAGGACGTGCGCGCTCAGGCGATCCGCTTCCTCCTGAGCGGCGGCACGGAGATCCTCGATCCGAGCACCGCCGCGAACTGAAGTCGCTTCAGGCTTCCTTCTTCTTGAGCTGGCTCTCGTT
>VGTG01000169.1 GCA_016874795.1 Deltaproteobacteria bacterium | reverse complement strand
GCGGTCGCCCGGGCGGACGCCAGGGCGCGGCTCGGAATCGTGCAGCGGCGCCGGTCCTCGCGGGTTTATGGCCGTGCGGAGGCCGATTCTTCGCGGCCGGCGCTCGTCCGTCTGGAGCCCTGCTTGCTCCGAGCGGACCCCGGACGTCTCGCAGGAATCCTCCTCCCGAGCCGGGCGCGCGGCGCTGCCCGGCGTGGTAGCCTCGACCCAGCCAAAGCCCGAGCCAACGCCGACGTCCGACACTCCCTTGAAGCACCTCCTCGCATGCGTCGCGGTGTGGTCCGCCCTCGTTGCGGCCCCGGGGCTCGCGCGCGCGGCTCCGGAGCTCGAGGAGCTCGTCGTCGAGCCCGCCTCCCTCGATCTCGGCCCAGGCGAGGAAGTCGAGCTCACCGTCACCGGCGTCTACGACGACGACTCGACGGCCGACCTGACCGAAGCGGTCGTGTTCGAGAGCAGCAAGCCGCAGGTGGTGACCGTCGTCGACGGTCGCGCGATCGCGGGCCGCAGCGGAGACACGAAGATCCGCGTCCGGCACGCCGCGACCAACGTGCGCGTGGATGTCGAGGTGACCGTGCGCGAGATCGTCGCGCTGACGATCGATCCCACGACGGAGACGATCGAGGTCGGCGACTCGGTCCAGCTCACGGCGTTCGCGGAGCTCGACGACGGCCGCACGGGCTTCGACGTCACGGACATCGTCGAGTGGGAGGCCGATCCGGGAGACGTCGCGAGCGTCGAAGGGGGTCTCGTCACCGGGCTCGAAGCAGGAGTCGCCGAGATCCAGGTGACCGATCCCGATTCGGGGACCGACTCCGAGCCCGACGCGGCGGTCATCACCGTCGTGAACGCGCCCGACCCGAACGCGGAGCTCCTCGAGATCACGGCCGCGCCCGTCGACATCCTCACGTTCCCCGGCGGCACCGCGCAGCTCACGGTGACCGGCCGCTACGACGACGACACGTTCCGCGACGTGACCTCGCAGGTGACGTACTCGAGCAATCGGCCGCAGTTCGCGACCGTCGACACGGCGGGTCTCGTGACGGCGCATGCACCCGGAACGGCGCGGATCTCGATCCAGCACCCGTCGGGACGGTCGGTCGGCGACCGGCCCGAGGTCACGGTCGGCGGGCTGACGCAGATCCACCTCTCGCCGGTCTCGGCGGAGGTCGCGATCGGCGCGACGACGCCGATGCTGGCGCTCGGCACCTTCGACAACGGCGTCGGCGCGGACATCACCGCGCAAGTCGAGTGGTCCTCGACCGTCGCGTCCGTCGCTTCGGTCTCGAACCTCGAGGGAACGCGCGGCCTCGTCACGGGAGTCGCGGCCGGCGTCGCGCGCATCTCGGCGATGCACGTCGACACGGGCATCGCTTCGCCGATCAGCGAGGGCGACGTGACCGTCGTTGCTCCCGCACCGACGCCGGGTCCGTCGCCGACTCCGGGCAGCTCCGAGATCCGCGACCTCGTCTTCGATCCGCCCGTCCTTCGCCTGCAGCCCGGCGAGAGCGATTCGTTCACCGTGACGGCGATCCATCGCGACGGCTCGACGACCGACGTGACGGATCGGGTTCTGCTTCGCGTCGTCGATCGCCGCGTCGCGACCGCCGCGGCGGGCGGCGAGATCACCGCCGGCGGCGGCGGCCAGACTCAGGTCCGCGCTCGCGATCCGATCTCCGGGAAGCGCTCGCGCGCGCCCGGGCGGATCGAGGTGCGGCAGCTCCTGAGGCTCACCGTCTCGCCGCCGTCCGTGAGCCTTTCGCTCGGCCAGCAGATGCAGCTCACGGCGCTCGCCGACTACGACGACGGCTCGACCGGTGTCGACATCACCGCGAACGTCGACTGGTCGGTCGAGCACGGCAGCATCGCTGGCGTGAACGACGGCTCCCACAAGGGCCGAGTCACCGGAATCGCCGACGGGCGCACGATCGTCCACGTCGAGGAACCCGTTTCGGGCATTCGCTCCGATCGCGCGACGGGACGCATCGCCGTCGGCACGCCACCCGCGCTGGACCCGGACGAGGTCGTCGGTCTCGTGCTCGATCCCGAGCGCCTCGTCGTGCCGCTGCGCGAAGAGCGAAGCGTTTCGATCACGGCTCTGCTCGTGGGCGGCGGCACGGTGCCGCTCGCGACGAGCGATGTTGCGTTCCGTCCCGCTTCTCGGCGGATCGCGATCGTCGGCGGGAACGGCGCGGTGTTCGGACGCCGCGCCGGTGCGACGTTCATCGAGGTCGAGCACCGCGCGAGCGGCGTCACGGGAAGGCTTCCGGTCCTCGTGCGCGCCGTGAGCCGTCTCACCGTCGATCCGTCCTCGAACGTCGTCGAGGTCGGACAGGCGATCGAGCTCGGCGCAGAGGCGATGTGGAACGACGGCAGCGGTCCGTCCGACGTCATCACCGACGTCCGCTGGCGCTCGCGTGATCCCGGCCTCGCGCAGGTCGACCGCGACGTCCCGGGCCGTGTGATCGGTCGCAGCGAGGGCATCGCGATCATCGAGGTGAGCGATCCCGCGTCCGGCGTTCGTTCGAACGCGCGGAGCGGCGTCGTCCACGTCGTGACCGGTCTCGTCTCGATCTCGGTCGAGCCGCGCGCCGTGGCGCTGACCGTGGGCGAGGACCAGCAGTTCCAGGCGCTCGGCCACTACTCGGACGGAAGCGTCGCCGACCTCTCCGACGAGGTCGAATGGGCCGTCGCGGGCTCGAGCGTCGCTTCGATCGACTCGAGCGGGCATCTCACGGCGATCGCCGCGGGGCAGACGTTCGTGAGCGCGACGGATCCCGAGACCGGCATCGCTTCGCAGGGCTTCGATCGCGCGGTCGTCGCGGTCGGCCGGACGCTCGTCGGCCTGCAGGTCTCGCCCAGCCCAGACTTGGAGGACGATCCGCGCACGATGACGCTCGCCGCGGGACAGACGGAGCGCCTCTACGGCCTGGCGCTCCTCGAGACGGGCGGTGCGACCGACCGGAGCACCTCGGTCGCATGGACCTCGACCAACCCGACCACCGTGCACGTCTCGCAGGAGGGTCTCGCGAGCTGCCTCGCGGTCGGCTCCGCGGTGATCTCGATCCGCGATCCCGCGACGTCGCTCACGTCCACCGCTTCGCTCGGCGACACGACGGTCGAGTGCAGCGCGGCGCGCGTCGAGCGGCTCGAGGTGCGACCCGCGGAATCGAACCTCGACTTCCCGGCGGGGCGGAACCTGCGCGCGTTCCGGATCTACACCGACGGCCACGAGGTCGAGGTGACGACGCAGGTGCAGTGGAGCGTCAGCGATCCGAGCGCGCTGTCGGTCGTCGCGACGGGTGCGGAAGCCGGACGCGTCACGTCGATCGCGGACGGGATCGTCACCGTCACGGCGAACGACGCGGGCTTCCTGAAGAGCGCCACGGGCATGGTGACGGTGCGGAAGGTGCGCGTCGATCTCCGGATCTTCGAGCTCGATCCGCTGCCCGACAAGAACGGCGTCTTCCACCTGTCTCTGCAAGGGATCCTGAAGCTGCGCGCGCGCGTCGAGTACCTCTCGGGTGCGACCCGGGGTGTGAACAACCTCGTGCAGTGGACCTCGTCGAACACGAGCGTCTTGCAGATGGGTGCGGCGGCAGGGCTCCAGTCGAACTGGGGACGAGCGCTCGCCCCGGGCACGACGACGATCACCGCGCGCTGGCCGGCGGACGAGCACTCGCCGGAGCTGACGGACTCCGTCCAGGTCGTCGTCGAGTAGCGGCGTCGCTCCTCGTCTGGGATTCGCCCGGCGGCCCGACTACGTTCGGTCGATGCCGAAGGACGCACGCGGGCTCGAGGTCTCCGGGGCGAACGCCGAGATCGTCGCCGGGATCGACGACTACGTCGCGCGGCTGGTCCGCATCGAGCCCGGCGCCGAGCGGATCCTCGAGGACGTGCGCGCGCATCCGGACGTTCCGCTCCTTCGCTTGCACGCCGCCGCGTTCCTTCTCTTCGGACAGACGGGTGAGCTGGTCGCGGCCGCGACGGAGCACCTCGCGGCGGTGGAGCCGCGCCTCGCCGCGGCGAACGAGCGCGAGCGCGCCTTTCACGGGGCCCTCCGGCTCTGGCACGAGGGCGCTTTTCACCGCGCCGCCGAGGCCTTCGAGGCGCTGACGGAGCCCTGGCCGCGCGATCTCGCCGCCGCGAAGATGTGCGAGTTCCTCTATTACGTCCTCGGCCAGCAGCACTCGGGGAAGCGCTTCTACGCGCACATGGCGCGCCTCGAGGACGCGAACCGCGACGACCCCGACTACCTCGCGATGGCGGCTTTCGCGAGCGAGCTCTGCGACGACTTCGCCGGCGCCGAGGCGAAGGCGACGCGCGCGATCGAGCTCGCGCCGCGAAATCCGTGGGCGGAGCACGCGCTCTCGCACGCGCTGATCCGTCAGGGGCGCGTCGACGAGGGCAAGCGCCGCATGGAGGCCTTCCTCCCGGAGCTCCGGAAGTGCGGCCGCATCATCGTCTGCCACGACCTGTGGCACCTGGCGCTCTTCTACCTCGAAGAGCTCGACCTCGAAGCGGCGTCGCGTCTCTTCCGCGAGGACGTCTGGATCGCCGGCGCCGACTCCGTCAGCGAGCAGCTCGACATGATCGCGCTCCTCTGGCGCATGGAGGTCGCCGGCGGCGAAGTCGAAGACGCGTGGGAGGACATCGCGGAGCGGATCCTTCCGCACGCAAGCGAAACGTTCATGCCCTTCGTGAACGCGCACTTCGCCTACGCGCTCGCGCGTGCCGGCAGAAACGACGCTCTCGAGGAGATGCTCGCACGCGTCGCAACGCGCTCGGCGCTGCCCGACGACGAGTCCCGCCGCGTCTGGGCTCCGATCGGCCGCCCCGTCATCGAAGCCTGCGCCGCCGCCGGCCGCGGCGACGCACGCCGGGCCGCGACTCTCCTCGAGCCGGTGATCGCCGGCATGCCCGCGATCGGCGGAAGCGACGCCCAATGCGACCTCTTCCGCCAGCTCTACCTGCAATCCCTCCGCGCCTCCTCCCGCAAAGCCGACGCCCGCCGCTTCCTCGATCTCCTCACGATCCACAAGCGCCGCCGGACTCCTCTCGACGGGCTCCTCGCCCAGGGCCTCTGAGCGAGCGTTGACCCCACGGAGGCGCTTTCCTAGGGTTCAATCGATCGATTGAAACCCCCGTGAAGGCCGCAGCACAAAAAGCGAGCGAGGCTCCGCGCCCCTCGACGAAGGCCCGCATCCTCCAGGTCGCGCAGGAGGTCTTCGCGGAGCGCGGCTTCGACGGCGCCTCGACGCGCGAGATCGCCGGCCGCGCCGGCGTCAACATCTCGAGCCTCCACTACCACTGGGACTCCAAGGAGACGCTCTACCTCGCGGTGTTCGAGCACGTCTTCCGGCAGCTCGTCGACCTCGTGAAGGACGAGATCACGCGGCCGACCTCCGCCGCGCAGGCGCGGGAGATGATCGAGAAGACGATGGGGATCACGTTCGACTTCCTGGCGGACGATCCGACGATCCCGAAGCTCCTGATCCGCCGCCTGATCGAGTCGACGGGCGAGAGCCCGCGGCGCGAGCGCGGCGTGATGGGGCCGACGTGGCGCACCTTCGAAAACTGGACGAAGGAGTTCTCCGGCGACCGCCTCGCCTCGGAGGAGGTTTCGTTCGTGCTCTTGACGGTGCAGTCCGTGCTCCTCGTGTCGATGCTGGACAGCCCGCACGTCGCGACGATGCTCGGCGGCACGATCGAGAGCCCCGCGCTCCGCGGCCGTCTCCGCTCGCGCGTGATCGACCTCGTCGAGAAGCTGATGGGCCTCGAGGATCTGGAAGACCCGGAAGACCCGGAAGACCAGAAGGAGAAACGGTGAAGGCATTCATCACGGCGTCGCTCGACCCGAAAGGTCTCGCAAGGCTCGAGAAGCGGATGGGCACCCACATCGAGGACTGGAAGCAGACGAAGAACATCCACTTCGACGGCGCGGCGTTCGCGAAGCGCATCAACGACGAGGGGTGCGACGTCCTGATCGTCGAGGCGGACTTCATCCAGCGCGACCTGCTCGAGGCGACGCAGCTCAAGATGATCGGCTCGTGCCGCGGCGATCCCGTCAACGTCGACCTGAAGGCGGCGACGGAGAAGGCCATCCCGGTCTTCTTCACGCCGGCGCGGAACGCCGAGGCGGTCGCCGACCTGACGCTCTGCTTCATGCTGACGCTCGCGCGGCACGTGTACGACGCGGTTTCGTTCGTGAAGGGGAAACGCGACCGGATCGAGAAGGCGAGCGACTTCCTGACGATGTACGAGGCGATGATGGGCGTCGAGCTCTACGGTCGCACCGTCGGCATCGTCGGCTTCGGCGCGATCGGCCAGCGTGTCGCGAAGCGCGTGCTCGCGTTCGGCGCCCGCGCTCTCGCGTACGATCCCTTCGTGAAGGACGAGGTCTTCCGGGAGCTCGGCGCGGAGCGCGGCGACCTCGACACCGTGCTCGCGCAGGCGGACTTCCTGACGCTGCACGTACCCGACGCGCCGCAGACGAAGGGCCTGCTCGGCGAGCGTGAGATCGGCCTCCTGAAGGACGGCGTCTACTTCGTGAACACGGGCCGCGCTGCGACCGTCGAGGAGGAGCCGCTCTACCGGGCGTGCGCCTCCGGCAAGGTCAAGGCGGCGGCGTTCGACGTCTTCTGGCGCGAGCCGGTGCAGCCGGACGACCGCTTCATGGTGCTGCCGAACGTGATCGGCACGCCGCACATCGGCGGCGCGACCCATGACGTCGTCGTCCACCAGACGACGATGATCTGCGACTGCATCGATGCGTGGCTCGAGAAGCGGCGGCCTCCCTTCCTCGCGAACCCCGATGTGCTTGCCGTAGCTCGGTAGCCGTCGAAAATCGGGGCGGGCTCCATGCAGATCGTCATGGTCTCTTCGGAGGTCGCGCCCTGGGCGCGCACGGGTGGTCTCGGTGAGGTACTGGGGGCGCTGCCGCGCTCGCTCGCCCAGCTCGGGCACCGCGTCTCCGTGTTCCTGCCGCTCTACCGCGGCATGCGGGATCACTTCGTGCCGGTGCGGGACCTCCCGCCGCTGACCGTCCGCCTGCATGACGGGAACGAGGAAGCGCAGCTCCTGCGCGCCTCCGCCGGGCCGCCCGGCGTCGACGTGTTCGCGATCGGGGCGGCGCCGTACTTCGATCGTCCGGGCTTCTACGGCGAGAACGGGCTCGACTACGCCGACAACGCGCGCCGCTTCGCCTTCTTCTGCCGCGCGGTGCTCGGCAGCATCGTCCGGCTCGGGATCGAGCCGGACGTGATCCACTGCCACGACTGGCAGAGCGCCCTGATCCCGGCCTACCTCCGCGGCGGCATCGTCGGGCGGGACGTCGCGGGGCAGAGCACGGAGCGGCTCGGGCGCGCGGCGATCGTCTTCACGGTGCACAACGTCGGCTACCAGGGGCTGTTTCCCGCTTCCGACTTCGCCGCAACGGGGCTGCCGCGCGAGCTCTTCGCGGTCGACGGGCTCGAGTTCCACGGCCGCGTCAATCTCATGAAAGGCGGGCTCTACTTCGCCGACCACGTCACGACCGTCAGCCCGCGGTACGCGCGGGAGATCCGCACGCCGGAGCTCGGAGCGGGCCTCGAGGGCGTCTTCGAGAAGCGGGCCGGCGACCTGACGGGCATCCTGAACGGGCTCGACGAGGAGCTCTGGAACCCGGCGAACGATCCGCACCTCGTCGCCCCCTACGACGCGCACGACCTGCACGGAAAGCGGCGCTGCAAGGCGGACCTCGTCCTCGAGACGAACCTCGAGGCGGAGCTCGAGACGCCGGTCGCCGGCGTCGTCTCGCGCCTCGTGACGCAGAAGGGCTTCGACATCCTCCTCGCGGCGCTGCCCGGGCTCCTCGATCGCGGCTTGCGCGTCGCGGTCCTCGGCACGGGCGAGCCGCGCATCGCGGCCGCGCTGCGCGAGGCGGCCGAGCGCGAGCCGGGACGTCTCTTCTTCCGCGACGGCTTCGACGACACGCTCGCGCACAAGATCGAGGCGGGCTCGGATCTCTTCCTCATGCCGTCGCGCTACGAGCCGTGCGGCCTGAACCAGATGGCGAGCCTTCGCTACGGCACGGTGCCGGTCGTGCGCGCGACGGGCGGCCTCGTCGACACGGTGCTCGACGCGGACGAGGCGCCGGAGCAGGGCACCGGCTTCTGGATCCACGAGCACACGCCGGAGTCGCTCCTCGACGCGGTCGATCGCGCGCTCGCCGCGTACGCTTCGCCGGAGCGCTGGCGCGCTCTCGTTCTGCGCGGCATGGCGCGCGACTTCTCGTGGACGCGCGCCGCGGCGCGCTACGTGCAGCTCTACCGTCGCGTGCAGGGTCGTCTCTCCGGAGGTGCCGCGGCGACGCCGGCGTTGCGACTCGACGGCTCCGGCTGGCAGGGACGACTCGCCGAGGAGTTCACGCTCGCGCGCGTTCGCGCGATCGCCCAGGCGACGGCGGAGCAGGCGCTCGCGGAGGACTCGGTCGTGCGCGCGCAGCGCGGCTTCCTCGTCGCCCGCGACACGCGCTTCCTCGGCGAGGACTTTGCCGCCGCGGCGGCCGGTGTTCTCGCTTCGAACGATGTCCCGGTCTCGTGGTGCCCGGTTCCCGCTCCGCTGCCTGCCGCCGCGACCGCGGTCGCGCGGTACCAGCTCGCGGGCGCAATCGTCGTCACCGCGGGCGACGCTTCGCGACGGTGGAACGGCGTACGCCTGATCGATGCGTCCGGAAGCCCACTCGGCGTCGAGGCCGCCGCGGACCTCGAGAGCCGCGTCGCCGCGTTCGCCGAGCGCGCGCGTCCACCGGAGGGCCTCTCGCCCGCCGACGGACGCCGCTTCGGCCTTTGGCACGACGTCGAGGTCGGCGAGCTGCATCGCGAGGCGATAACGAAGCTCGTCGACGTCGAGGCGATCCGCGCGAGCCGGCTCCGCGTCGCATGCGACCTCCTCTGGGGAACGGCGCACGGCACGCTCGACCGCCTGCTGCGCGAGTGGGGCGTTGCCGGCGAGGTGCTGCACGACACGGTCGACCCCGAGTTCGGACAGGTGCGGCCCGAGCCGTCGCCGCAGCGTCTCGGCGAGCTCTCGCGTCGTGTCGCACACGGTCACGCGCTCGGGCTCGCGGTCGATCCGAGCGGATGCCGGTTCGCGGCGGTCGACGCCGACGGCGCGGTGCTCTGCCCGGATCACGTTCTGGCGCTCGTGCTCGATCATCTCGCGGAGACGCGCGGGGCCTCCGGTCGGGGGCTCGGCCGCTCCGTCGCGACGTCACATCTCCTCGACGCGGTCGCGGCCGCACGCGGCTTCGGCGTCATCGAGACGCCGACCGGATTCCGCGAGCTCGCCGGTCTCCTCGCGCACGGCGAGGCGTTCTTCGCCGCGGACGAGGGAGCGCTCGCGCTCGCGGACTCGGCGCCGCACCCGGACGGCATCCTCGCAGCACTCCTGGTCGTCGAGATGCTCGCTTACCGCCGTCGCCCGCTTCGCGCGCAGCTCGAGGACCTCTTCCGCGACGCCGGGCGTCGCGTCCTGCAGAGACGCCGCTTCGAGATCCCGGAATCCGCTCTCGCGGATCTCGCCGGCCGTCTCGCGACGCCGCCGGAGCGGATCGGTGAGCTCTCCGTCCGCTCGGTGATCGAGCTCGACGGCATGAAGCTCCTGCTCGAGGGCGACCGGTGGCTCCTCGCGCGCACCTCCGCGGCCGGTCCGACGCTGCACCTCGCCGCGGAGGCGACGAGCGAGGCGGAGGTCGAAGCGCTCCTCGACGGCGCGGAGGCGCTGCTGCTCCCGCGCGGGTGAGGTCGCGACGCGGGCCGACGGCTGCGACGCGGTTTGACGCGTCCCGCGTCGGCGGCGTATCGACCGGCGATGGATCGTACGCGAATCTTTCTCTTCGTCAACGCCCTCGCCTGGCTGCCCTACGGCCTCTTCTGTCTCGCGCAGCCCGGATTTCTCGCCGAGGCCGCCGGCGTCGCGGCGACGACGCCGACCGGGACGACCGAGCTCCGCGCGATGTACGGCGGGCTCCAGGCGGCGATCGGCGTTCTGGCCCTTCTCGCCGCGCTCCGCGGCGACCTTCTTCGGACGGCGCTGACCGCCATCGGTTTCCTCACCGCGGGGCTCTTCCTCGGACGACTCTTCGGAGCCGTGGTCGACGGCGGCTGGTCCGGCTACACCGCCGGCGGCCTCGCCTTCGAGAGCGCGCTCGCGGTGCTCTCGTTCGCGCTCCTGCGGCAGCAGTCCGGCCGCTGACGGATGATCGACGCGCTCCTCGGGCGACTTCGCGCGGCGCGCTGGGCGAACCTCTTCGTCGTCAATCTGCGGTTCCTGATCGGCTTCGCGTTCGTTCCGGCGGCGCTGAAGAAAGTGCTCGGCCAGCCGTTCACGGATCCGACGAATCACGGTCCGTTCCACGACTTCCTGCACGGCTTCCACGCGACGGGCGGGTTCTACGCGTTCGTCGGCGTGCTGCAGCTCGTCGCGGCGGCTCTGCTCTGCACGCAGCGCTGGGCGGCGCTCGGCGCGGCGCTCGCGTTGCCGATCCTGACCGCGATCGGCGTCTTCTGCTGGAGCACGGGCATCGTCTACACGTCGATCGTCGTCACGCTGATGTGGCTCGGGACGATCGGGCTTCTCGTGTGGGACCTCGATCGTTGGCGGCTTCTCCTCGCGCGCGGCGACCGGCCGCACGAGGTCCACTACGCTCCGCCCCCCGCGCGCATCGACATGCGGCTCTGGGAGCGATGCGGCTTCGCGATCCTGGCGCTCTACCTCGGCTCGGCGCTCGTGCGCGGGGGAGTGTACCGGCCGCGCCGGATCGAGTGGGACGAGCCCGCATTCTGGGTGCTCCCCGCGGTGATGCTGCTGCCGGTCCTGACGTTCGTGATCGACCAGCGACGCTCCCGATTGGCTTCCCCCGACGACGATCGCTAGCTCGGGCAAGATGAGCCAGGGAAAGATCGAACCGATCGAGGCGGCACCGGCTTCGGAAGTCCGCTTCGAGCGTGAGGCCGACGTGATCGTGGTCGGCCTCGGCGCGGCCGGCACTTCCGCCGCGATCGCCGCGGCGGACGGAGGCGCGAGCGTCCTCGCCCTCGAGCGTCAGGAGCAGCCGGGCGGCACGTCGGCGATGTCGGGTGGGCTGATCTATCTCGGCGGCGGGACCGCACTGCAGCAGGCGTGCGGCTTTCGCGATTCGCCGGAGAGCATGGAGCGGTTTCTCGCCGCGGCGCTCGGTCCGGGCGTCGATGCGGAGCGGCTGCACGCATACTGCGTGGAGTCAGTGCGGCACTTCGAGTGGCTCGTCGCACACGGCGTCCCGTTCCGCGCCGCGTTCTGCGACGAGCCGAACCGCGAGTCGGTCGACGACTCGGGGCTGCTCTTCACGGGCGGCGAAGACAGCTGGCCGTTCGACGAGATCGCGGAGCCGGCGCCGCGCGGCCACAAGCCGCAGTTCATCGACAGCTCCGGCAACTTCCTCATGCAGTGCTTGACGAAGGCGCTCTCGAGGACGGTGGCGCGCATCGAGGCGGGGACGCGCGTCGAGCGCCTGGTCCGCGACGGCGAGCGGATCGTCGGTGTCCTCGCGAAGACCGACGCGGGAACGACGGCGCTCCGCGCGCGGAAGGCGGTCGTCCTCGCGGCCGGCGGCTTCATCTACAACGAGGCGATGGTCGCGCAGCACTGTCCCGAGGCGCACCGTCCCGACCCGCTGTGGCGCGTCGGCAGCGCCGCGGACGACGGCAGCGGCATCCGGCTCGGCCTCGGCGCCGGCGCCGCGACGTCCCGCATGGATTCCTTCGAGTGCGCCCTGCCGCTCGGTCCTCCGCACCGGCTCGCGCGCGGAGTCCTCGTCAACGCGAGCGGCGAGCGCTTCATCAACGAGGACACCTACACCGGCCGGATCGGATGGCACGCGCTCATCGAGCAGCGCGGGCACGTGTTCCTGATCGTCGACGAGAAGATCTACGAGCGGAACATGATCGGGCTCCGCCCGGAATGGGCCGCCGAGAGCCCCGAAGAGCTCGCCGCCGATCTCGGCATTCCCGCCGAGCGCTTCGCCGCGACGATGGCGCGCTACAACGGGCACGCGGCGCGCGGCGAGGATCCCGACTTCCACAAGCGGCCACCGTTCTTGACGCCGCTCGGACCGGGCCTCGCGGCGATCGATCTCCGCGTGACGAGCCGCGCCATCTACGCGACGTTCACCCTCGGCGGTCTCGCGACGGATGCGCACGGTCGCGCGCTCGACGCGCAGGGGGCCGTCGTGGCCGGTCTCCATGCCGTCGGTCGTACGGCCGCTTCGCTCGCCGCGCGCGGCTACGCGAGCGGCATCAGCCTCGGCGACGGCACGTTCTTCGGCCGCCGCGCGGGCGAGCACGCCGCGGCGTCCTAGCCTGCATTTCTCACCAGATCCCTACTGCGGCGGCCGATAGCACCGAATCTTCGCGAGCTTCTCCCTCCGGGCTCCTCGACGTACTGTTCAAGTACGCCTGCGTCGCCCTCCGGTCCGAGGCTCGCGAATCTTC
>VGTG01000168.1 GCA_016874795.1 Deltaproteobacteria bacterium | reverse complement strand
CCCGCCGTCTCGACGACCTCGGCGTGCACCGACTCGGGGCGGGCCGGATACATGTCGTCCGTCGGACAACCGGGCCGGACGGGCTCCGCCGAGCCGCCGGCTCCACGGTACGGCGGCCGGATCGCGGTCCGGTCCGCCGCGTCCGCGGCGAGCGGCGCCGAGAGTGCGACGGCCGCCCAGGCCGCGACGGCCGCGGTCGCCCCACATCGATTCACGCGACAACGCTTCGCCATCCTGATCCCCTTCGCTTCGAGACGCTCTTCATCCCGCGCCGCGCGCCGACCGGCAAGGGCCTTCGTCGCCGTGCCCCTCCAGAGAAGCCGTCCGGTCGTCCGCCGCGCTGTACAGCCGACGGGACGCCCACTAAACGTCGGGCATGCTCCCCTCCCGGCTCCGCGAGCGCCTGCGCGGCCTGGTCGGCGACGCCGGGATCGTCGACCGGCGCGAGGCGCTCCTCGTCTACGAGTGCGACGGGTACACGCTCGAGCGCGCCGTGCCGGACCTCGTCGTCCTCCCTGCGACGCCCGAAGAGGTCGCAGCGGTTCTCCGCGTCCTCGCCGAGGAGCGGATCGCCTTCGTGCCGCGCGGCGCCGGCACCGGGCTCTCGGGCGGCACGCTGCCCGTCGAAGCGCCGGTGATGGTGTGCACGAGCCGCCTCCAGAAGATCGAGTCGATCGACCTCGCCAACCGCCGCGTCGTCGCGCAAGCCGGCGTCGTGAACCTCTGGGTGACCCGCGCGGTCGCGGCCGCCGGTCTCCTCTACGCGCCCGATCCCTCGAGCCAGACCGCGTGCACGATCGGCGGAAACGTTGCGGAGAACAGCGGCGGCCCGCACACGCTCAAGTACGGCGTGACGACGAACCACGTGCTCGGCGTCGAGCTCGTGCTGCCTTCCGGCGAGGTCGTGTCCCTCGGCGGCGCGGTCGAGGAGCGCGTCGGCTACGACCTGACCGGGCTCGTCGTCGGCGCCGAGGGGACCTTCGGGCTCGTCACGCGCGCGACGCTGCGCTTGACGCGAGCTCCCGAGGCGCACCGCACGTTCCTCGCGGTCTTCGACTCGGTCGAGGACGCGAGCGAAGCGGTGTCCGACATCATCGCCGGCGGCATCGTTCCCGCGGCGCTCGAGATGATGGACGGCCTGATCCTCCGCGCCGTCGAGGACGCGTTCCACGCCGGGCTCCCCGTCGACGCGGGAGCGGTCCTCCTGGTCGAGCTCGACGGTCCCGCGGCAGGCCTCGATCCGCAGGCGGCGCAGGTCGTCGCGCTGTGCACGCGTCGCCGCGCGCGCGAGGTGCGGGTCGCCGCCGACGAAGCGGAGCGTGCGCTCCTCTGGAAGGCGCGAAAGCGCGCGTTCGGCGCGGTCGGGCGGCTCGCGCCGAACTACTGCACGCAGGACGGCGTCGTGCCGCGCACGCGCGTTCCCGACATCCTGCGCGCGATCTCCGCCGCGGCGGAGCGCCATCGCCTGCGCATCGGCAACGTGTTCCACGCGGGGGACGGCAACATCCACCCGATCATCCTCTTCGACGAGCGCGACGAGGACGAGGTACGCCGTGTGCTCGCGGCCGGTCGCGAGATCCTCGAAGCGTGCATCGCGCTCGGCGGCAGCGTGACCGGCGAGCACGGCATCGGCGTCGAGAAGATCGCGCAGATGCCGCTCCTCTTCTCGCCTAGCGATCTCCTCGCGATGACCTCGCTCCGCGCGGTGTTCGATCCGGAGGGGCGCTCGAACCCGCACAAGCTTTTGCCGGACGCGAAGGTCTGCGTCGAGTCGCGCGCACCGCGGCGGCAAGCCGCGATGTGATGGCGGAAAGCGAAGCCATCGACGGCGTCGTGCCGCGCTCCGTCGTCGAGCCGGCGACGATCGAGGAGGTCGCCGCAGCGATCCGCGACGCCGCCGAGCGCGACCTCGCCGTCGTCCCGCGCGGGCTCGGAGGCCATCTCGACGTCGGCGGCCCGCCGCGCCGTGCGGACATGCTCCTGTCGATGCGATCCGTGAGCCGCATCGTCGATCACCAGGCGGCGGACATGACCGTGCGCGTCGAGGCGGGCTGCCCCCTGTCGCGACTCGCCTCGACGCTCGCCGGCGCGGGACAGTGGTTGCCGCTCGATCCGCCCGGAAGCGAAGCGACGACCGTCGGCGGTCTCCTCGCGACGAACCTCGCTGGACCGCTTCGCGCCTCGCAGGGGACGGCGCGGGATCTCCTGATCGGATTGACGGTCGTCGCGCACGACGGCGCGCTGGTCAGCGGCGGCGGACGCGTCGTGAAGAACGTCGCCGGATACGACATGCCGAAGATGCACGTCGGCGCTCTCGGCACGCTCGGCGTGATCGTCGAGGCGACCTTCAAGGTGCGGCCCCGTCCCGCGCTCGAGGCGGCGATCGCGATGGCGTGCGCTTCGCCGGAGGAGGCCGGCGACCTGGCGCTGGCACTGCGCGACGCGTGCGAGCCGCTCTGGCTCGAGATCGTCGGGCCGGATCCTGCGGGCTCGAGCGGCGATCTCGGGTTCGGCGAGAGCTGGTCGGTCGTCGCCGGCGCGGGCGGAGTCACGGAGGAGGTGCGCGACGCGCTCGCGCGCTACGCCGAGACGGGCGGAGCCCGCGTGCTCGAGACGGAGGTACCGGAGGCCGCGGAGCTGCGAGCGCGCATCGCGGATCGGACGCTCCATCCACTCGGCGCGACGATCCGTGCCGCCACGCTGCCGACGCGCGTCGGAGCCTTCCTCGGAAAGCTCTCCCGGAGCGCCGCGACGCGCGGCGTCTCGTGCCGCGTCCACGCGCACGCGGCGAACGGCGTCGTGCGCGCTCGTCTCGACGGCGGCGAGTCGCTCGGGGCTCTCGTCGCCGACGTGCGCGCGGAAGTCGAGAACGAGGGCGGCAACCTCGTCGTCGAGCGCGCGCCGCCCGGCGTGAAGCGCACGCTCGCGGCATGGCCCGGAATCTGGGGCGACCCCGGACCGGGCCTCGGCTTGATGAAGCGGATCAAGTCGACGTTCGATCCTGCGGACCGTCTCTCGCCCGGACGTTTCGTCTGCTGACACGCGACCGCGCGCGTCTCACAGCCGGCCGTGCCGGAGCACGGGAGCGCCCGTGAAACGCTCCCTGCACGCTCGAAGAACGCCCGTGTTTCCTCGCCCTGGCCCCGGGGGGACTCCTCGCCGCGCACCCGGCGCAGGACGGGGACGCGCTCGTCATGCCTCGCCGTACGAGGCACGATGGCTGCCTCGCGGAACGAAGAGGAGGCATGCGACGCAGGCGGTTCATCGAGGGAGTGGCGCTGACGGGTGGGGTCCTGCTTCTGGACCGACGCGAGTCGTCGGCCACGCGGTTGCCGTTCGTGCCGGGCCCCGCGGTGCCGCGCTTTCGCTCCCTCACCGACGACCCCGCGTATCTCGACGCACGCCCCTGCTTCTCCCCGCGCGGCGACACCGTCCTCTTCATGCGGAGTCCCGCGGCAGACCAGGAGATCTCGAGCTTCTGGACCGCTCCCGCTTCGGGCGGCGTCGCGGCCGAGCCCTTCTTCGCCGACGACGATCTGCAGGCGACGCGGCCCGACTGGTCCTGGTCGCGAACGTCCTACGAGGTCGCGTTCACGGGAATCCGTGACGGGCTCTTCGGCGTCTACCTCCTCGACGTGCGCACACGGGACGTGATCCAGCTCCCCGCGGGAGATCCGACCGTCGACCTCATGCAGTACCCGTCGTGGTACCCGAACGGCCGCTCGCTCGTCGTGACGAACTACCGGAGGGGGCTGAACCAGATCGTCCGCCTCGATCTCGATCGGCCCGGCGTCCTGACGCCGCTGACCGACCCGGCGCTCGTCTGGGAGGGCATGTCGAGCGTCTCGCCGTCGCGGAGAGCGGGGAACCCGATCGCGTTCGCCGGCCAGCTCCCGGTCGGCGAGTACAACCAGGACGACAATCAGATCTGGATCCAGGAGGCCGGGGAGGATCCGTTCCAGGCGAACCCGGGACAGGGCCGTACGCCGTGGTGGTCTCCGGACGGCGAGCGCATCGCCTACGAGTCGAACCGCGACGCGCCCGGCGGGCAGCAGGTCTATCAGATCTTCCAGCTGACGCCGGAGAACGACGATCCCGTGGCGACGACGCCGCACGCGCTCGCCGCACAGCACGCGAAGTGGTCGCCGTCCGGACGATCGATCGTCTTCGCTGCGGCCTTTCCGGGCCTCGACGGCGGCGGAATCGCGGTCGTCGATCTCTGAGCTTCGACGACCACCTCCGACAGCAGCAGGTTGCGTGCGGTGGTGAGGCTGCCGGTGACCGCGATGCGCGCGCCCTTCGGTGCGGACGTGA
This sequence comes from Deltaproteobacteria bacterium, assembly GCA_016874795.1. Taxonomy (GTDB): domain Bacteria; phylum Desulfobacterota; class Binatia; order UBA12015; family UBA12015; genus VGTG01. The sequence continues at coordinate 8,203 of VGTG01000168.1, read as the reverse complement.
GCTTCGCGATCAGCTCCTCGTCACCGACGAGGCGGAAGGCGGGCTTGTAGCGCTTCGCCTCGTCGAGGATCCTCGAGCCGAGGGGACCGGAGGTCTGATTGACGATCTTGTCGACCGCGAGCTGGCGCGCCATCTCCTTCCCGATGCGCACTTCGACCGTCGCGAGCGACCGCGCGCCGGACGCCGGATCGAGCGTCCCCACGATGCGGAGCGTGATCGGACCACCCCGGCGAGCGGCGGACGGCGCAGCGAGCGTGAAGAAGGCGGCGAGCACGAGCAAGGCAGCAATCGCGGGGGTCCCTCGGCAAGCCCGCAAGCGACGCACCCCCTCTCTCGTCCTCATCGCTTCACCTTGTCGCACTCGACCGAATCGTTCGCGGCTCGGCTCGCGGAAGCGGAAGCGGCCAGGACCAGAAACGCCGTCACGGCCCCGAAGATTCCTCGCATGGCTCGAATCCCCTTTCTCGATCGGACCCGGATGTTCCGTCCCGACCATAGGTTGCGAAGCCTCCTCGCTCCAGCGAAAAGGCGCGCGAGCAGCGGCTCGATCGGAGGAGAACTCATGACGACGGAAAGGAAGTCCCCATCGACGGAGCTGGCCGGCGCGGCCTGCGTCGTGACCGGCGGCGGAAGCGGCATCGGACGAGCCCTCGCCCATCGCTTCGCGGCCGCGGGAATGCACGTTGCGATCGGCGACGTCGAGCCGGCGGCGCTCGACGCGACGGTTCGCGAGCTCGGCGGCGACGAGGATCGCGTGCTGGGAGTCCGTTGCGACGTCCGCTCGGTCGAGGACGTGCAGCGTCTCCGCGACGAGACCGTGAAGCGCTTCGGCCGGGTCGGCGTCGTCTGTCTCAACGCCGGCGTCGCGCCCGTCGGACCGATCCTCGACATGACGCTCGAGGTCTGGAACTGGGTCGTCGACGTGAACCTCCGCGGGGTCATCCACGGCGTGCACGTCTTCGCGCCGCTCCTCGCGGAGCAGGGCTCCGGTCACCTCGTCCTGACGGCGAGCGCGGCCGGTGTCATCGACACGCCGTCGGTCGGCCCGTACGGCGCGACGAAGCACGCGGTCGTCGGCATCGCTTCCGCGCTGCGGTCCGAGCTCGCCGACAAGGGCGTCGGCGTGTCGGTCCTCTGCCCCGGCCTGATCAAGACGCGGATCTTCGAGAGCGAGCGCAACCGCCCCGCGGGCATGGCCGATCCCTCGGAGGGCAACGCCGCGTCGAAGCAGTACCGCGAGTGGATCGCGGCGAGCGGCGCTCCGCCGGAGCACGTCGCGGACGTCGTGCATCGCGCCGTCGTCGAGAACCAGTTCTTCGTGTTCCCGACCTCCGACCTCGACGCGATGATCGAGTCCCGCATGGCGGACGTCCGCCAGGGCCTCGCCTGGCGGGACTCCTCCGCGTGACCGTCGAAGACCTCGTCGCCGTGACCGAAAGGGCAGCGCGCCCGAGATCATCCTGTACCACGACTGCACGCACGTTCTTTCCGGCTACGACACGACTCCGGAGGGAGAAGTGCAGGTCGCGTGCTTCAGCGCCGGCTATCGCAGGAAGAGCCCCGCAGCCGGGAAGAGCGCGCGAGCGGCTCCGAGCGTTCCGCTCTCCGTGATGCGCTCTCCCTCCGACGATCCGACACGATCTGGGGTTCCTCGGCTGGATCCGGTGGCGCTTTAGCTCCGAGGAAGCTCTCCACGGCGATCGCGCAAGGCGTGCGAAGCTTCGAAGGGCTCGAAACGTGGAGTAGAAGGAGGCGTGCAATCGAACGCGCTTCGCTTTCGCCGAAAGCCGCTTCGCGTCACGCTCGTCGGGAACGCTCTCGCGGCACTCGCCGCCGTCGCCTTCCTTCTGACGAGCACCCTGCCCGCCCGGCCGGCCGATCTTCCAGCGCCCGAATTCTCGCCGACGGGCACGGTCAAGGACATCGCGCAGGTGACGGCTCGCTTCGCCGCGACGATGATCGCTCTCGGCGACCCGCGCGCACCTTCTCCGTTCGCGATCGACTGCCCCGAGCCCGGGAGCGAGCGCTGGATCGACAGCCGCACCTGGGCGTACGACTTCGGAGAGCCGCTGCCGGGCGGCGTGCGCTGCCGCTTCACGCTCCTGGACGGGCTCGCAGCGCTCGACGGAACGCCGATCGCGGGCGGTGCCGTGTTCGAGCTCTCGACCGGCGGCCCGGCGATCGTCACCTCGACGCCTTCGGAGGAATCGCGGATCGAGGAAGCGCAGGCCTTCGTCCTCCGCCTCGACGCGGAGGCGGTCCCGGCCTCGATCGAGGAGTACGCCTGGTTCGGCGTCGACGGCATCGGCGAGAAGGTCGGCGTGCGGCTCCTCGCGGGAGACGAGCGCGAGGCGATCCTCGCGACGCTCCCCGTGGCGTCGAGGAAAGGCCCGATCGCGATCCTGCAGGGGCGCCAGACGTTCCCCGCCAAGGCCAAAGTCCGGCTCGTCTGGGGAAAGGGCATCGCCGCGACGAGCGGCATCGCGCGCACCGAGGATCAGGTGCTCGACTTCGAGGTGCGGCCGGCGTTCCTCGCCGAGCTCGCCTGCGCGCAGGAGCGCCCGCGCGCGCCGTGCGTGCCGCTTCGTCCGATCCGTCTCCGCTTCTCGTCTCCGGTCGCGTGGGAGCAAGTGCGTGCTGCATCCCTCGTCGGAGAGAAGGCGCGCTTCGCGCCGGAGCCGCCCGACTCGACCGACGGCTGGGTCTCGGAGCTGGTCTTCCGCGGACCGTTCGCCGCCTCGTCGTCTCTCGATCTCGAGCTTCCCGGCGAGCTGCGCGACGACGCCGGCCGGACGCTCGCCAACGCGGATCGCTTTCCTCTGCGCGTCGAGATCGGGCCGGACCCGCCGCTCGCCAAGTTCGCGGCGCGGTTCGGCATCCTCGAGTCGAAGGTCGAACCCGCGCTGCCGATCACCGTGCGAAACCTCGGACGTGCCGCCGGCGCGGACGCGGCTTCGGTCGAGGCGACGCTTCCGGCGAAGGTGCTGCGCCTCGACACCGCACGCGCCCACGAGATCGTCCCGTGGCTCTCGCGCGTCGCGCTCGCGCACCGCGCGCGTTCGATCTTCGCCGGCGCGCCGGGCACGCCCGCTCCCCGGTCGCTCGCCGTCCCGATCCCCGGCGAGCCGGGAGAGACCGAGGTCCTCGGAATCCCGCTTCCGGAGCCCGGTCTCTACGTCGTCGAGGTCGCGAGCCGCCCGCTCGGCGAAGCGCTCCTCGGAAAGCCGGAGCCGATGTACGTCAGCGCGGCGGCGCTCGTGACGAACCTCGCCGTGCACTTGAAGTGGGGCCGCCAGAGCTCGCTCGTCTGGGTGACGTCGCTCGATCGCGGCGAGCCGGTCGGCGATGCATCGGTGCGCGTGCACGACTGCACCGGACGCGTCCTCTGGCAGGGACCGACGGACGCGCAGGGCCTCGCGCGCATCGACGCGCTGCCCGGACGCTCCGAGGTCCCGAGCTGCTCGTACGCGGACGAGAAGCCCGATCCGTTCCGCGACTGGCGCGGCAACCAGCCGCTCTCGGGGCTCGGCGACGGTCTCTTCGTCACGGCCGAGCTCGGCGGCGACCTCGGCTTCGTCTTCTCGAGCTGGAACGACGGGATCGAGGCGTGGCGCTTCGGGATCTTCGAAGGCGGGTACTCCGGCGGCACGATCACGGCGCACACGATCCTCGCCCGAAGCCTGCTCCGCGCCGGTCAGCCCGTGCACATGAAGCACGTGCTGCGCCGCGAGACGGACGACGGATTCGGGCTCGTCCCGCCCGAGGATCGACCGACGCGCGTGACCCTCCGGCACCAGGGAACCGGCACGAGCGTCGACTTCCCCCTCGACTGGGCGGACGACGGCACGGCGGAGACCGTGTGGACGATCCCGCCTTCGGCGAAGCTCGGCACGTACGACGTCACGCTGGTGCGACCGGAACCCGAAGCCGCGCCGAGCCCGACTCCCGGTGCGACGTCCGCCGGAGCGCCGAGCGTGTACCGTCCGCAACGCTTCGAGGAGACCTGGGAATCGGCGACGTTCCGCGTCGCGGAGTTCCGCGTGCCGCTCCTGCAGGCCGCCGTCAAGCTGCCGCCCGAGGCTCAGGTGCGAGCGACGCGGGTTCCGGTCGACATGTCGGTGCGCTACCTGGCGGGAGGCGGCGCCGGCGAGATGCCGGTCGTGCTGCGCTCGACGATCCGCGATCTCTCGATCCAGCCGCCGAAGGAGCTCGAGAGCTTCGCTTTCGGGAACGGCGCGGTCGAGGTCGGCATCGAGAGACAGCGCCCGTACTCCGACTCGTCGCAGGAGTCGACCTCCTCGGTCCATCGAAGCGAGAAGATCGTGCTCGACGCCCAGGGCACCGCGCGCGCGTGGATCGAAGATCTCCCTCCGCCGACGACGCCCAAGGAGCTCGGCGCCGAGATCGAGTTCCGCGACCCGAACGGCGAGATCCAGACGAGCTCGTCCTCGGTCCCGCTCTGGCCCGCCGCGTGGGTTCCCGGGATCCGGATCGACGACTGGGCCGGAACGGGCAGCGACCTCTCGGTGCACGTCGCCGTGATCGACCCTTCGGGAAAACCCGTCGCCGACGCCGCGGTCCAGGTGACGGCCTTCTCGCAGAAGTACTTCTCGAACCGCACGCGCGTCGTCGGCGGCTTCTACGCGTACGAGTACGTGACGGAGACCGAGCGCTTGCACGCTCTCTGCAGCGGCCGCACCGACGCCGAAGGTCGGCTCTCGTGCCGTCGTCGTCCTCCCGGCACGGGACAGCTCGTCCTCGAGGCGACGGTCCGCGACGCTCGAGGTGCTGCGAGCTCGACGCACGGGTCGGTCTGGATCGAGGGCAGCTCGGACGTCTGGTTCGAGGCGAGCGACGCAGACCGCATGGAGCTCGTACCCGAGCGGCGTCGCTGGGAGCCGGGCGAGACCGCGCGCCTGCAGGTGCGCTCGCCGTTCGCGCGCTCGACCGCTCTCGTGACGGTCGAGCGCGAGGGCATCCTCGAAGCGTCCGTGCGGCCCCTCGGACGCGAAAACCCGGTCCTCTCGATACCGATCGAGGGCCGGCTCGCACCGAACGCGTTCGTCTCGGTGCTCGCGGTGCGCGGGCGCGTGAGCCGGCCGCAGCCGACGGCGCGGCTCGATCTCGGCAAGCCGGCTCTGCGCTTCGGCTTGACGGAGCTCGAGGTCGGCTGGGACGAGCACCGTCTCGCGGTCGACGTGAAGCCGGAGCACGAGGTCTACCGCGTGCGCGAGAAAGCGTCGGTGAACCTCGTCGTGCGGACGCCCGAGGGCGGTCCGCCGCCGGCGGGAAGCCACGTGGCGCTCGCCGCTGTCGACGAGGGGCTTCTCGAGCTCGCGCCGAATCCGACGTGGAACCTGCTGCGCGCGATGATGCACACGCGCGAGGAGAGCGTCGCCACCTCGACGAGCGGTCTGCAGCTGATCGGGAAGCGTCACTTCGGCCGCAAGGCGGTGGACGCCGGCGGAGGCGGCGGACGAAAGCCGACGCGCGAGCTGCTCGACACCTTGCTTCTCTGGCAAGCGCGCATCCCGCTCGACGCGCAGGGCGACGCCCGGGTCGAGATTCCGCTCAACGATTCGCTCACCTCGTTCCGGATCGTCGCGGTCGCTCTCGGCGACGAGCGCTTCGGCACGGGCGAGGCGACGATCCGGAGCACGCAGGACCTGATGCTCTTCTCCGGCCTCGCGCCGCTGGCGCGGAGCGGCGACCGTCTGTGGTCCGAGGTCACGGCGCGGAACACGACCGAGCGTCCGATGGACGTGCGCCTCTCCGCGACGGTGCAAGGTCTCGGCGAGACGCTCTCGCCGCAGGAGGCACGGCTCGGGCCCGGCCAGGCGAAGACGCTCGGCTGGGAGACGAGCATTCCGAACGGAGTGACGGAGCTTCCGTGGGAGATCGAGGCGACCGACGCCGGCTCCGGCGACTCCGATCGGCTGCGGATCGTCCAGCGCGTGGTGCCCGCGGTCCCCGTGCGCACGATGCAGGCGAGCCTCCTTCGCTTCGAGCCTCCCGGTCCGTTGCGCTTGCCCGTCGAGCGTCCGGCGGACGCGCTCCCGGGCCGCGGTGAGGTGCGCGTCGCGCTCGCCGCTTCTCTCTCCGACGGGCTGTCCGGCGTGCGCGACTGGATGCGCGCCTATCCGTACACGTGCCTCGAGCAGCGCGTCTCGCGCGCGATCGCGCTCGGCGACGAAGCGCTCTGGTCGTCGGTCGTCGACGGCATGCCCTCGAGCCTCGACGAAAACGGCCTCCTCGAGTTCTTCCCGACGATGGATTCGGGGAGCGATCTCCTCACGTCCTACGTGCTCTCGATCAGCATCGCTTCCGGACGGCCGCTGCCGGCGGATCTCGAGGCGCGTCTCGAGGAAGGGCTCGTCGCCTTCGTCGAGGGCCGGGTCGCCCAGGAGGATTCCGGCGGGACCGACCTGCCGCTGCGCAAGCTCTCCGCGATCGCGGCGCTCGCGCGCGCCGGCGTCGCGCGGCCGGACCTCTCGAGCAGCATCACGATCGAGCCTTCGCTGTGGCCGATGCCGGCTCTGATCGACTGGTGGCAGATCCTCCTCCAGACCGCCGACTTCCCGGAGCGAAAGTCACGCCTCGCCGAGGTCGAGCGTCTCGTCCGCGCCCGGCTCTACCTGCAGGGAACGACGCTCACCGCTTCGGCGCCGGATGCGGGGAGCCCGAGCTGGCTCCTCTCCGGCTCGGGAGCGGATACGCTGCGCTTGATTCTGCTCTTGATCGATTCCGGCGCGTGGAAGGAAGACCTGCCCCGGCTCGTGCGCGGCGCGCTCGGCGAGCAGCGCCGCGGCGCCTGGTCGACGACGGTCGCGAACGCGTGGGGCGTCGTCGCCCTCGGGCGCTTCTCGAACGAGCTCGAGGCGGAGGCCGTCTCCGGCACGACGACGGTCTCGCTCGGGACCGAGACCCAAGAGCTCGACTGGCGCAAGGAGCCGCGCGGCGGCACGCTCGACTTCGCCTGGCCGGATGCGCGAGCCGACCTCGTCACCGTCCACCAGGGATCGGGACGTCCCTGGATCACCGTGCAGGCACGCGCCGCGATCCCGCTGCGCGAGCCGCTCTCGAGCGGCTTCACGATCCGTCGCACCGTGACGCCGGTGTCGCCGCGTCCGGACGGCGCGCTGCACGTGGGGGACGTCCTTCGCGTGCGTCTCGACGTCGAGGCGGCGAGCGATTCGGGATGGGTCGTCGTGGACGATCCGGTACCGACGGGAGCGTCGCATCTCGCGAGCTTCCCGGGTGGCGCCGCGCCGGGGGCGAGCGACGGGCTCTCGCCCGACTTCGTGGAGCGCGGCTTCGAGGCGTACCGCGCGTACTTCTCCGAGGTCCCGCAGGGAGCGTTCTCGCTCGAGTACGCGATCCGTCTGAACCAGGCCGGCGAGCTCGGGCTCCCGCCGACGCGCGTCGAGGCGCTCTACGCGCCCGAATCGTTCGGCGAGACGCCGAACGCACCGGTGCGCGTGGAGCGATGACGGGACGTCGAGCCTGGCTTCGCTTCGGAGGCGCTTGCGCCGCGGTGCTCGCGGCGGGACTGCTCGCCGCCGTCCGGCTCGGCTCGAGCCTTCTCGAGGTTCCGACCCCGCGGGAGGTCCGGGCGGCGCACCGCCCGTCCGACGCGCGCCTTCTCGACCGCGACGGTGCGGTGCTGCACGAGGTACGCATCGACGAGAAGCGGCGCGCGCTCGAATGGACGCCGCTCGAGCGCATCTCACCCGCGCTCGTCGCCGCGGTCCTGCACTCGGAGGACCGCCGCTTCCGTTCGCACCAGGGCGTCGACGGGCGCGCGATCGTCGCGGCCGCTCTCGGTCGAGTCACGGGGGAAACCCGGCGCGGTGCGAGCACGATCACGATGCAGCTCGCGGCCCTGCTCGATCCGTCGCTGCTTCCCGGCAGGGGTGGGAGGACGCTCGGCGAGAAGGTGCGGCAGATCCTCGCCGCGCTCGCGCTCGAGCGAAGCTGGTCGAAGGAGGAGGTCCTCGAGGCGTACCTGAACCTCGTTCCGGTGCGCGGCGACGTGGTGGGCGTCGCTGCCGCGTCGAGCGCGCTCCTCGGCAAGGACCCGCACGGCGTGTCGCACGCCGAGGCGCTCGTCCTGGCCTCGCTCCTGCGCTCGCCCGGGACGACGCGCGCGCGGGCTCTCGAGCGGAGCGCGGCGCTCGCGCGCGCCATGCACGAGCCGGTCGAT
>VGTG01000167.1 GCA_016874795.1 Deltaproteobacteria bacterium | reverse complement strand
TCAACCGTGGAGAAGGCTCGGCTTTGCCGAGCCTTCGGCGAGGGGGCAGTGCCCCCTCGCTTGCGATCAACCGTGGAGAAGGCTCGGCTTTGCCGAGCCTTCGGCGAGGGGGCAGTGCCCCCTCGCTCGAACTACACCTTCTTGACGAGGCCGTCGTCGGCGAGGGGGAGGCCGATCTCACCGGCGCGCTGGCGCACGTCCCGTCCGATGTGGACGAGAAGGATGTCCTTGCACTCGAGGCGCTTCCGGTTCTCCTCGAGCTCGACGTAGCGGACGTGTCGCGGAACCTCGCTGTCGAACGTCGAGCACTCGCACAGGAACAGGTCCGAGCCGCTCGATTGGCGGATGAGGTCGTCCGTCCACGGCGTGTCGCCCGAGTAGACGAGTGAGCGTCCGCCGCTGCTGAGCTTATGTCCGAGCGAGAGCTCGCACGTCTGGTGCGGGACCGCGAAGCTCTCGATCCGTGCGTCGGCGATCTCGAACGTCGAGCCGTTCGCGACCTCGACGAACTTGACGGGGAACGGGATCGGCTGACCGCGCCGCTCCGAGTACAGCGTGTGATAGAGCGTGCGGACGCGTTCCTCCACGCCGGGCGGACCGACGATCGTCAGCTCGCGCGTGCGCCGCGTCTCGTACGTGAAATCGAGGAGCAGGAACGGCACGCCGCCGAAGTGATCGCCGTGCAGGTGGCTGATGACGACCGCATCGATCGGCTCGGGCTCGTGCTGGAGAGACTTGAGCGCGACGAGCACGCTCGGCCCGGCGTCGAGGAGGAGGGACGTCTCGGCGGTCCGCACGAGGTAGCCGGCGTTGTGCCTTCCGACGGAGCCGAAGGCGTCGCCGGTTCCGAGGCAGGTCAAGTCGATCGCCACACCTCGATTGAAACACACTTCTCGCGCCTGCAGAAGACATGGCGGGAACCCCAGCCGACCGTACCGTAGAGGCGAGGCGCATTTTGTGGCGCTGCTCCGGGCTCCCGACGGGAGCGACTTGACGCGCGATGACGCGCGGTGACGCCGTTCGGAGAGCGTCATTCGGCGTCTCGAGCGTGACGCGCGTCAAGCTCAGGGCGTCACCGTTACGTCGGTGAGCGTCGAGAGCCTATCGCATTGCGAAAGGAACGAGCGGATTCCTGGTGAGTCTTCGAGGCTCGCCCCATGGCACCCCCATTGCTGACTCCGCCCGCGAGGAGGCTGCGATGCGGAAGAACTTGGGGTGGTTGGGTTTCACGCTGGTCGTGATGTTGTCGATCGGCGCGAAGCCAGCGGCGGCGACGACCTGGATCATACCGGATCAGGACGAGTTGGTCGCCAGCGCAGACGCGGTCGTACTTGCTCGGGTCGAGAACATTCGAAGCGTCCGCGCATTCGACGGCTCGAAGATCACGACCGAAGTCACGCTGAACGTCGTCGAGGGATACAAGGGCGCAGTCCCCGGTGAGCGCGTGGTCCTTCAGGAAGTCGGCGGCCGCGTGGGAATCGACACGCAGTGGGCGTTCGGCTCCGCCGAGTATCAGATCGGCGAGACCGTGGTCGCGTATCTCGAGCGCACGGCCGACAATGGTCTGCGCACGAAGCACATGGCGATCGGCAAGGTCGACGCCGAGGTGCTCGGCGACGGCCGCGTGATGCTGACGCGCGTCGGTCGCGGTGGAAGCCGCGTGCGCGAGCTTCTCTCGACGTTCGAGCGCGGCCTCGGTGTCGGCCGCCGCAGCCCGGGTGCCGTGCGGCTTGCGGGCCGGCTGCAGCCGAGCGCACCGCGCCTCGAAGGTATCTCGCAAGCTCAGTCGCAGTTCCGCTTGATGGAGCCGGGCTCGCGCTGGTTCTACGATCCGGTCGCGATCTGGGGCGACTTGAACGGCGAGCAGGTGCTCGGCAAGGCTGCGGCGAACCGCATCGTCTCGAGCGCGGGCGCGGCCTGGAGCAACCAGGCGGGCTCGTCCTTCCGCGCCGACTACAAGGGAGAGAAGAACGGCCCCGGCTTCGTCTGCAATCCGGGATACGTCACGGTCAGCTTCGGCGATCCCCAGAATCAGGTCGGCAATCCGTCGAGCTGCGCCGCCGGCGCGCTCGCGATTGGCGGCTTTTGTGCGAGCGGCGGTCTCGTGGGCGGCACGCCGTTCCGCGAGATCACGAGTGGCGGGATCGTCTTCAACGACGGCTGGGAGAACTGCTGGTTCTGGAACGAGCAGAACCTGAAGGAGATCGCGACGCACGAGCTCGGACACGCGATCGGCTTCGCGCATTCGTGGGACCCGAACCTCGGCAAGACGACCGACGAGTTCGTGATCAACGCGACGATGTACTGGATGGCGCACTTCGACAATCGCGGCGCGGGGCTGAAGGACTACGAGCGCGGCGCGGTGGCGTACCTCTACGAGGACGGCGCCGCGAACCCGCCATCTCCCACCCCGACTCCGGTCGTCACGCCGACACCGAGCCCGCGTCCGACGCAGACTCCGCATCCGACCGCGAGCCCGCGTCCGACGGCGAGCCCGTCGCCGCGGCCGACTCCGAGCCCGGCACCGAACCCGGACGACTTCGACTCCGACGGAATCCACGACGCCGACGACAACTGCCCGACGGTACCGAACGAGTTCCAGAGAGACCTCGACTCCGACGGCATCGGCGACGCCTGCGATTCCTGCTCGACGGTCGCGAACCCCGATCAGCAGGAGGCCTGCACGGGTCTCAACGGCAACGCCGAGATCGTGATCGACCGCAGGAAGAAGGTCATCGCTTCGATCCGCGTGAGCTTCAAGCCGTGGATCGCGGACCTCGGACGTGACGTCGACGTCGAGCTGGTCCGTGGCGACGACGCAGTCCAGTTCTCGATCCCCGGGGACGAGATCGACCCGAGCGCTTCGCGCACGCGCGGTCAGTTCTTCTCCCGCGATTCCCAGCTCACCATCCGGAAGCTCGGCAAGAACTCGACGCAGGTCATCCTCAAGGTCGAGGACGAAGCGCTCGCCGACGTCATCGGCAACGAGATGCTGGTCCGGGTCGAGTTCCCGGGTCTGACCGCGAGCGGTCAGATGGCCTGCACGACGAAGGCCGTCGAAAGGCGGCGGGTCACGACGTGCAAGATGAAATGACGCTTCGAGGCTGAAGCGGCCCGGGGTCCGCGGCGCGCGCGAGAGGAGGCGCGCCGCGGACCTGGCTCGTTCGGAACGACTCGGTCGGAGCCGGATCGCTCACGGAGTCGCGGACGGGCCCTCGGGCGTCGGCTCGGAAGCGGGCTCGCTCGGTGCGCCCTCGGCGCCAGCGTTTCCCTCTTCGGTCTCCGCGAGGTCTCCGCTGCTCGCGGTGGCGTCGGACCCGCTCGCAGAGCCTGCTCCACCGCTCGCCGCTCCGGAGCCGGACGTCGCCGAACCGCCGTCGGAGGTCGCGGCGGCCGCGCCGCCGAGGCGATCGAAGCGCTCACTCAGCCCGACGAAGCGCGATTCGAGCCGGGTCAGGCTGTCGCTCGACTCGCGGAGCTGGTGACGGAGCCACTCGCGCTCCGAGTCACCCTGCTTGAGAGTCGCCTCGAGCTCGCGCACGCGCGGGCTCGTCGCGACGAGGTAGTCGCCGCCCTGCGCGGTGATCAGGAAGGCCGCGGTCCCGCCGATCCCCAGGATCAGCCCGAGCAGCAGGCCCATGATGAACTTCGTCATGCTTCCTCTTCCCCTTCCGCGCGAGTCGCGAGCCGCTGGCGAAGGCGCGGTGGTCCCGCAGCGAACCCTCTCCGCAGCAGCTCCTCCCGTACCTCGCCCGCGTCGCTCGTGCACTCGACCGCGACGCAGCCGCGGCGCTCCGCACGCGTGAGGGCGCAGTCGAGGAGTCGCAGGAGATCGGCCCGTCGCTCGTCGGCGTCGCCCCGGCCGAAGCAGTGGAGCGCGTCGATCGTCGCCTGCAAGCCGCCCTCCGCGAGGCTTCGCCGATAGGTGACGGCGACGACGCCGTCGACCCCGCCGTCGCGCTCGAGGACGTAGACGTCCGCGACCAGGGTCTTCAGCAGCCGCCGCACGGCGCGGATCCGCCCCGCCGCGGGCCCGCCGGCACGCTCGGCGAGCTTTCCGACGTCGTCTCGACGCGCGCGCCGAACCCGGACCGCCGATCGTTGCTCCATCGCGACGTCCCCGCTGCGTCGAGCTTCTCGCCGGGGTAGCCCCTCCTACCACAGAGACGCCGCGCTGGCACCGCACGGGCCCGCGCGATGCGTCGCGCGACGCCGCGGCTGGCCTTTCGCGCGCGGCAGAGCGAGAAGCCGAGGATGCGCTCGCGCGTGACCGCCGTGGACCCCGCGATGGGACGCGAGCTCGAGCTCGAAATCGAGAGGCTCGTCCACGGACCGGGCGCTCTCGCGCGTGCAGACGACGGCCGGGTCGTTCTTCTCGACGAGGGCTTGCCCGGCGAGTGCGTGCGCGCGCGCGTCGTGGAGGCGCGCCGCGATTTCCTGCGCGCGCGCGTCGTGCGCGTTCTCGCTTCGCCGCCGGAGGCCGGACGCCGCACCCCGCCGTGTTCGATCGTCGCCCTCTGCGGCGGTTGTCCCTGGCAGCCGCTCGCGTACGAGCGGCAGCTCGTGGAGAAGGAAGCCGTCGTCCTGCGCGAGATCGAGCGCGGCACGGGCGCGCGGCCCGGAGCCATCCTTCCGGCGATCGTCGGCGACGAGTGGCGGACGCGAAGCCGGATCCGCCTCGCGGTCGCGCGCGTCGCGGGATCCCCGACGGTCGGCTATCGCGGCCGCGCTTCGCACGACGTCGTCGGCGTGGACGACTGCGTGATCGCGCGGGCCGAGCTCGTCGCGGCTCTTCCTCTCGTCCGCGAGCTCGGCGGCGCCGTTCCGAGCCTGCGGGAGGTCGAGGTCCTCGTCGACGACGAGGCGGCGGTCCGGCTCCTCGGAATCTCCGCGTCCGCCGTGCCGATCGAGGCGGAGCCGCTCCTCGCTCGACTGACCGCTTCGGGAGAGTCCGCGCTCGGCGAAGCGCATCTCGCTGGCCTTCGCCTCGAGGCGGCGGCACGCCACGGTGCACGTCCCCGCGAGAAGGGCCGTGGCAGCACTCGCGAGCCGTGGGCGCGCGAAGCGGGCGACATCGAGCAGCGTCTCGAAGTCGCGCCGGGCGTCGTCCTGCACGTCCCGATCGGCGTGTTCACACAGGTGAACGGCACGCTGAACCGCTCACTCGTCGCGGCGGTGACGGAAGCGGTCGGCGCGGTCGCCGGCGAGGAGATCGTCGATCTCTACTGCGGGGCAGGGAACTTCAGCCTCCCGCTCGCGCAAGCGGGAGCGCGGGTCGTCGGCATCGATGCGGACGCACGCGCCGTGCGCGCCGCCGCGGCGTCGGCCGCCCGGCTCGCGCTCGCGGAGCGGACGAGTTTCACCGTCCTGCGCGCGGAAGCGGGCGGTCTCGAAGCCGCGCTCCCCGAGCGTCCCGCCTGCGTCGTGCTGGATCCGCCGCGCGCCGGCGCGGCCGCGGCCCTTCCCGCGCTTCTGGCGCGGCGGCCCGATCGGATCGTCTACGTGTCCTGCGACGTCGCGACGTTCGCCCGCGACGCGCGCGGGCTCCGGGCCGGGGGCTACGAGCTTTCCTCGGTGCGCTTGATCGACCTCACGCCGCAGACGTTTCGCGCCGAACTGATGGGTGTATTCCGGTTGACTTGGTGATACGGCCGTCCCTATCGTAAAGAGCAAGGCAGGCTCATGGCGAAACAGGAGAAGTCGACGCTTCGGCCGAAGATCACGATCATCCCCGGTCGTGGGGTGGCCCAGACGATCAACTATCTGCTCGAGGATCGCGACGATCTCGAGTGGCTGGTCGCGGTCGGACGCAACAAGAACGGCGAGATCTTCTTCTACGACACCGGCGGCGACATCGTCGAAGATCTCGGTACGCTCGACTACCTGAAGCAGCGCATCATCCGCGCCCACTTCGGCGACGAGCCCGAGTAACGGGTTCATCGAACGAGGGGCACGCGCCCCTCGCCCCACGCGGCAAAGCCCAAGCTGTGCCCCACTCCCGCGCTCGTTTCCGCTCGGCCGCGCGCTTTGCGCGCGGAGGGGCTAGCGCCACTCGGGAGGGAGCGCGAAGAGGTCGCCGTCGCGCTCGACGAGAGGGACGCGGTGGAGGGCCTTGCCGCACGGCGGGCCTGCCACGCATTCGCCGTCGTCGGGCCGGTACCAGGCGCCGTGGGTCGGGCACATCAGATAGTCGCCGTCCTCGGTGAAGAACTGGTTCTCGACCCAGTCGAGCGTCATCGCGATGTGCCGGCACTCGTTGACGTAGGCGTGGAGCGCGCCGCGGAAGCGGACCACGAAGCACTCGACGTCGCGATCGCCGCCGCGGAGATGGAACTTCCGCGAGGCGCCCTCGGCGATCTCGTCGGCTCGGCAGACGGGGGTCTCCTGGGGCGCCATCGGTCGGGTCGGACGATATCGAAGGCTCCCGCTCGATGCGAAGCGAGGGCCGTTCGCGCCGAATCGAGTTGGTCCGTTCCGGGGGGCTGATCTACGAGGGCCCCATGAGCCCCTCACGACCCCTTCTCCTCCTCGCGATCCCGTTGCTCCTCGCGGTTGCTTCTCCGGAGCGCGCTCGAGCCGAAGCGTGCCTCGCGGGAGACGCCGTCGACCAGCGCTCCATCACCGAGCTCCGCGCCGCCGCCGAGGGGGCCTGTCCGTGCGCCTCGTACGACGGGAGCGTGGGAGCGCGCCGCTCCGACTACGACGCCTGCGTCGCGGACGTCCTCGAGCGCGCGATCGCCGACGGCGACCTGCGCGAGGAGTGCCGCGAGATCGGCGCGGCGACGCTCGCCGACGCGACCTGCGGCACGCGCCGGGTCGCGTGCGGACGGATCGCTCCGGAAGGCGATCCCGTCTTCTCGTGCCGGATCGCACCCGAGGCCAGTTGTCGGAGCAGCACCGGCGGCACGCGTCGTCTTCCGACGACGCCCGCGGGAGGCAGCATGTCCGGCCGCATCCGCATCCACGCGCCGGGCTCGAGCGCGAGCTACGCGGAGCACGCGTGCACTTCGCTGTCACATTGCGACGACGTCGTCGACTGGACGGCGAGCACCTGCTTCGACGTCCGCGAGCCCGGACCGTACGGGGCGGGCGCACGTGAGCTGATCTTGACGCGGCCTTCGAGCGTCGACGGCGAGCCGCGCACGTTCGAGACGGCCGTCTGGTACCCGACGACGCCCGGCGCGGGCGATCCCGATCCGGCCTTCCGCGCCGTGCGCGACGCGCCGGTCGACCTCTCCGGCGGTCCGTACCCGGTCGTGGTGTTCTCGCACGGCTCGTGCGGATTCGAGCGCCAGAGCCTCTTCCTCACGCCGTGGCTCGCCTCGCACGGCTTCATCGTCGTGGCGCCGCGTCACGTCGGGAACACGCTCTTCGAGTTCCCGCAGTGCCGCGTCGACGTCGCGCGCTGGGCGGTCGAGCGCCCGGACGACGTGCTCTTCGCGCTCGACGACGTGCTCGCCCGCAACGCGGATTCTGCTTCGCCCTTCTTCGGCGCGCTCGATCCCGAGCGCATCGCGATGACGGGTCACTCGTTCGGCGGTCTGACGACGTTCCTCACGACGATGCGGGACGGGCGCTTCAAGGTCGCCGTGCCGATGGCCGCCGCTGCGCCGCCCCAGGGCGCTCTCACGATCCCGTCGATGACGCTGATCGGCGAGGTCGACTCGGTCGTCGACAATGAATCGAACATCGCGGCGTTCGAGCGGAGCCGGGCGCCGAAGTGGCTCGTCTCGATCCGGAGCACGGGCCACTACGCGTTCTCCGACGGATGCTTCCCGAGCGCGGACTGCGAGCCGCCTCTGGTCTTGACGCAGGAGGAGGCGCACGAGCGCGTGAAGCGCTGGGTGCTGCCGTTCCTGAAAGTCTACCTGGAAGGCGATCCGTCGTTCGTGCCGTTCCTCGCCGAGGAGGCGGGACCGAGCTTCTCGGTGCGCGTGAGCTGAGCGGCGGAGGGAGGCGCGCTCAGATCCGCCACTCGATGGCCGCGCCGGGCGGCGGCTCGTAGGCGCAGAGACGCCCGGTGCGCACCGTGCTCGTGAGAAAGTGCCCGAGCGCCGCGTCGTGGCGCGAGATCCGCCGGATCGCGTCGCGGATCGTGCGCGTGACGCTGACGCGCGCGCGCTCCGCGTGCGAGGCAGCACGCCGTGCGCCGCCGCGGAGTCCGATGCTGCCGGCGAGCTGCGCTTCGATCGCCTCGATCTCCTGCTGGATGCGCTCGAGTCGGGCGACGTCGCTGTAGTCGCGGGCCTCCTCGCGTTCGGCCAGGAGCTCACGGCGCCGCTCGCGGTAGGCGGCGCTGCTTCGCGTATCGAGCAGCTCGCCCGCGTCGCCGAGGTCGCCGAAGCGAAGCGCGTGCTCGTCCGGCCGCCCGAGCCGTCCCGCTTTGCTGGTGCGCGCCTCGCTCGTGTGCGCTTCGCCGGCGCCCCGCTCCGCGACGGCGACGAGATCGACGACGAGATGCGCGCGCCCGGGGCTCCGCAGGAGATGCGCGATCGGGTGGAGGCCCTTGCAGTCGCGCAGACGGGAAGCCGCACCGCCGAACACGATCTCCCAGTACTCGCCCTGGCGGCGAAAGACGTACTCGTCGGAGGGTCCTGCGGCCGCTTCGCCGTGCTCGCTTTGCACCGTGCTCGCCGGCTCGAGCCGTTCGGCATCGGCGAGAAGCCCCGACAGGCCGAGGCGCGCCGCGATCCGGACGGCGCGCGTCGCGCAGTCGCTCGCTGCTTCCGCGACGCCGAGAGCTCGCTGCACGCGGGCGAGATCGTGGAGAGTGTGCGCGAGCCGCGCTTCGGCGCAGAGGTCCAGATCTGCAAGCGTTCTGCGAGCGGAGCGCGAGCTGGGTCGTCGAGGGCTGCTACGCAAATCTCGCACGCGAAGCGCTCGCGTATCGTCCCATCCTTCCTTTTCTCGATCCGGGCGTCGAAGCGTGCCTCGCGAACTGCCGCAGTCGCCCGTGGGAGCCCCACAAGTACCCCACGAAGCGCGAGCAGGACGAGCGCCTCGCGTACCTCCTCGACTGGGTGCGCGACTACGATGTCCGCGACGGCGACCTCTCGCGAGCGGCGCACCAAGCGCTCTTCGACGACTACGAGGGTCCGAAGCGAAAACTCGAAGCCAACGTCGACCCGACGCACGTCGACGACGTGATCCAAGAACTCGCGCCCACAGGCGCTCGGCAGTTCGTTGCCTAGCCTGCATTTCTCACCAGATCACGTCGCGAGGCGGTCGAGAGTGCGGAAGATTCGCGAGCCTCGGACCGGAGGGCGACGCAGGCGTACTTGAACAGTACGTCGAGGAGCCCGGAGGGAGAAGCTCGCGAAGATTCGGTGCTATCGGCCGCCGCAGTAGGGATCTGGTGAGAAATGCAGGCTAGGGCAGCTCGCCCGTGACGCCGCCGCAGGCGCGAAGCTGCGCCTCGAGCGCTCGCGCACGAGCCGCTCGCCGCTCCTGCTTCCCGTCCGTGTCGCAGAGCCGGTCGAGGACCTCGTTGCCCCAAGCGACGTGCCGGCGGAGCTTCCGCGTCGCGTCCTCCAGAAGCTCGATCGTCGGCGCGTCGCAGATCGTGTCGGTCGCGCGCGCGTTCGCCTCGTAGACGGCGATCAGGTGCGGCATCAGCACGTCGCAGAGCCCGGCGATCTTCTCGATCGTCTGGTCCGGCGACTCCGGTGCGGCGACTTCCTGGATCAGGTCGGCGAAGCCCTGGTTCGCGGGACGCGAAGCCGTCGCGACGTTCCGCCCGGCGCGCAGCTCCGGCAAGCGCTTCCCGAACGCGTCGGCGGCCTGCGCCGTCTCCCACACGATCTTTCCGAGCCCCGTCTTCACGGGGATCTCCGGGATCGTCGCGATCCACCCGCCGAGGATCATCGCCATCCACTCGTGCGTGTAGCGAAAATTTCGCATGCGCCGGGCGGTCGCTTCGACGTCGTAGCGGCCGCGCAGCTCGCGCAGGTCTTCCGGGATGTCGAAGGCGGAGTAGGGCGGGAACGCGGTGCGCTCGTCGCGCCCGATTCCCGGATACAAGCGAGGCTCGCTCACGCGGGCGCTCCCTCCGGGGACTTCCCGCCGCCCGCTTCGCCGCCCTGCGCCGCCGCACGCGCGGCGCGGCGCGCCCTGTGGCGCTCGCGCAGGATGCGCGCTGCGGCCTTGATCGTCTCCTTCGAGGGCCCGCCTGCGGAGATGGTGACGAGCTCGTCGATCTCCTGCTCCGTGAAGCCGGCTTCCTGCCGTACCTCGCGCGCGATCGGGATCGCCGCGTCCTTCCGGTCCGAGCGAGAGCCGCCGAAGCTGAATTGCTTGTCGACCTGCCGGCGGAACTCCTGCGCGCGCTCGAAGCGCTCCGGGTCGTCCTTCGTGAACTCGCGCACCCACTCGCTGCCGAAGCGCACGTGCGTCAGCTCGTCGGCGAGGACGAAGTCGACCGCCTGCTTCATCACCTCGTCGCCGCTCTCCTCGGCGTAGCGGATCATGTCGCGAAACACGTCGCAGGCGAGCCCTTCGAGCCCGCGATTGACGCCGGCGACGCGCATCGACGGATCGTCCGAGCAGGCGCACTCGAAGAGAAACGTGCTCTCCGGGAACATCCCGGGATAGGCGCCGACGTGCTCGAGGAGCTTCTCGTAGATCTGCACGTGCCGCGCCTCGTCCCAGCACTGGCGCGCCATGTTCATCTTGAACTCCCACGGGGCGTCCGGGAAGTCCCACAGCGAGCGGCCGGCGCCCTCGAGCGCCTGCAGCTCGCCGACGAAGATGCCGTGCATGCGCACGCGGAGACGCGTCAGCGCCGCGGGGTCGTCCGGGCGGAGCGGCTCGTTCAGCGTGACGAGCCCGAACGCCGGGCCGTAGTCCTCGTAGAGCGGCTCGGCCTCGGTGCCGCGAACCCCCTTCTCGATCATCGCGTCGATCGACTCGAAGGTCTCGACCACCTTGTCGACGTCGTCGGGAAGCTGCGACAGGACCGTCGTGAGAGCGTTGTTCTGTCGGATGAAGCGGCGGTCGCGGGCGAGCTCGTCGTGGGAGATGAACCTCTTCATGACCCTTCTCCTGCGATATCGGGCCTTAGCAGGTTGCTGAAGAAGGCCCCAGAGCAGCGACTTTAGCTTGACAACTGGCCTCGCGGGCTGTATCGACTTCCTACGTAGCCGGAGGTGGAGCATGCGGGGCGAGGTGGAGAAGCGGGAGTCGATGTTCAGCCTGATGACGCCGTCGCGGCGGGTGCCGAAGGATCATCCGATTCCGCGCATCAAGGAGATCGCCGATGGCGAGCTGGCCCGGCTGTCGGCCGTCTTCGACCGGATGTACGCGGATCGCGGTCGTCCCTCGATCCCGCCCGGGACGCTGCTGAAAGCGTGCTTGCTGATCGCGCTCTACAGCGTGCGCAGCGAGCGGCAGTTTTGCGAGCGGCTGCAGTACGACCTGCTCTTCCGCTTCTTCTTGGACATGGGCATCGAGGAGGATGCGTTTGACGCTTCAACGTTTGCCAAGAACAAGGAGCGGCTGCTGCGCTCGGAGGTCGCGCGACTCTTCTTCGACGGCGTGGTGCAGCTGGCGCGCGAACGCCGGCTGATGTCGACCGAGCACTTCACGGTCGATGGCACGCTGATCGAAGCGTGGGCATCGGCAAAGAGCTATCGGCCCAAGGGCGAGAAGCCTGAGGAGCGGCCGCCGACGGATGATCCTGGCAATCCGACCGTGGACTTCCATGGCGAGAGGCGGTCGAACGAGACGCACGCCTCGACGACGGATCCGGAGGCTCTTCTGGCGCGCAAGGGGAAGGGGAAGGAGGCAAAGCTCTCCTTCTCGGGGCATGTGCTCATGGAGAACCGCAACGGTCTCTGTCTCGACATCTCGGTGGCGCAAGCAACGGGAAGGGCGGAGCGCGATGAAGCTCTGGGCATGATCGGCCGTGCGCACGATCGCGGCATCAAAGTGCGGACAGTGGGCGCCGACAAGGGCTACGACGTGGCGGCGTTCACCGGAGTCCTGAACGGTGCCGGCGTTACTCCGCACGTTGCGCAGAACGACACGAACCGGCGATCGTCGATCGACCGCCGCACGACGCGGCACCCGGGTTACGCCGTGAGCCAGCGCTGCCGCAAGAAGGTCGAGGAGATCTTCGGCTGGATGAAGGTGATCGGCGGTTTGAGGAAGACTCGCTATCGAGGCGTCGCCCGAACGGGTCTGTGGGCGTACTTGGTCGCAACAGCCTACAACCTCGTCCGGATCGTGAAGCTGGAGGCCGAGACAGCGGCGGGATGAGGGAGCCCGGGCGGTCAGATGCGGAGCTGTGAGCACGTAAACGCGCCTGAATTCACCTACGAAAATGAGGGGAGTGGCGCGAAGGCGCGGATTCAGGCGGCTCCCGATGCGCGCCGGTCGCCGAGAGCTTCGCCGCGCAGCTCAGATCTCGCCGAACGCATTATTCTTCAGCGACCTGCTAGTGTCCCGTCTCTGAAGAAAGTCGAATAAATCGACAGGCCCCGTCGTCTTGCTCTACAGGAGGTAGAGCATGCGGACGGGGAGGCCGAAGGCGAATCTCACGGTGGGCG
>VGTG01000166.1 GCA_016874795.1 Deltaproteobacteria bacterium | reverse complement strand
CGCCGACTCCGACTCCGACGCCGACGCCGACTCCGACGCCGACTCCGACTCCGACGCCGACTCCGACGCCGACTCCGACGCCGACTCCGACGCCGACTCCGACGCCCACCCCGACTCCGACGCCCACCCCGACTCCGACGCCCACCCCGACTGCGACATCGACCGCGACTCCGATCGGTCCGCCGACGCCGAGCCCGAGCCCGACGGTCGTCCCGACTCCGGTGAGCTGCCCCGAGGATCTCGATGCGGCGTGCTCGCTGTACGTGCTCCAGGGCATTCCGCCCCCGGCGCCGCCGGTCTTCACCAGCCTGCAGGCGGCCGTGGACTTCGCGACCGCGACGGACGTGATCTGCGTCTACGCGCGCACGACCGAGAACGTGGTCATCGATGAGGGCCACGCGATCGAGATCACGCAGTGCACGGTCGCCGAGGTCACCGCGGCGAACTCGGCGCTTCCCGCGATCCGGATCGCGGGCGCGAGCCCGGTCCTGATCATCGGCCTCGACGCCACGGGCGGCAGCGCCGGCTTCGAGATCGACACCAATGGTCACGAGCTGCGCGGCGTGCGTGCCTACGGCAACGTCAACGGCATCCAGGTCGACGGCAACGGCAACAAGATCGCGACCAACCGCGTCGAGAACAACGCCGGCGCGGGCCTCCTCCTGAACGGCAACTCGAACACGCACTCGGGCGGTGTCTTCTCCACGAACGGGACCGGCATCCGCATCGCGGGCAACCTGAACGTCGTGAAGAACACGACGGCGGAGGCCAACACGGGTGACGGTGTCGCCGTGAGCGGAGACAACAACCAGGTCACGAGCGTCAAGTCGAATGGCAACGTAGGACGCGGCTTCAACGTCCTTGCGGGTGCGGACGGCAACGTGCTCAAGAGCCTGAACGCCAACACGAACGTGTCGGACGGCTACGGCGTGAGCGGTGCCAACAACCAGCTGCTCAGCAGCAAGGGCGAGGACAACGTTGCCAACGGCGTTCGCGTCGAGGCGACGGCGACGGCCACGCTCGTCAAGGGCAACAACCTCCAGGACAGCGGCCTTTGCGAGTACCTCGTCCAGGGAGCCGGCACGACCGACGGCGGCGGCTCCAACAAGGCCAACGGAACGAATTTCAACAACATCGAAGCGGGTGGCTGCTTCAAATAGCCTCCGCTCCTGAAGCGGAAGAAGGGCCGGCCGTCCTCGAGACGGCCGGCCCTTTGCGTATCAGCTCGGCGTGGGCAGCGAGTAGAGGTCGACCGCGTTCAGGCCGAGGATTCGCTCCTGCGCCTCCTGCGGCAGACCCTCCATCGCCTCGCGCAGCTCGCCGACGACGCCCGGGATCTTCGCGTCCGGGTGCGGATAGTCGCTCGCCCAGATGATCCGCTCCGGCCCGCAGAGCGGGCTCTCGGCCGTGAAGCGGAGAGTCGACTCGTCGGGATCGAACGAGATCCAGCACTGCCGCTTGAAGTACTCGGAGGCGGGCCGCTTCATCTGCGGCACGTCCCAAGGGAAGATCTCGAAGTGGTGGTCGAGCCGCTCGAGCCACGGGACGATCCAGCCGC
The DNA here is from genome assembly GCA_016874795.1 of Deltaproteobacteria bacterium. GTDB lineage: Bacteria > Desulfobacterota > Binatia > UBA12015 > UBA12015 > VGTG01. The sequence continues at coordinate 11,062 of VGTG01000166.1, read as the reverse complement.
CGTTCGCCTCGAGGAAGATCACCTTCAGCTTCGGGAAGCGCTCGAGGACGCCGCCACAGGTCAGCATCGTGATCGTCGTCTGCATGTCGAAGACGTTCGAGAGGGCCTGGCTGAAGAAGATGTTCTGGATTCCGACCATCCCGCTCGCGCGCGCTTCCTCGACGTCCTGCAGCATCGGCCGGGCGCCCGGGGCGACGAACACGCCGAAGCCGAGGTCGCGACACGCGCCGGGCAGGTCGTTCGCGAGGTAGGGGTGGAAGCCGACCGTCAGGTCGAGGTCCTGCAGCGTCGCCCAGAGGGGATCGTAGATCGGGTCGCAGAAGTGCTTGCCGTCGACCGAGGGGTTCGGACGGAGGAAGACCCCGACGAGGCCTTGCTCCTTCGCCCGCTTCGCGCCGCGAATCGCCCGCTCGACATCGGTTTGCACGAGCGTGGCGATGCCGAAGAGCTGCCGCGGCGCGTGGCGGCAATAGTCGCCGAGCCAGCGGTTGTAGGCGTCCGCCTGCGCCTCGGCGAAGTCGAGGTCCGCGAAGCCCGAGATCCCGAGGAACATGGTCGGATAGACGACCGCCTGCTGGATGTCGTCCGTCGCCATCTCGGCCAGGCGGTCGCCGGGCTTGTACGCGCCCGGCTTCACCTCGCTGTACTTGAGCTCGCCGCGGCGCGCGCGCTCGCGGTCCTCGAGGGAGAGACCGCCGGTGCCGGCCAGCGCGAGGAAATTCGCATTGGTCGTGCGCCCCTCGAAGTGCAGCCATTCGCTGCCGTCCGCGCGCGTCTCGATGTGGAAGCACCGCTCCCGGTAGCGGGACGGCATGTACTCGAGCATCGCGGTCGGATGCTCGAGGACGTGTCCGTCCGCGTCGACGATTCGTTCCGCTGAGGCCATCGCTGCTCCTTCCGCAAAGCGTGGCTAACGGCTGTTAGCCGGCGTGTTTCTCCGATATCTCCGGCGTCGGTGCTTTTGCAAGCCCCCGGACAGACCCGTATCGATCCCTCATGGGTAAGAGCCTTCTCGACAAGGTGTGGGATCTGCACGCCGTCCGCGAGCTCGACTCCGGCCAGACCCAGCTCTTCATCGGCTTGCACCTCGTGCACGAGGTGACGAGCCCGCAGGCCTTCGCAATGCTGCGCGAGGCCGGCCTCGACGTGCCGTTCCCCGATCGCACGTTCGCGACCGTCGACCACATCATTCCGACGGATTCGCAGGCGCGTCCGCTGCGTGACGGTCAGGCCGAGGTGATGCTGACCGAGATCGAGAAGAACTGCCGCCGTCACGGCATCCGGTTCTTCGATCCGGCGAGCGGTCATCAGGGCATCGTGCACGTGATCGGCCCGGAGCTCGGCTTGACGCAGCCGGGCATGACGATCGCGTGCGGGGACAGCCACACGAGCACGCACGGTGCGTTCGGCGCGGTCGCGCTCGGGATCGGCTCGAGCCAGGTGCGCGACGTGCTCGCGAGCCAGACGCTCGCGATGGCGCGCCCGAAGGTGCGTCGCATCGAGGTGCAGGGGAAGCTCGGCCCCGGCGTCTTCGCGAAGGACGTGATCCTGCACATCATCCGCATCCTCGGCGTGAAGGGCGGCGTGGGTTTCGCCTACGAGTACGCCGGCTCCGTCTTCGACGCGATGTCGATGGAGGAGCGGATGACCGTCTGCAACATGTCGATCGAGGGCGGAGCGCGGCTCGGCTACGTCAACCCGGACGACATCACCTTCGAGTACCTCCGCGGTCGACCCTACGCGCCGCCGGCGGATCGCTTCGAGGAGGCGGTCGCCTGGTGGCGGACCGTCGGCTCCGACGCGGACGCTGAGTACGCGGACGTCGTCCGGATCGCGGCGAGCGACATCGCACCGACAGTCACGTGGGGAATCAATCCCGGCCAGGCGATCGGCGTCGACGCGGAGATCCCCGACCCGAGCTCGTTCGACAAGCACGAGCGCGACGTCGTCGAGGACGCGTACCAGTACATGGGCTGGCACGAAGGCGACCGCATCGCCGGCACGAAGATCGACGTCGCGTTCATCGGCTCCTGTACGAACGGGCGCCTCTCCGACCTGCGCGAGGCGGCTCGCGTCGCGAAGCTCGGGCGCGTCGCGCCGAACGTGAAGGCGCTCGTCGTCCCCGGCTCCCAGGACGTCGCCCGCGCGGCCGAGGCGGAAGGACTCGATCGAGTCTTCCGCGACGCCGGCTTCGAGTGGCGGCTGCCCGGCTGCTCGATGTGCCTCGCGATGAACCCGGACAAGCTCCAGGGACGGCAGGTCTGCGCATCGTCGAGCAACCGCAACTTCAAGGGCCGCCAGGGAAGCCCGTCGGGCCGCACTCTCTTGATGAGCCCGGCGATGGTTGCGGCGGCGGCGATCCAGGGCGTCGTCACCGACGTCCGCGAGGTCCTCGGGAAGGGGAACGCATGAGCGCCGGGGAATCGCAGCAGGCCGTCGTCGACAGCGTGACCGGACGCCCGATCCCGCTGCCCGGAAACGACATCGACACGGACCAGATCATCCCGGCGCGGTACATGACCGCGGTCACGTTCGACGGGCTCGGTCAGCACGCCTTCCAGGATCTCCGCTTCGAGCAGGACGGCCAGCCGAAGGCCCACCCGATGAACGATCCGCGCTTCCGGGCGAAGGGCCCTCGCGTCGCGATCGTCAACAAGAATTTCGGCTGCGGATCGTCGCGCGAGCACGCACCGCAGGCGCTCTGGCGCTGGGGAGTCCATGCCCTCGTCGGCGAGTCCTACGCCGACATCTTCTTCAACAACTGCGTCGCGATGGGGCTCCCGTGCGTCACGATGAGCGAGGCCGAGATCGAGCGGCTCATGGCCTCGGTGAACGAGGATCCCGACCACGATCTCGTCGTCTCGTTGGCGACGATGATGCTGACCTACCGCCACCAGAGCTACGCGATCGAGATGCCCGAGGGCGCGCGCAAGCGCCTCCGGACCGGCGCGTGGGACGCGACCGGACAGCTCGTCCAGGCGCTGCCACAGGTTCGCGAGATCGCCGGCCGTCTGCCCTACGTGCAGGGCTTCCGCTCCTGAAAGCGTCGCGGGCGGCGGGAATGATCCCGTCGCCCGTCGCCATCGTGTCGTCGAACGGGCGTTTCCGCGGCCGCGGGCGCAGCCGCGGCCGTGAACGAAACCGTCGTCCGCACGCGACATCGAAGCGGGCCAGAAGGAGGAACACGACGTGCGACACGGGATATCGAGCGGACAGCTCGCGAGGCTCGGTCTCTCTAGCCTGCATTTCTCACCAGATCCCTACTGCGGCGGCCGATAGCACCGAATCTTCGCGAGCTTCTCCCTCCGGGCTCCTCGACGTACTGTTCAAGTACGCCTGCGTCGCCCTCCGGTCCGAGGCTCGCGAATCTTCGGCACTCTCGACCGCCTCGCGACGTGATCTGGTGAGAAATGCAGGCTAGTGGTAGTCCTCGTTCAGCGAGCGGAGGAACGCGGCGAGCGGCATGACGTCCTCCGGCGCGAGCCGGACGTTCGGCATCTCGCGCGAGCCGTTCCGTAGCTTCCCCGCGCGCGCGAGGTCCGACGAGGTGCGATAGAACTCGAGCACTTCCTCGACCGTGTCGAGCCGACCCGAATGCAGGTACGGCCACGATTGCCCGAGGTCGCGGATCGACGGCGTCTTGAAGTACGCGACCGTCAGCGGCAGCACCGCTTCGGGCCGGCAGTCGCCCTCGGCCGGACCGGCCGGCCCGCAGAGGATCTGCGTCAGCGCGGCCTGCGGCTTCGGCATGTCCGGATTCGCATACACGTTCCAGACGCCGAGGTCCGCGTAACCGGGCTTTCCCGCGGTCGGCGCCGCTTTGAAGCGACCGGTCGCCTTCGGGTGCTTCGGCGTCGTCGGGAGGTAGGAGTCGGCCTGCGCGAGGCGCTCGTCGAGATCCGGGAGGTCGAGCGCCGCGAACGAGCCCTCGCCGAAGACGGCGTCGTAGTCCGACTGAGAAGCGCCGTTGTTGTGCAGGCGATGGTCGGTGAACTGCGGCGGTGTGTGGCAGAGGATGCAGTTGCCGGCGTGGTCCTGCTTCGTCGGGCGTCCTTCCGCGAGGAACACCTTCAGGCCGGTGAGCTCGGTCGGCCCGAAGACGAAGCGCTGCCGGTGCAGGAGGAGCTCGCCGTCCCGCGGCGAGACCCAGTCCCACGCGTCGCGCTCATCGAGCAGGCCGCGGAGGCGGCGCGCGTACTCGATCTCCGTCTCGCCGCTCGCCGGACGCGTCGGGAGGCCGTTCTTCACGAGGAACGCGTCGTACGGCGAGCCCTGCTCGCGGAAGGTGTTCTTCGTGCCGAAACGGAGCGAGTCCGAGTAGGCGCGCATCAGCTTCGCGACGGCCCACAAGATCTCCTCGTCGGAAGCCTTCTCCACGTCGATCCGGTACTCGTGCGGGATTCGCAGGTCGGCGGGCAGGTCGGGATCGGTGCCGGCCAGGATCACGCGGTACGGCACGCCGTGGCCCTCGCTCTTGCCGGAGAAGTACGTGATGTAGCGCGGGTTCACGCCCTCGTCTTCGCGGATCACCTTCGCGATGTGCGCGGTCGCGGTCGGCACTTCGTCGGGGAGCCAGCCGAAGTTCCGTCCCGTCATCGTGTCGACGACGAGATCCTCGAACGATGCGAACTCGCCGTCGTAGTGCAGCAGCATCGGCACCTCGCGCGGCAGCGAGAGTCCGACCATCAGCGGCGAGTTGCGCGGCGTCTGCGTGTGTCCGTCGTTGCGGGCCGGGATCTCGCTGAAGCGGCTGAAGTCGCCGTAGGTCCGGCCCGCGAGCGGGATGTCCGGAAGAAAATCGGAACCCAGGTGGCAATGCCGGCAGTTCATGCTGCGTCCACGGAACGGGCCGGGCAGGGGACTTCCCCTCGTCGACTCGACCTCGTTCACGACGGGGTCGCCGCCGGGAAGCGGCGCGTTGACGTCGCCGCCCGAGCGCTCGTGGAAGAACTGCGCGAAGCGCGTCTCGAAGAAGAGGCGGTCTCCGAGGCGCACCTCGGGATCCGCGAACGAGAGACGCACGGGATCCGCGGTGCCGGCGGAAGGCGGGACCGGCTCGGGCACGACGTCGCTCTTCGTGCTCGCGGAGACCCCGATCGCGACGACGAGCGCCGCGGCCCACGAGATCGCCGACGCGAGAGCTCGTCGGTTCTGGGCGGTCCTGGACAAGGCGCGCCATTTTACACCGGGTTCCGAAACTTTGCAGCGGGGTTCTTCGTCTCGCGCGCACGGGGAGCCGATGCTCGGGCGGCTCGCATGGAGTCCGGACGCCGTAGTAGGGTTTGCAACACGGAAACGGAGGAACCCACGTGAAGGCGCTCGTCTACGGGGTGGAGCCCGAGCCCGCCGGCGCTCCGGAGGCCGACAACCCGCTGCTGCAAGGGCTCGCGACGTCGCCGATCCGGCTGATGGAGATCGACCGGCCGCGGCCGCTCGGGCCCGACTGGGTCCTGGCGCAGACCCGTCTCACGGGGATCTGCGGCTCGGACGCGAAGCAGGTCTTCATGGACTTCGGCAACGTCGAGGGCACGACCCTCGGCTCGTGGTTCTCGATGCCGCAGGTCCTGGGACACGAGGTCGTCGCCGAGGTGGCGGAGCTCGGGCCCGAGGCGCGCGGCCTGCGCGTCGGACAGCGCGTCGTGCTGAACCCGTGGCTGTCGTGCGGTCCACGCGGCATCGACCCGATCTGTCCGTCGTGCTGCGTCGGCGACCTGAGCCTCTGCGAGCACTTCGCGGAAGGGCGCGTGTCGCCCGGCATCCACACCGGAACGTCGCGCGACGCCTCCGGCGGCTGGGCCGAGATCCTTCCGGCGCACGACTCGATGCTGTTTCCCATCCCGGACGAGATTCCGGACGAGGTCGCCGTCCTCGCGGATCCGTTCGCGGTCTCGTTGCACAGCGTGACGCGCAACCCTCCGCCGCCGCGCGCGAAGGTCCTGATCTATGGCCACGGCGCGCTCGGCACGTGCGCGAACGCGATCGTGCACGCGCTCCATCCGGACGCGGATGTCGCGGTCGTCGCGCGCTTCCCGGCGCAGGTCGAGCTCGCGAAGAAGCTCGGCGCTTCGCTCGTGATCGATCCGGGCGACCGGCTCGCCGTGATCGAGCAGGTGACCGCGTGGGCCGGCGGCAAGGTCGTCCCGAGCATGTTCGGCCTGCCGATGGCGCATCCGGGCGGGGTCGACGTCGTGTACGACACGATCGGCAAGTCGGAGACGCTCGAGGTCGGCGCGCGCGTGCTGAAGGCACGCGGCACGCTCGTGCAGAGCGGCGTCCACGGCGCCGACCGCTGGGAGTCGAGCCCGCTCTACTTCAAGGAGCTTCGCTTGACGGGCTCGAACGCGTTCGGCGTCGAGGAGGTCGAGGGCGTGCGCAAGCACGGCATCGCCCACTACCTCGATCTCGTACGTGCCGGCCGCGTCGACCTGACGGGGATGCTGACGCACACGTACCGGCTCGCCGAGTGGCGCGACGCGTTCCGCGTGCTCGCGACACAGGAGGACTCCGGCGCGATCAAGGTCGCGTTCGATTTCCGCTGAGCGACGAGTCGATGTCGCGTCGCCCGCTCACTCACGGACGAGGTGGAGACGGAAGCTCGCGGCCATCGTCTGGCCCGGCTCGAGGACGCGGACTCCCGAATCCGTATCACCGTCCGCGAACAGGTTGAATCCGTTGTTCGCGTTGCTGACCGGCTCCAGCGCGAAGAACGGCTCGCCCGGCGGCGTGAACAGGATCAGGTGGCGGAGCGGCGCTTCGCACGAGATCTCGGCGCGCAAGCGCGATCCCGGCCAGCGGATCGTGGCGGAGCCGTCCCAGCCGGCGAAGCAGGTGTCGAAGTCGGCGTCGAGGAGCGCTCGCGACGCGGTGAAGTCCTGCGCGGGCGTGATCGGCCCCGCGGGCGCGGTCGGAATGGTGCCGGTGTATGCACCGGTCACGCGCGCCTGCAGCTCGACCTTCTCGTCCGGATGGAGAAGCGTCCGCCGGTAGTACGGGTGGAAGCCCATCCCCGCCGGCATCGGCTCCGTGCCGGCGTTCTCGAGCTCGAGCTCCGCACAGAACGTCGTCGCCGCGATCTCGTAGCCGAGGTTCACGCGGAACGGGAACGGGAAGTTGACGTCCGCGAAGCGGCGCGACTCGAACCGGAGACGCGCCCGGGTCGGACCGACGTCGGTCGTCTCCCACGGGCGCTTCCGCACGTCGCCGTGGATCGCGTGGCCGTCCGCGGTGTTCGGGCGAAGTGCATATTCGCGTCCGTCGAAGCGGAAGCGCGCTCCCTCGATCCGGTTCGAGTAGGGGACGAGGACGAAGCACGACATGTCGGAGCTGTTGCCGCTCTGCAGCGCCTCCGGAGGCGTCGGCCGCATCACGTCGATCCAGCGAGCACCGTCGCGAAGCGCGAGCGAGACGATGCTTGCACCCGCTTCCGGCGCGATCCGCAGCCGGAGTTGCTCGTTCTCGAGAGTCGTCAGAGCGATCATGCGTGCAGCGCCGGCGCGATCGCCTCGAGCGCGGGCTTGACGAGCTCGAGCGGCGCGCCCTGCGGAAGATTGACGAGCGCCGTGCCCATCCCCGCCTTGCTCCACTCGGCGAGCCGCTCGCGGCAATACGCGGCGGGGCCGCAGATCGCGATCGCGTCGATCAGCTCGTCGCTCACCGCCTCCGAGGCCTGCTTGCGATCCCCCGAGTTGTAGAGCTCGCGCACGAGGTCGGCGTTCTCGCGGAAGCCGTACCGGCAGAAGAGCGCGTGGTAGTAGACGCCCATCCCGCCGATGTAGAACGCGACGAGCGGCTTGATCATCGCCCGCGCGAAGCCCGCGTCGTCGACCGGCACGACCGCGACGAAGGGCGCGAGCTCGATCGAGGCGGGATCGCGGCCGGCTTCGCGCGCGCCCGAAGCGATCCAGGCGAGACCTTCGTCGAAATGCTGGTACGGCCAGAACGTCGGCACCCAGCCGTCGGCGCTCCGTCCGATCTCGCGGATCGCGTTCTCCTGCAGCGAGGCGACGTAGATCGGGATGTCCGCGCGCCGCGGCGTCATCTCGAGCTTGAAGTGGCGGAGGTCGGCGAGCTTCGTCAGCTCGGGCGAGAGGCGGTCGCCGCGCCACAGGGCGCGGCAGATCGCGATCGTGTCACGCAGGCGCGTCAGCGGCTTCCGGTACGGTACCCCGTGGAAGTTCTCGACGACGACCTGGCCGCTCGTGCCGAGTCCGAGGATCGCGCGGCCTTCCGAGATCTCGTCGAGCGTCGCCGTGCTCATCGCGAGGAGACCGGCGGAGCGGCTGTAGACGTTCGCGATCCCCGTCGCGAGGCGGAGCTGCTTCGTGTGGAGCGCGATCTCCGTCAAGAGCTGGAATTGCTCGTACGCCCACGCCTCGGGGATCCAGATCGAGTGGAACCCGAGGTCGTCGGCGAGCTGCGCGATCCGCAGGACACCCTTGCGGTCGTAGCTCTTCCAGAACGGGACGATGCCGATCTTCTGACTCATGTTGCCTCGCTTTCGCCCGGAAGGATGCCCGAGGGCGCCGTCCGGGACAATCACCTCCTCCCTCGACCGCGCGGCGGCGCCCCTCTTGACCGCCGCTCGCCCGGACACGAGAAGAAGGCATGCTGTCACCGCAGGCGCTCGACGAGCACGCCGCCCGGATCGCCCGGGACGGCTACACGATCCTCGAGGGGGTGATCGATCCGGACTTCGTGCGTGCCGTGCGCGCGGACCTCGAACGGATCGAGCGCGAGCGGAACGTGCGGCCCGCGAAGAACGACTTCGAGGGGACGCAGACCTGGCGCATCTACAACCTCCTCGTGCACGGCGAGCTCTACGAGCGCATTCCGGTGCACGAGAGCGTGCTGCCCGTCGTCGAGCGCGTGCTCGATCCGGGCTGCTTGATCTCGTCGCTCTCGTCGATCGCGATCGGGCCGGACGAGACGCCGCAGCCGATCCACGCGGACGACCAGCTCATCCCGCTTGCCAAGCCGCACATCGCGACGGTGTGCAACACGATGTGGGCGCTGACCGAGTTCACCGACGCGAACGGCGCGACACGCATCATTCCGGGCTCGCACCTCGCGGACGCTTCGCCGATCTACGGAAAGCACTACGACAGCATCCCCGCCGAGATGAGCGAGGGCAGCGTCCTCGTGTGGCACGGAAGCCTGTGGCACGGCGGCGGCGCGAATTGCACGAAGGCGCGCCGCGTCGGGATCGCGATGAACTACTGCGCGGGGTTCATCCGCCAGCAGGAGAACCAACAGCTCGGCATCCCGCGCGAGATCGCGCGGCGCTTCTCCCCGCGTCTCCGTGAGCTCGTCGGCTACGGCGTCTACAACGGGCTCATCGGTCACATCGACAAGCGAAACCCGGTGGAGCTCCTCGGCGAGGATGCGGCGCACAGGATGGTCTGGGAGTACGACGGCTCGGACCGGTCCTGACCATGTCGGAAGCAGCTCTGGAGCTCGACGCGACCGGGCAGGCGGACCTCGTGCGCCGCGGCGAGGTGACGCCCGCGGAGCTCGTCGACGCCTCGACCGCGCGCATCGAGCGCCTGAACCCGCGCTTGAACGCGGTGATCCACCGCCTCTACGACAAGGCCCGCGCGCAGGCTTCGCGCACCGACCTTCCCGACGGGCCGTTTCGCGGCGTTCCGTTCCTCGTGAAGGACGTCGTCTGCCACACCGCCGGGGATCCGTATCACTGCGGGATGCGGTTCCTCCGCGATCTCGGCTGGCGCGAGAAGACGGACACCATCCTCGCGGAGCGCTTCCGTGCCGCCGGCTTCGTCTTCGTCGGCAAGACGAACACGCCGGAGATGGCCTTCGCGCCGACCACGGAGCCGCTCGCGTACGGACCGACGCGCAATCCCTGGGACCTCGAACGGAGCCCGGCCGGTTCGAGCGGTGGTGCCGGCGCCGCCGTCGCCGCGCGAATGGTCGCCGTCGCGCACGGGAACGACATGGGCGGCTCGATTCGCGCCCCGGCGAGCGCTTGCGGCGTCGTCGGGTTGAAGCCGACGCGCGGTCGCTCTTCGCTCGGTCCGGACTTCGGCGATCACTGGTGGCAGCTGACGCACGAGCACGTGCTGACGCGATCGGTGCGCGACACCGCGGGTGTTCTCGACGCGATCTCCGGGATGGCGCCGGGCGATCCGTACACGGCGCCGCCGCCGTCGCGTCCGTTCACGGAGGAAGTCGGACGTCCGCCGGGCAAGCTCCGCATCGGCTTCCGCGTCCGTCTTCCGGGGAGGGAAGACGAAGCGCACCCGGACTGCGTCGCCGCGGTCGACGCGACGGCGCGCCTCCTCGAGTCTCTCGGCCACCACGTCGAGGCGTCGAGCCCGCAGGCGCTCGACGATCCGGCGGGGCTCGGTGCGGGCGGCGTCCTCTCGCTCGTCTCGGTGGCGCGCGAGCTCGACCGCTGGCGCGACCGCACGGGCAAGGAGATCGGTCAGGCCGATCTCGAAACGACGACGTGGGCGGCCGCGGAGATCGGACGCGGCGTCAGCGGCGCGGATTTCATGCGCGCGTCCGATCAAGCGAACCGCTTGTCGCGCGGGCTCGCTTCGTGGTGGGCGGACGGCTTCGACGTGCTCCTGACGCCGACCCTCGGAGATCCCCCGGCGCCGCTCGGCTGGCTCGCCGCGGGGGACGAGCCCTTCGTCTCGCTCGATCGCTGGGGCCGCTTCCTCCCGTTCACGATGCCGTTCAACCTGAGCGGCCAGCCCGCGATCTCGCTGCCGCTCTGCTGGAGCGACTCCGGCCTGCCGATCGGCGTGCAGCTCGTTGCGGCGTACGCGCGCGAGGACATCCTCCTTCGCCTTGCGGCACAGCTCGAAGAAGCGCGTCCCTGGCGCGACCGCCGGCCGCCGGGTTTCTGAGCGCACCTCGCGTTCAGGGCGAGGGCTGTCCAACCCTCGGGACGAGGTTCCGCTCCACCGGACGGGCTAGCCTGCATTTCTCACCAGATCACGTCGCGAGGCGGTCGAGAGTGCCGAAGATTCGCGAGCCTCGGACCGGAGGGCGACGCAGGCGTACTTGAACAGTACGTCGAGGAGCCCGGAGGGAGAAG
>VGTG01000165.1 GCA_016874795.1 Deltaproteobacteria bacterium | reverse complement strand
AGCCCGGAGGGAGAAGCTCGCGAAGATTCGGTGCTATCGGCCGCCGCAGTAGGGATCTGGTGAGAAATGCAGGCTAGCCCCTTTACCGAGGGCGGTGGACAAGATGCCCACCAGCTCCTGAAGGCCTACGGGCTTGGTCAGGTAGGCGACCGCTCCCCTCGAGATGGCGCGCTCCCGGTCGCCGGGGTGGGTCTGACCGCTCACGAGGATCACCGGGATTCGTGGGACGCTGGACGCCACGACCTTCTCCAAGACCTCGAAACCGTTGCCATTCGGCATGGACACGTCGGAAACGACCGCATCGGGCCGCTCGATCGCGAAGAGCGCCAACGCCTCGATCCCGGACCTCGCCTCCCGGACGACGAACCCGCTCGCCGAGAGCGCCTCCGCCAGCGCCGCCCGGATCGAGCCGTCATCATCCGCGAGGAGCACCACGGGACCTGCCTGTCCGTCCAACTGACACCGGCCGGCCATTCGCTGGAAACGTCCTTGCAGGTCCGAGGCCTCCCCTGGCATCTGCAGGGTTTGGCCGGCGGAGCCGGCCTTCGGAGCTCGCGTGGCGGCAGGGATCACCGGAAGCAGCACGGCGGAAACCGCTCGACGGAGAAAGGAGGCGTCGGCCCTCCGCACCCGCCCTCCCTGGGGCTGGACTCCGTCCGGGGGCGGCGTGCTCGCGCTCCTCGCGGGCCTGGTCGTCTGGCAGGCGCTCACGTCGTTCGAGGAAGCGCACGTCGCCGACGCGACCCACCTCGCGGGGGCCGAGGTCTCGCGGGAGATCACCGACCACACGCGACGCTTGACGGAGCCGCTTCGCCTTCTCGGAGCTGCGGTCGGCGAAGCGCCGAGGCCGGGATGGAAGCGACAGAGGGCGCTCCTGATCGAGCAGTTTCCGGGCGTCCTCACGGTCGATCTGCTCGGCGACGCTTCGCGCCCCATCGAGAGCGTGAGCCGTCCGTCCGTCGACTCGGTACCTCCACCGCCGCGCGCACCAGCGATGCAGGGCGACGAAAGCTGGCTCGGCGACGTCTCGCTGATCGGCAGCGAGCCGTTCGCCTGGCTCGTCGTTCCCGCCGCGGGCTCGCAGAAGCTTGCGGCACTCCCGCGCGTCGACACGTTCACCACGAGCGCGCTCAGCCCCGAAGCACGTCGCTTCTCGATCCCAGTCGAAGCCGGCTCGCATCTGATCTTCGAAACGCACTCGCCCGAGGAGGGGGCGCTCGTGATCTCGCGATCGCTCGAGCTCGCGACCAAGGGCACCGAGTGGCAGCTCCGGGTCGCGGCTGCTCCCGCGATCGTCGTGACGGGACGATGTCGCTTCGGTGGATCGCTCTCGGGCTCGCGCTGGTGATCGCCGCTCTCGTCGTGATCTCGCTTCGCGCCGCCGCGGCCGAGCGCCACCGTTCGCGACAGCTCGCCGAGCAAGGACGGCATCTCGAAGCCGAGATCGGCGACCGCCGCCGGGCCGAGGCAGAGCTGCGCGCGCTCAACCGGGAGCTCGACGAGCGCGTCCGGGAACGCACGACCGAGCTCGCCAACACGGTCGACCAGCTCGCCGCCGAGAACCGCGTGCGCGAGCGGGTGCAGGCGCAGCTCCAGCGGATGAATAAGAACCTTCGCGAGTTCGACGGCTTCATCTCGCACGAGCTTCGCCAGCCGCTCGGCGCGCTGCAGATCTGCATCGAGCTCCTCGAAGCCTCGCCCGGCGAGCTCTCGGAGAAACGCCGCGAGTACGTCGTGAAGGCGAAGGGCGAGATCCAGCGCATGGCGAAGATGATCGAGAACGAGCTTCGCCTATCGAAGGCGGCGCACGGCGAGGTCCCGACGGAGCCCGTCGCGCTCGGTCCGCTCGTGCAAGAAGTCGCGGCCAGCCTCGCGCCGCAACTCGAGCCGATCGGCGCTCGCATCGAGGTCGGCGAGCTTCCCGCGGCGTTCATCGATTCCGACCAGGCGCGACAGATCTTCACCAACCTCATCGAGAACGCGATCCGCTACCGCCGCACCGAGGTGCCGCTCGAGATCCGCATCGCTGCCGAGCGAACCGACGAGCTCCCGTCGGGCTTCTCCGACATCGTCGTGCGCGACAACGGCCAAGGCTTCGAGACGAGCGCAAGCGAGCGTCTCTTCGAGACCTTCCGCCGCGGATCGCATGGGGGGATCGGAAGCGGTCTCGGCCTCGCGATCGCGCGCCGGATCGTCGAGCACCACGGCGGCTCGATCCGGGCGGAGGGAACGCCGGGGGAGGGAGCGAGGTTCGTGCTCCGACTCCCCGTCGTCGGCGAGGCGTGAGCCGGCCTCTCGCGGCGCCGGACGAGGCGCCGCTTTCTCACCGTTCTACCGGTTCGACTGCAAAATCGCGTGTAGGACTTACAACTCGGCTCGATGTGCGAGCGCCCGCGAACCGGCGAGCCCGGGCGCCTTAAGCGGCTGCCGAGCGCGTTGGCGAGAGCACCACCCGCGTCCGATCACCCGTCAGACGGCGGATCCGCGGAGGCCTGCATCGACCCGTCGCATCGTCCGGACCCCTGCTCCAGGAGGCGAGACCGCTCCGCAGCCGCGCCGCGTCGAAACCCAACGTTTCACATACATTCAGGAAGGAAAACGGCCACGAACGGTCCTCCGAAGAGCACCACCGCCGCACCTCGTCGAGCGCTCGACGGTCGGCCGAGGTGACGCTCCCACCCGCGCCACGACCCACCGTGGCAACCGCATCCTCGAGAACCGCGAGCATCAAACGCGCCTCCGGACTACGAGACGCGACTGATCCGACCCCCCGGTCCCACTGCTCCGGGACGACGGTCTCCGGTGGCAGAGTGCTGAATTTCGACAGATGAGTTGAGTCCATGACGAATGCTTCAGCAAGAAGGGCGCCACGGCTTGGCCGGTACGTTTTGCGCAAAGGCCGAAATGATCTGGCGGATCGAGTCCAACGACACCGGCTTCAGGAGGTGATGGTCGAAGCCAGCGTCTTGAGCGCGCTGGATCACCTCGGGGCCGCCGAATCCGGACATCGCGACGAGCATCGTGTCGGCTCGCGTGAGGCTCTCCCGGAGATGACGCGCCAGATCGAAACCGTCCGCATCGGGAAGCCCCAGATCGAGGATCGCGAGCTGCGGCAAGAACGTCGAAGCCACCTCGATGGTGCTCGACGCATCCGGGCAGGCACGCACGGTGTGACCGTCGATTTCCAGGAGGGTTTGCAAGCCCTCGAGAAAATCATCGTCGTCGTCGACGATCAGGACACGCAGCCCGGAAGCCTCCTCTTTCGACGTCTCCACCATGGCCCGTCGCTATCAGCGGTTCCGTCGAGCGGTCAAGTGACCCTTTGCCGACGGGTGGAACGCGCCGCCGTCACGCATCGCGCCGGCGCAGGAACATCACCGGCGGGCAGCTTCGCGTCGAGCTGCGGATTCGGACGTCTGCTTTCGTATCGTTGGCCCTCGGCTCTCTCGCGCTGCACGCTTCGATGACGGGAGCGGTTCCAGGCATCGCTCGACCCGTCGATCTCGACTCGCTCATGGATCCGACGATTTGCACGCTCGAGCCGGAGCGGGCTTCCCTGCGGACGCCTCGGGCGGCTCGCCGATCACTCCGCGTGGTCGCGCCTCTCCACTCCGGTCGAGATCGAGGTCGAGGCAGTCACCGGGACCGAGCCTCGCTTCACCGAGGACGAGGCGCTCCCGTGGGAGCAGGCTCAGCGATCGTCGTCTTCGCCGCCGTCCTGAACGTCGTCCTCGTGCAGGCGGACGATCTCGGCGGGTAGCGCGTAGCCGGCCTCGACGAGAGCCTGACGCTCTTCGTCGGTGGCCTCGATCAGCATCAGCGCTTCCTCGGACGCTTCGAGCACACCGTACTCGTGGCCGTCGACGACGAGGACCTTCTCACCCTCGGGGTCGGGGACGAGCGATCCCTCGAGAACGCGCCCGCTCTTCGCGTGCAGCAGCTTCATCGCCGTGGGATACGCTGTAATTTGTTCAAGCGACAAGCCGCGTGCGACGGCGGCGCTGGCCGCCGAGACGACGGATGTGTCGTGGGCGCGAGGACTTCGCCCGCTCCACCCAGCGCGAGAGGCCGTGGCGCATCTTCGACACGTCCAGGCCGAGCATCTCGCATACGTTCACGAACGAGAACGGCCATGAGCAGTCGTCTTCCCCGTACCACTCCTGAACTTCCGCGAGAGCGCGACGCTCTGCGCGCGAGCGCGCGCGCGCGTTGCGCGACAGCGTCGCCATCGCGTCTTCCAGAACGGCGAGCATCAGGCGCGCTTCCGGGCTGCGCGCCGCGATCGACGCGCCGCCCCATTCCCACTGCGCCGAGACGATTCCGTCCGGAAGGCGCTCGAGAAGAGCAACCGTCGGGAAAGTCCGTGAGGAAAATTTGGACTCGATCACGTCTGAGAGGTCCATCGCACGCTGAGGCAGCAAGATCGGCGCCACGGCGTCTTCGCACGCCGAAGGCGCTCGGCGATCCGTGGCCGGAACCTCGACGAGCCGCGCGCCGAGCCGCATGCGGTCCGGCGCCTGGCCGCCGAGGATCACCATCGCGTCGAATTGCTCGGGGTCGATCGCTTCGGCGGAGCACTCGGCCGTTGCGAAGGATCAGCGCCGTCCGCGGGCGTCCGCGCTCCCGAGAACCGCTCCGCTCAGCCTCAGGATGCGGAGATCTCCGAACGGCGTCCCTTGCCCGCTGTTGACGGTGAGAGCCATCGCGAGCCGACGCTTCGGATCCGCCCAAGCACCGGAGCCGCCGTAGCCGAAGTGTCCGAAAGCGTTGCGCGGGATCCCGCGCGTCGTGAAGACGCCGTGGTACCCGAGCCGCCAGTGCATGTTGAACGGGATCACGGCGAGCTCCGCGGTCGCGGCTTGACGCTCCGTCGCGCGCTCGATCGTGCGGCGGGCGACGAGGCGCCCGCCGTCGATCTCTCCACCGTTGGCGAGCGCGGCGTACATCTTCGCGAGGGCGCGCGCCGTGAAGAGGCCGTTCGCTGCCGGGATGGTCGCCTGCAGCGTCGCGTGCGCGCCGAAGTCGAACGTGTCGATGCCGGCCGGTGCGAGCGCGTCGAGGATGCTCTGCACGTCGACGGCGAGCCCGACCGGGTTCAGGAACGGGCGCAATGCGGAGCCGATCATCGCGGTGACGCCGAGATCGAGCCAGGCTCCCGAGAAAGCGAGCGCCCGCGGCGAAAGCCACCGCGGCTCGGCTCCGAGAAGCGACGCGGCCCGGTCGAGGACGCTCGTCGGTGCTCCGATGTAGAGCCCGTCGGTGCCGAGAGGATCGGCGATCTCGTCCTGGACGACCTGCGAGAACGAGCGACCCGATACGCGCTGGATCAGCTCCCCCACCAGGTAGCCGAACGTCAATCCGTGATACGCGGTGCGCTGGCCGGGCTCGTGGACGGGGCGCGCCTGCTCGATCGCGCGCACGACGTACTCCCAGTCGAGCATGCGGTCGGCGCGGTCGATCATCTTGCGGATGTGGTACAAGCCGGCCTGGTGCGTCAGGACGTGGCGCACCGTGATGCCGTCCTTCCCCTCCTGGGCGAACTCGGGCCAGTGATCGGCGACGCGGTCGTCGTAGTCCAGCGCGCCGCGGTCGACGAGGATGTGCAGCGCCGTCGCCGCGACACCCTTCGTCGTCGAGAAGCTCGGAGCCAGGGTGTCTCGATCCCACCGCGTTCCTTCCGCGTCTCGTACGCCGCCCCAGAGGTCCACCACGCGCTCTCCGCGATGATAGACGCAGAGCGCCGCGCCGCCGCGGCTGGAAGCGATCTGACGCCGAAGCAGATCGGCGACTTCCACGAAATCTGGATGAACGTAGCCGTCGAGACAGGAGTCGGCCGGGGCCGGGAGGAACGCCCGGCTCCATTCGAGGAAGCTCGCTGTCGTCGCAGTCGGAACGATCACGGGGAACTCACCGCCATTGAACACGAGCAAAACCGAAGCCGGCAAACATCATGCCCGGCGCGGTGGGGCAACCGCAAGCGCCCATCGGCGGGGCGCCATCCCGGTTGACCGTATAGGGTTACACTTCGCGCATGTTCTGCTCTGCAGGGCTCCGCCGATCGGCCGCACGGTAGAGCTCGTCGCGGATCCCGCGCGCGTTCACCTCGCACATCGGCACCATGCGGTCTGCGATGGGCACCCGGAAGACGCACGTCCCGAGGCGCTCGCGACCGCTTTCGGTCTCGAGCTCCTCCGCGCTCATGAAATGGTGGCTGACGACGTTCAGATAGCGAAGGCGGATCGAGCCGCGGCGCCAACGTCGGAAGAAGTCGAGCGCCCCGCCGGGGGAGAGGCGGCGCGGCCAGCGCGCGAGGTACGGCACGATCCGACCGAGGAAGAACGTTGGATGTCGCGCGACCAGGCCCACGACACGCGCCACGGCGCGAGCGCGCCCGTCGAGACGAAGCGTCAGACCGCCGAAGCGCCGGAACCATTCCTCGACGATCGGCTGATCGCGCGGGTCGTCGGGGCGAAAGAGCGGTTGGAAGACGGGCTCGGCTCCGTCCGCCTCGACTACGATTCCCTGCAGGAAAAGGCTGCACGCGGGATGACCGAGCCAACCCTGGTGCGCGAGGAGTCGCTTCGCTTCGGACGGATCGCCCCCGAGGCCCGCGGCGATCGCTTCCCAGAGCTCGCGAACGCCGACCGCTTCGACGATCCCGCCCTCCGTGCGACCGACGCGCGCGACCGGCTGGAAGCTGACCATCTTGAACGCGTCGGCGTTACGCCGGTGCCAGAGCACGACGTCGGCGACCTCGCCGAGGTTCTCGCGCGTGACCGTGACCGTGCTCGCGACGTCGAGCGTGCGTCCCGTCGCGCGGCGCGCGGCGCGGATCATCTCCGCGAACTCGTCGCGCAGCGGGTGGAGCTCCACCTCGCAGCGCGCATTCTTGTAGGCTGCGCCGAGCCGGCCGCGCTGCGTCGAGTCGATGTGGATGCTCGCTTCGCCGAGCCCGCCTCGCTCGAGCAAGCTCTCGAGCAGACCGGGTCTCCGGCGGAAAGCGTCGCCGTGGGTCATCAGCATCGGGACGAGACCGATCTCGCGCGCGTAGCGGATCAACTCGACGAGCTCGTCCTCGGGAAGGAGCGTCAGCTCGCCGTCGGTCAGCTGGACGTTCCCGCCCTCGCCGAGCCACGCGCGGATGCGCCGGAGCTGACGCTTCGACTCGGCGAGCGGCTGCGCGGGAGTCTGGTTCGCGCCGTCGCCGAGGTAGCACCCGCGACACGCGAAATCGCAGCGCGGTTGCGTGCCGATCGTCGCGCCGCAGCCGACGTACTGCCGGCCCTGGAACTGGCGCGGTCCCCGGAGCGATTCGGGTAGCAGCCGCCAGGTGCGGCGCAAGAGGGCGCGCGTCCGGCGTGGAACCGGCTCGCGGAAAACCCGAACGAGCGAAGCCCACTCGCTCTCGTTCGGTTCTTCCTTGCGAAGCCTCATCGGCATCGGGAGACTATCCAGGCGCGATGGGAAGGGAAAGAGTAGCGACCCGGATCGATCCCGAGATGGCGGAGGAGCTCGCACGCCATGGGCTGCGCGCGACGCGGCAACGCGTCGCCGTGCTTCGCACCCTGCGCGCGGCGACGGACCATCCGACGGTGCTGCAGCTTCACCGCGCGATCCGCCGCGAGCAGAGACGCCTCCGAGGTTCCAGACGCAGCTCGGGCGGACGGTGCTCCTGCGCGACATGATCGACTGGTGCATCGAGCACCCGGTGCGGGGCCAGAAGCTCGCGCCGGACGACCCGAAGATGCGCGCGCTCGAGCGCCGTCCCCTTCCGCTGCGCGAGGATGTACGCTTCGATTACGGACGGCGCTGAGCCGGCCGTGATTCCGCGGCGGCGGTCCCGACCGCCGCCGGCTTTTCCCCCGCCCGGGTTCGGTATACACGCGCGATGACGAGGGCTCGGAGAGCCTCGTCCGACTCCGCGTGGAGCCGCCCGACGAGCGATGAGGATCACCTCCCTTCCGACCCGCTTCCCACGAACCACGCTCATCGCCCTGAGCCTCGCCACCGCCTTCTTCGCCTACCAGGCCCAGAAGATTCGCGTCGACAGCGCGATCGAGACGCTCCTCCCCGAGAACGACCCCGAGCGCGAGTTCTACGAGGAGACGAAGCGGCTCTTCGGCAGCGAAGAGGCGACGATCGTCGCGGTCTTCGGGCCGGACGTCTTCGCTCCGGAGACGCTCGCGCAGATCGACGCGATGTCGAAGGAGCTCGCCGAGCTCGAGGGCGTGCGCGAGGTGATGAGTCTCACGACCGTCACCGGGGCGGAGACCCGAGACGGCATGTTGACGATCGGCCCGCTCATGCGTGAGCTACCGCGCGACGAGGCCTCCGCCGATGCGTTCCGGGAGCGCGTCCTCGCCGATCCGATCTACGCGAGCAACCTCGTCTCGGGGGACTCCACCGCGACCGCCGTCGTCGCGATGTACGAGCCGCTCGGCGACCAGGAGCTGCTACGGCTCGGTGTCGAGGACAAGATCGCCGAGACGGCCGACGCGATGCGCGGCAATCTCGAGACTGCGATCACCGGGATCCAGACGCTCAAGGTCAACGGCGCGCGGATGATGGAGGAGGACCTGACGAAGTTCGTCCCGGTCTCGCTCCTCCTCGTCGTCGTGATCTTGATTTTCGAGTTCCGCACCGTGCGCGGCGTCGTGCTGCCGCTGTCCGCCGTCGTCGGCGGCGTCGTGTGGACGCTCGGGATCATGGTCTTGACCGGCCGGTCGATCAACATGGGGACCTTGATCCTCCCGCCTCTGATGATGGCGATCGGGATCGCGTACGCGATCCACGTCCTGAGCCGTTTCTATCAGGAGCTCGCGCCGGGTCGGACGCGAGAAGAGGTCATCCAGGCGACCGTCGACCACATCCGCCTGCCGACGATCTTCGCGTGGCTGACGACCGTCCTCGCCGACGGGACGCTCGCGCTCTCGCCGATCCCGGCGATCCGCGAGTTCGGCATCTACGCTGCAACCGGCAACACGGCGATCTTCCTTCTCTCGCTGA
This sequence comes from Deltaproteobacteria bacterium, assembly GCA_016874795.1. Taxonomy (GTDB): domain Bacteria; phylum Desulfobacterota; class Binatia; order UBA12015; family UBA12015; genus VGTG01. Next base: position 3,734 of record VGTG01000165.1, on the reverse strand, counting down.
TCCTGATCCCCGCCGTGCTGACGCTCCTGCCGATGCCGAAGCGCACGCCGCGCGAAGAGCAGCGCGAGACGACGCTCCTCCGCTCGATGGAAGCGCTCGGCTCGTTCGCGGTGCGGAACCGGCGAAACGTGCTCCTCGCCGGCGCCGTCTTGTGCGGCGTCGCGCTGATCGGGACGACGCACATCCGTCTCGAGACCGACTATCTCGAGTTCTTCAGCCCGGAGACGCGCATCCGCGCCGACAACACGCTGATCGCGGAGCGGCTCGGCGGCGCGCAGCCGATCTACGTCGTCATCGAGTCGGACGCGCCGCAGACGATCCGGCGGCCGGACACGCTCGCCGCGATCGCGGATCTGCAGAAGCATCTCGACGGGCTCGAGGGCGTCGACTCGAGCCTCTCCGTCGTCGACACGCTCCTCCTCGTGCAGCGCGCGCTCAACCCCGAAGCGCCGCGCAAGGTTCCGGAGACGCAAGCGGAGATCGATCAGCTCGTGCAGTTCCTCGATCCCGACCAGATCGCGCCGGTCGTCGTGCGCGACTGGTCGCGGGCGAACGTCGTCGTGCGCACGCGGCTCTCGGGATCCGGCGACCTCTCGAAGCTCGTCGAGGACATCGAGAAGTACGGGCGCGAGCGCTTCCCCGGCCAGATCCACGTCCGGCCGACGGGCTCGATCGTGCTGCTGAACCGATCCGCCGACGCGCTCGCGCAGGGCCGGATCTCGAGCTTGTGGCAGATCCTCGTCGTCCTCCTGATGCTGATGTCCGGGCTCTTCCTCTCGTTCCGGACGGGCCTTCTCACGCTCGTTCCGAACGCGATCCCGATCGTCGTCCTGTTCGGGACGATGGGGTTCCTCGGGATCGACCTGAACATCTCGACGAGCATGATCGCGGTGATCGTGATCGGCATCGCCGTCGACGACACGATCCACTACTTCAACGAGTTCAACCTGCAGCTCCGGAAGACGGGCGACACCCGGAAAGCGATCGTCGCGGTCGTGCGCTCGGTCGGAAGACCGATCGTGTTCACGGCGCTGGCGCTCTCGGCGGGCTTCCTCGTGCTCTGCCTTTCGAACTTCGCGCCGATCCAGCAGTTCGGATACCTCGCGAGCATGACGATGGCCGTCGGCCTCGTCTCCGAGCTCCTGATCACGCCGGGGCTCGTCACGATCACCACGGTGATCGCGCTTTGGGACCTGCTCTACGTGAAGCTCGGTCCTCAGCCGCAGAAGGAGATCCCGCTGTTCGGCGGGCTCCGCGCTGCGCCCCGGCGCGCCATCCACGCCGAGACATAGGCCGTGCCGCAGCCGAGCTCGATCGCGTCCTTCCCGGTGAGGTCGTGCGGAAGCATTCCGACGTCGGCTTCGGCCACGTCCCAGATGCCCCACGTCGGCTCGCTCTGCTCACAGTTGCGCTCGCCGGGCTCGGCGTACTTCTGCGCCCAGACGTCCCAGGCGGCGCGATGGCGGCGGACGTGCTCGGGAAGCTCTGCGGCGGGCTTGCGCGGATCCAGGTCGCTCATGGCTGCTCCTCACGGTCGCAGAGTCGCGCGGTTCGCCCGGGGGTGGTAGCAAGGCGCGCCGTCGATGGAACGGCCAGGAGACAAGCCCGTGCCGACTCTTCCCGGAACCCGAACCCGACTCGATGGTCGTCTCGCCTCGCCGCTCGCGACGGCGACGCTCCTCTGCTTCGTCTTCGTCGCCGCGGCCGCGCACGCCGCGACGGTCGAGAGCGTCTTCGGCGGACGCGTCTCCTGCCGAACGCAGGACGGCGTGCAGTTCTGCCCGGGAAGCGTCAGCGCGCGCGTTCCCACCTGGGACGGCGTCCCTCTCGACGCCGATGTGACGCTCCCGCCGGCCGATCGGACCGGCCCGTTCCCGCTGATCGTGCAGCTCCACGGCTGGAGCCTCGGGAAGGCCGGAGTGCCGTTCGTCGACCTCGCGCGCGACGGCTACGCGGTGCTGAGCTACTCGGCGCGCGGCTTCCACGGATCCTGCGGCTCCCCCGCTTCGCGCGCGCCCGACGCGTCGCTTCCCGATCCCGATGTCTGCGTCGAGCGCGGGTGGACGCACCTCGCCGACGCGCGGTTCGAGGGACGCGACACGCAGTACCTCGCCGGCCTCCTCGCGGACGAAGGTCTCGTCCTCCCGGACCGCGTCGGCGTGACCGGCGCTTCGTACGGCGGCGGACAGTCGATGATCCTCGCGGCGCTCCGCGATCGGACGATGCTGCCGAACGGCGCTCTCGTTCCGTGGAAGAGTCCCGGCGGATTGCCGATGCGCATCGCCGCCGCGGCGCCGCTGATCCCTTGGTCGGACCTCGCATACTCGCTCACGCCGAACGGCCGTACGCTCGACTACCGCGTCGACAACTCCTACGGCACGCGCGGCGGCGTGCAGAAGCAGTCCTGGAACGAGGTGCTCTACAACGCCGGTCTCGGCTCGGGATACTACTCGCCGCCGGGTGTCGATCCCGCTGCGGACCTGACGAGCTGGAACGCGCGCATCTCGGAGGGCGAGCCGTACGACGGCGATCCGATGCTGGAGCGTCTACGGAACGAGATCACGCGTCACCACTCCGCGTACTACATCGACGACTCGGTGCCGCCGGCACCTCTGTACGTCTACAACGCTTGGACCGACGACCTGTTCCCGGCCGACGAAGCCGTGCGCTACTGGCGCAAGGTCTCGAGCAAGCACGGCGACCGAGCCGAGATCGCGCTTTTCTTCGCGGACGGCTTCGGTCATCCTCGCGCCGGCCTCGGCGGCAACATCGGGAACGCCTCGGGCCACATCGACGATCTCTTCGCTCGACACCTGAAGGGCGAGGACGTTCCTCCCCCGCCGCCGCTCGAGATCTACACGCAAGGCTGCAACGGCACCGAGCCGGAAGGTCCGTTCACCGCTGCCGACTGGGACGCGCTGCACCCGGGCGAGATCCGCTGGATCGAGACCGGCGTGCAGAGGTTCACGGACGACGCCGGTGATCCGGACAACGCGGCGGCGAGCAATCCGCTGAATGGGGGACCGTGTCGCGTCGTTCGCGACGCCGATGATCCTGCTGCCGCGACGTATCGCCTTCCCGCCGCGACGGGCGAAGGATTCACGCTCGCGGGCTCGCCGACGATCATCGCGGACCTGCGCGTCACGGGGCGCGCGTACGCGCAGGTCGCGGCGCGTCTCTGGGACGTCGCACCGGACGGCACGCAGGCGCTCGTGACCCACGCGCTCTACCGCCCGCGGAACGACGGCGTCCCGCAGAACGTCTTCCAGCTCCATGCGACGGCTTGGCGCTTCCGCGCCGGTCACGTCGCGAAGCTCGAGCTCCTCGGCCAGAGCAGCCCCTACGGACGCGCGTCCGCAGGCGAGTTCCTGGTGACGGTGACGAAGGTCGACCTGCGCTTGCCGGTTCTCGAATCGCCCGGGACGGGCCAGGTGACGGCCCCGGCGGCGGACGTCCTACCCTCCGACGAAGGGACGGGGCGCGGCCGCGGGTGCGTTCGCTCCACGGGTGGTGCGAGCGGCGGCTGTCCGAACGTTCCCCGCGCGGGCGCGCTCGGCTGACGGCTCTCGACTCGTCGGCCGCGAGCCATCGAGGTGGGCGTGCTGCGGAGGTCGGAGATGCTCGCGAATCCGATCTCCTCGACCGCCGACGCCGCCCTGCACGTCGGCGCCGCGGCCAGCTACGTCGCGCTGTCCATCCACCACAGCTGTACCGGAGCCTCTTCTTCTACGGCG
>VGTG01000164.1 GCA_016874795.1 Deltaproteobacteria bacterium | reverse complement strand
CGGCGGCCTTCGCGACGGGAGTGCGCGCCCATCCGACCCTCCGCGCGCTGGCTCGCGGTCGGGCTCGGCTCGCGCTGGCTCGAGCGCGGCGCGGAGCGCCGGTTCAGGCCCCGCACCATGCGACACGCGAAGGTGTCGGCTTTCCGCTCGGCGTCCGACCAGAGCACGTAGTGACCCATCTCATGGTAGATCGTGTTGATCCAGCGCCGCTCGGTGTTGTACTTGCGGCCGCGCTTCCAGGCGACGGGATGGACGAGGTGGATCTCGCCGCTCTGGTACGTCCGTCCGCCGCTCTTTCCCCAGTCGAGGTACTCGAACCAGGTGACGCGCGGGACAGGCAGCCGGTAATAGCGGACCATCCTGCGGACGGCGCGCTGGAACGACGCGGGCTCCGGGTCCCGGAAGTACTCGGTGAGCAGGCGATCGATCTCGCGCCGCTCCCGAACCGGTGGCAACAGCATTCTCATGGGTGCTTCGAGAACGGACCCGGAGGGAGGAAGCGGGCCCGACCGGGACGGTAAGAGACCCGAGACCGCCAAGTCAATTGGCGATCTCGGCAAGACCCGAGAACGGCAATTAATCGTGTAAATACGCAGACTTGACTCCTGCGGCAGGGGGTCCTGACGGCTTCTCCGGAGCCGGCACCGTCACTCCTTCGTCGCTCCCTCCGACACGCGCCAGAACCCACGGACCGAACTCGGCGAGGACCCGGAGAGCGTGCCCATCGACCTCGAGCTCGCGCGGCGGCGGCCGGTCGGATCGGGAGCTCTCCGCGCTCGCGAGCACGGCTCGATCGAGCACGACGTAGTCGAAGCCGTCGAGCACCTCGGTGCGCTCGAGCGGCTCGATCGGCCGCGTCGCGTAGTAGGCGAGTCGCCCGCGCGCGCCGGGCGCGGCGGCGATCGTCGAGTCGGATTCGAGGTTCCGCCGGAGGAACTTCCCCGTCTCGCGGACGGCCCAGCGGTCGTGCACCTCGGATGCGTCGTCCTCCGGCAAGCCCGCGTCGAGCCCGATCGCGAGGAGGGCGGACAGCCCGAGCGACGCGAGCACCGACCGGCGGCTCGCACCGCCGAGCGCCCACGTCGCGAACACGGCGGCCCACATGCAGACCGCGATCCAGAGCGCCGCGACGGCGCCCGTCCACCAGGCCGTCGCCGCCGCGAAAGCGAGCCACATCGAAAGGAAGCGAGGCGAGCCCTGCGCTCGCTGCTGCGCGGGTGCGCTCCACAGTCCGAGGAGAACGGGCGGCAGGACGGGGAGGAGCTCGATTCCGCCGGAAAGCAGAGCTTCCTTCGACAGCGCGGTCGTCGCGACCATCGGCACGACGCCCTCGAACGACACGCCGAGTACCGCGGCCGACACTGCCGCGAGAGCGGCCGCCGTCGCCGCCGTCGTCGAGACGACGACGCCGAAGCTGCGAAGCGTGAGCCCGTACAGCCGGCGGAGCCAGACGAGCGTCATCGCGGGAATCCACAGAGCGCTCGCGCCGACGAGGGCGATCGCCGTCCCGCCCGCGATCCCGCTCCGGATCGCGCTTCGCCGGTCGCGCGCGAGGTTTCGAATTCCACCGACGGCTGCGAGCATCGCGACGACGAAGAAGGGCTCGACGGTGAACTCCGTCCCGAGGAGAGTCCGGCCCGTCGCGGTGGACAGGAGGATCACCGCCGCCAGCACGCCGGTCGCGGTCGAGAAGAGCCGCTCGCCGAGCCGGACGACGAGCCCGAGCGAGAGACATCCCGCGAGGACGCCCGCGGCACGCAAGCGAGACTCGCTCGTCCCGAGGAGGGAAGGTCCAACCGACATCAGCGCCGTCGCGGTGGCGCCGGCGCCGCCTTCGTGGCTCCGTGCGAGCTCACGCGCGGGATAGCGAACGGCGATCGCGAGGGACGCTTCCGACTCCGAGAGCGGGCTCTGCAGTGGCGCCGCCTGCAGCAGCACGAGGAGCCCCACCGCCGGAAGGGTCAGCGCGGCGAGCGAGAGCCGGAAGCGCATCGGGTGCTGCCGGGCGAGATGGAGACGGTAGCGTCGGGGCACGGGTAGCTCGGGGGATCCGGTTCACCAGCCGGCGAGGAACCGCTCTCGCAGCATCGTCTTCTGGACCTGGCGCGTCGAAGCCGTCCGGGGGAGCTCTTCGACGAAGCGGACGTGACGCGGCTTCTTGTACCCGGCGACGCGCTCGCGAACCCACTGCACGATGTCCGCCTCGCCGAGGCGCGCTTCCGCGCGCGGCACGATCACCACGAGCACGGACTCGCCCCAGTGGTCGTCGGGGACGCCGAGGACCGCGCACTCGCCGACGCCGGGATGCGTGCGCAGGAGCTGCTCGATCTCCGCCGGGAAGATGTTCTCGCCGCCGCTCTTGATCATCTCCTTGCTGCGGCCCGCGATGTGGAGGAAGCCATCGTCGTCGCGCACGGCGAGGTCGCCCGTGTGGAGCCAGCCGCCCTCGTACGCGGCCGCGGTCGCCTCGGGCATCTTCCAGTAGCCGAGCATCGTGAGATCGCTCTTCACGACGATCTCGCCGGGGGTGCCGTCGGGGACCTCGTTCCCGGCGTCGTCGACGAGCCGCACGTCGACGTGGTTCACGGGCGTCCCGACGGAGCCCGCCTTCGCGGCGAGCTGGTACGAGCGGAGGCACGTCACCGGCCCCGCTTCGGTCTGCCCGTAGAGGATCAGCATCGCGTCGACGCCGAACGACTTCGTGATCCGGTCGATCTGCTCGCGCGGCATGTACGCGGTCCCGCCGCCGAGGAGGTGAAGCGACGAGAAGTCGTGGCTCGCGAAGTCGGGCCGGGCGAGCATCGACTCGTAGACCGTCGGCACCGCGTAGAGGTAGGTGACGCGCTCGCGCTCGACGGCGCGCAGCATGGCTGCGGGATCGGCGCGCCGCATGACGACCGCCGTTCCGCCTGCCGACCAGTAGCCGAGCGGCGTCGCCCAGCCGCCCATGTGGAACATCGGGAACATGCTGAGCCCGATGTCGCGCTCCGTCAGGCCGCCGAGCGCGTGCACGACGCCGGACTGGAGGTAGTACGTCCGCTGCGAGAGGAGCGCGCCCTTCGGCTTGCCGGTCGTGCCGCTCGTGTAGAGCATGACGTGCGGATCGCGCTCGTCCGGCGGATCGGCGGGCGCGGGCTCCGTCGCGTCGGCCGCGGCGAGAAGCGGTGCGAGCGCCGCGAAGCGGACGCGGCCCGAGCGCTCCTCGTAGGTAGGATCGCCGTCGATCGCGAGCACCGTGTCGACGTCGGGGAGCGTCCCTCCCGCGACGAGCGCACGGACGTCTTCGAGGAACTCCGCGCCGACGAGCACGATGCGCGCTTCGGAGAACTGGATCGCGTGCTCGATCTCGCCGCGCTGGTAGCGCGTGTTCACCGGAACGACGATCGCGCCGAGCTTGCAGCACGCGAAGTACGTCCACGGATACTCGACGCAGTTCTGCGCGAGGATCGCGACGCGGTCGCCGCGACGAACGCCATGCGCGGCGAGGGTGTGCGCGAGACGGTTCGTTCCCTCGTCGAGCTCCGCGTAGGTGACGCGCTCGACGTTGCCGTCCGCGTGGTCGAGCACGTACGCGAGCCGCGAGCCGCGGTAGCGTGCGTGCCGGCGGACGATCTCTCCGAGGAGGAGCATCCCGCCTCAGACGGCCCAGGGATCCCAGTCGGGATCGCGGTGCCGCTCGTACTCCGTCCGGTTCGCGATCTCCTCGGCGACGGGCGTTCCATAGAGACGCTCGATCACCGCGAGCGTCATGTCGATGCCGGCGGAGACGCCCGAGGAGGTGACGAACTTCCCGTCCTCGACCCAGCGCGCGTGCTTCACCCACTCGACGCGCGGGCCTTGCTCCTCGACCCAGGCGAAGGCGCGCTTGTTGGTCGTCGCGCGACGCCCGTCGAGTAGACCCGTGCGAGCGAGGAGTGCTGCGCCGGTGCAGACGGTCGTCACCAGCTCGGCGGCGGCGCTGCGCGCCGCGATCCAGTCGACGAGCGGAGCGTTGTCGACTTCCTTCCGCGTCCCGAGGCCGCCGGGGACGAGGAGGACGTCGAAGCGCGGCGCTTCCGCGAGCGCGTGCTCGGCGACGGCGCGCGGTCCCTGCGTGCTCGCGACGGGGCCGGCGGACTCCGCGACGAGGGTGATGCGGAGGTTCTCGACGTAGCCGAGCATCTCGAGCGGCCCGAAGACGTCGAGCAGCTCGAAGCGCGGGAACAGGACGACGCCGAGCGTCCGGGACGGCGGGGGCATCTCCCGACTATGGCACGCGGGCGGGCCCGGTGCGCGGTTTCCCTACGCGAGCCCTTCTTCGAGCGTGAAGCCCCAGCCCTCGACCATGCGGCGCGCCTCGGCGCTCGCCTGGCCCGGGGTCGTGAGGTAGCCGTTCACGAAGATCGAGTTCGCCGGGTAGAGCGCCAGGGCCTGCCACTCCCCGAGCGTGCGCTCCCGGCCGCCCGCGGCGCGGATGTCGGCCGCCGGATTCAGGAAACGCATCAGGCAGAGCGCCCGCAGAGCGCGGTCCGCTTCGACCGGCGTGCGGTCGCCGAGGGGCGTCCCCCCGATCGGATGGAGGAAGTTCAGCGGCAGCGAGTCGACCTCGAGCTCGCGCAGCGCGAAGCCGAGCTCGACGACGTCGTCGTCCTCTTCGCCCATTCCGATGATGCCGCCGCAGCAGGTCTGCAGGCCCGCCTGCTTCGCTGCGCGGATCGTCGAGACGCGGTCGGCGTAGTCGTGCGTGCTGCAGATCTCCGGATGGAAGCGCTCGCTGGTGTTCAGGTTGTGATTGACCCAGCCGACGCCCGCTTCCTGGAGACGTCGTGCCTTCGCCTCGTCGAGGATGCCGAGCGACACGCACACCTCGAGCTCGGGGTGCTCGCTCTTGATCGTCCGGGTCGCTGCGCAGAGATGCTCGATGTCCCGCTCGCTCGGTCCGCGACCGCTCGTCACCATGCAGTAGCGCCGCGCGCCTTCGGCGATCGCGCGCTCCGCCGCCGCGACGAGCTTCTCCTGCGACAGCAGGCGGTACGTCTCGATCTCCGCCGTCGAGACGCTCGACTGCGAGCAGTACCCGCAATCCTCGGGGCAGAGCCCGGAGCGCGCGTTCTGCAGGACGCACACCTTGACGCGATTGCCCCACTGCGCCTGGCGAACCGCATAGGCGGCCTGGAGCAGCGCGCCGAGCTCCTCGTCCGCCGTGTGCAGCACCGCGCGCGCTTCGTCGCGCGAGAGAGCCTCCCCGGCGAGCGATCGGCGTGCGAACGAAGCGAAGAGCGGATGGATCGGCGGGCCGCTCGGGACCTCGACCGGAAGCGCGGTCGGCATGGCCGGGGTCTACCAGACGGCCGGGCTCCTTCAAACGAAGAGAATGGCCCTCGAAGAATGGGGTTCCCGCCGCTCGTGTGGTTGACTCCGGCGATGCAACGAGCCTTTTGCGCTCTTTCGACGATCCTTCCGCTCCTGGCCTCCGTTCCCGTCGCGCTCGCGCAGAGCGAGCGGCCGCCGAACGTCCTCGTGATCCTCGTCGACGATGCCGCGTTCACGGACTTCGGCACCTACGGCGGCGAAGCGCGAACCCCGGCGATCGATCGCCTCGCGGAGCGCGGCGCGCTCCTGACGAGCCATCACACCTCGCCGCTCTGCTCGCCTTCGCGCGCGATGCTGCTGACCGGCATCGACAACCACCGGACCGGCGTCGCGACGATCGAGGAGGTCCTTCCTCCCGAGCACGAGGGCAAGCCCGGCTACAGCCTCCGCCTCGAGCCCGGAGTCGAGACGATCGCGACGCGCCTCCGGGCCGCCGGCTACCGGACGTACATGACGGGCAAGTGGCACCTCGGGCATGGACCGGGCGACCTGCCGAACGCGCACGGCTTCGACCGCTCGCTCGCGCTCGACGCTTCCGGCGCCGACAACTGGGCGCCGAAGCCCTACATGCCGTACTACCGGACCGCGCCGTGGTTCGAGGACGGAGAGCCGGCGACGATGCCGGAGGAGTTCTACTCCTCCGAGCTGCTCGTCGATCGCCTGATCGAGTACCTGAGCGCCGACGCGAGCTCGCCGAAGCCGTTCTTCGCCTACCTCGCGTTCCAGGCGGTGCACATCCCGGTGCAGGCACCGGCCGAGCTCACGGCGCGCTACGAGGGCCGCTTCGACGCGGGCTGGGAGCAGCTCCGGCAGGATCGCTGGAAGCGCGCCCGCGAGCTCGGATTGATCCCGGAGGCAGCCGCGCTCGCACCGGTGCCCGCGGGCCTGCGCTCGTGGGATTCGCTCTCCGACGACGAGCGGAAGATCTACGCGAAGAGCATGGCCGTGTACTCCGGGATGATCGAGGCGATGGACCATCACATCGGCCGCTTGATCGACTGGCTCGAGCAGCACGGCCAGCTCGAGAACACGATCGTCGTCGTCAGCTCCGACAACGGCCCCGAGCCGAGCGATCCGGTGCACGCGATCGGGATGAACGTCTGGATGCCGCTCCACGGCTACTCGTGGAGCGTCGAGAACCTCGGACTTCCCGGGAGCCTCGATTTCATCGGACCCGAATGGGCGGCCGCCGTCGCTTCGCCCGGCGCGCTCTTCAAGTTCTACACGACGGAGGGCGGCATCCGCGTCCCCCTGGTGATGGCGGGACCGGGCATCGAGCCGGGGACGCGCGTCGCGACGCCGACGTTCGTCACCGACGTGACGCCGACGCTCCTCGACCTCGCAAACGTCTCCGGGAAGGGCGACGGCGTCGCGATGACCGGCCGGAGCCTTCGCCCCGTGCTGACCGGCGAAGCCGAGCGTGCGCATCCGGTCGACGCGCCCGTCGGAATCGAGGTCTCCGGGAACGCGGCTCTCTTCAAGGGCGATCTGAAGCTCGTGCGCAACATGCCGCTCTACGGCGACGGCACCTGGCACGTGTTCGACGTCGCACGCGATCCGGGCGAGACGAACGATCTCGCGCCGTCGCGGCCGGATCTCGTCGCGGAGCTCTTGCGCGACTACCGGGCCTACGAGCGCGAGATGGGCGTGCAGCCGATGCCCGAGGGCTACGACGTGCATCGGCAGGTGATGATCAACGCCGTGAAGAAGCAGCTCTCCTTCTACGGGTGGGCGCTGGCGCTCGCGGCGCTCGGGCTCGCGGCGCTCGTGGTGCTCGTGATCCGGCGGCGCTCTCGCGCGCGGGCGAGCGCAGCCTGAGCGGGCGACGCGAGGACGACGCGAGGACTACGCGAGCTGCGTCCGCGCCGCGGCGGCGACCCGCGCGAGGCTCGCGTCGTCGGAGGCCGCGGCGCGCGAGAGCGCTTCGAGCACCGGCGCGCTCGCGACGCCGAGCTTTCCCAATGCCGCCGCAGCGGCGCGACGCACGCCGGGCTCGGGCTCGGCTTCGAGGAGAGCGGCGACGGCTTCCGCGCAGATCGTCGACTCTCCGGCGAGCGGCGCGCGAGTCAGCGCCGAGAGCGCGGCGAGGCGAACGCCCGAGTCGGGATCCGCGAGTGCTCCGCACGCGGCACGCGCGAGATCGGGGACGGCGAGGTCGCGCAGACAGTAGAGAAGCATCCGACGCAGCGTCGGCGACGGCGACGAGAGGCCGTCACGAATCTCCTGCAAGACGCTCGCGTGCTCGCGTGCGAGCCGGCAGGCGAGCTCCGCCGCGGCCCAGCGCTGGTCGCCGTCCTCGCGGGCGAGCGCTTCGCGCACGGGCGGCCAGATGTCGGCGCGCGGAGAGGCGGCGCGCCCGAGCGTGTACGCGGCGCCCCAGCGAAGCCGCGCTTCGGGAGAAGCGAGCGACCGGGAAAGCTCGCGCTCGAGCGCGGGCACGTCGGTGAAGAGGGCGCCGATCGCGTCCGCCGCGCGGCGTTGCCGCGTGCGGCTCGCGTCGCCGAGGAGGGCGACGAGCGCCTTCGCGAGCTCGTCGTCCACGCGCTCGCGCCACTCTTCGGGAGTCCGCGCGAGGAGCGCCGCGAGGACCTCGCTGCGCTCCTCGTCGCCGCCCGGCAGGCGCGAAAGGGCCCAGGCCCTCCAGGTCGCGGCTTCGCTCACGCGGACGCCTCTGCCGCGGCGCGTGCGATCACGTCCGCGAGCTCCGCCGGCAGGAGCCCGAGAAGATAGTGGGCGTCGCCGTCGAGGAAGCGCGAGACCGCCGCCGCGATCGCTTCGGCTTCCGCCGTCACTCCGGCGAGCGCCGCGGATAGGTCGTCGACGAAGCCGGCGGGCGCGAGGAAGTCGCCGGCGAGGGAGACCGCTCGCACGCGGCCGCCTTCCACAAGGGCGAGCGCTTCGATCGGACCGAGACGGCCGCTCGCGTGCGCGCCGTGACCGCGGCTCGCCGGGAGGCGAAGCGGATCCGGCTCGCTCTCGTACGCGCTCGCGAGGACGTCCGTGACTTCCGGATCGAGCCCGGTCGACGTCGTGCCGAACGCGTTCAGGCATCCCGCGGCGACATGCGCTGCGAACGTCGCCGGCTCGAGCTCGGGCAGCAGGGTCGGGCCGAGCACCTCCTCGACGCAGATCACCTCCTCGGCGCCGAGGAGGAACGACGGGACGCGTCCCGCGGGGTCGAGGCGGTCGAGCAGCCGCGCCGTGTCGGCGAACGTCGCGCGCACTGCGAGGACGGCCTGGAAGAGCGTCGTCCCGCCTTCCGCCTCGACGAAGCTCAGGAGTGCGAGCGTGCGGCGTGCGTGCGTGACGGCGTCGAGGCCCGGATAGACGGGATCGACGCCGAGCCGCCGGAGCGCGTCGAGGAGGCCGCGCACGCAGCGGTTCATCACCTGCTCCGGCTTGAGCGCGAGCCGATCCGCGTCGACGAGCGCCGACCGATGCGGCAGCGCGAGCGTGACGACGACGAATCCCCGGCCTGCGGCCGTCGCGCGGCCCCCGGTGTGACGCCGCCAGACCGCTTCTCGCTCGACGTCGTCGAGCGCACGATGGAACGCGCCGAGCGAGAGGACGTCGCCGGCGAGCGCCGCGACGTGGAGATGCGCCTCGCCGAGCGCCGCCGCCGCGAGCAGGCCCCGCTCGCGACGCCGCTGCGTCGATGCCGCCACGTCTTCGGCGTGGCTCGAGAAGAGAGTCGCAGCCTTGCGCCCGCTCATCGCGCGCTGCCGCGCCGTCCCGGCCGCCGCTCAGCGCAGCGGCGTCGGGTCGTAGTAGTAGCGCTCGCGGACGATCCGTCCGTTTCGCACCTCGTGGACGGCGATTTCGCGGTGCAGGACCTTCTTGCCGCCGGGACGCAGGGAAAGCTGCGCCTCCCACTCGATGATCACGGTCTGGCCGTCGCACCAAAGGTTGCGTGCGTACCAGCGTGCATCGGAGAAGCGCTTCGCCCAGCTCTCGTTCTTCTGCTTGAGTGCTTCGATCCCGTAGCTCGGCCGCGTGCCCACGCTCACCTCTTCGGACTCGATGCTGTCCGCGTAGAGCGAGAGCATCCGCCGCCCGTCCATCACCGAGGTGGACGTCACGATCGAGCGAGCGATCCGGCGCAGATCCGCGATGGTCGGTGCTCCGCGGGGCGCGGGCGTACGCTTCTTGGCGCGGGGGCTGCGGGTGGCGTTTTTCTTCTTCGGCGTGGTCTTCTTGGTCGCCATCGTTCGTCCCGTCCTTGCGTTTCCGCCGATGAGGAGAGCGGCTCGGCGTCAATCAATTTGTTCCACTGCGAAGAGCGCCAGAGATACCCCGCGCCGCCGGTCGGGCGCAAGGGGTTGGCTGGGGTTTTCATCGAGGGTCTCCGGTCTCTTGCACGGCCCCATCCGTCCCGCTTAGATCCCTGCGAGGACCGTCATGGCCGAGAAATCGGGTACGAGATCGCCGGCCGAGGCCGGAAACCTTGCGGGTGAAGAGGGCTGGCCGGTCCTTCATCTCTATCAGCGGATCGACCGGACGCGTTGGCGACGGCTCGACGACGGCGAGCGCGCCGCGGCGGTGAAGGAGTTCTCCGAGCTCCTCGCGCGGTGCGTCGGCGAGGAGGGGCTGCAGCTCGTTCCCACGGCGGTGATCGGCAAGGCCGATCTCGGGATCATGGCGATCCATCCGGACCTGAAGCGCATCCAGCGCCTCACGCAGGAGATCGCGGCGACGGCGCTCGGCGCGTGTCTCGAGACGACCTACTCGTTCCTGTCGCTCTCCGAGAAGAGCGAGTACATCTCGACGTCGGGCGACCACGCACGCAAGCTGATCGACGAGGACGGGCTCGATCCCGAGTCGCCCGAGTTCCGCCAGCAGGTCGCCGTGATGACGAAGCGGATGGCCGCGTACGCGGACATGCGCGTGCACCCGGAGCTTCCCGGCGCGGAGTATCCCGTCCTCTGCTTCTATCCGATGAGCAAGAAGCGCGACGGCGATCGGAACTGGTACGCGCTCTCCTTCAGCGAGCGGAAGCGCCTCATGGGGTCGCACGCGACCGCGGGCCGCGCTTTCGCCGGCCGCGTGACGCAGCTCATCACGAGCTCGACGGGCCTCGACGACTGGGAGTGGGGCGTCACGCTCTTCACGCGCGATCTCAAGTCGATCCGCGACATCGTCTACGAGATGCGGTACGACGAGGGCAGCGCGCTCTACGGGCTCTTCGGCCCGTTCTACGTCGGCGTCCGCTTCGCGCCGGGCGACCTCCGCGACACGCTGCAGCTCTGACGCGTCCGCATGCCGAACGAACGGGATCTCCGCGCGCGAAGCGCGCGGCCGAGCGCAAGCGAGCTCAGGGGGAGAAAGCTTCACGCGGCTCAGCCGCGTGAAGGAGGGGGACGGGTCCCCCTCGGCGACAGCCCGGCGCCCCTCTCTTTCGACAAATTCGTCCGTCTCTACACCGACGGTTCCTGCCACGGGAACCCGGGCCCGGGCGGATGGGCGGCGATTCTCGATCACCGGGGTCACCGCCGCGAGCTCACCGGCGCCGAGGCCGCGACCACGAACAACCGGATGGAGCTGCGCGCGGTGATCGAGGGTCTCCGCGCGTTGACCGAGCCGTGCGAGGTCGAGGTCTGGACCGACTCGCGCTACGTCGTCGACGGGATGAAGTCCTGGCTCGCCGCCTGGAAGGCGCGCGGCTGGAAGACCGCGGGGAAGCAGCCCGTCAAGAACGAGGACCTCTGGCGCGCGCTCGACGCCGAGGCGGCGCGCCACCGCGTCACCTGGCACTGGGTGCGCGGCCACGACGGCCACGTCGAGAACGAGCGCGCCGACACCCTCGCGAACGCGGCGATCGCTTCGTTGGATTGACGAGCCGATCCAAGGACGTGGGCGAATCGGTTCGGCTACTCGCCTCCGGCGGGCTCGCCTCGGCCTACGTGCTCGCGGCCGGCGGAGTCGTCGCCATGATGGCAAGCGACGTCCCTCGCCGCCGTGCCGTACGGGTTCGGCACAACGGCCTTTCTCGAGGAGGTGCTCGGTTCCGCTTGGCGCGAGCAGAGGCTTCGTCGGCCGTCCGTTCGAGATCTACCGACTGTTCACGCGGCCGGATCCGTGCGTGACGGCAAACCGCGGATCGGTTGGGATCGGGACGGACGACAGCCTCAGAACGGCAGCAGCGGCATCCCGTAGAACACCTGCAACGCCGCGAAGAGGAGCGCGAGGAGCCCGACGGCCGGGTGGATGCGCTTGACGCGCGCGCTCTCCGGCAGCCAGCGCGAGAGGATCGCTCCCGTCACCACCAGGGCCGTCACCAGGAGCCCGATCCAGAAGTGCGCTCCGCCGGCGATCTTCAGGTCGGGCCGCCAGAGCCACGTCGCGACGATCCCGGAGACGAGCGTCAGCAGCACCGCCGCGAGCGCCCACGGCGCGCGCTGCGCGTGCTTCGGCCGGAGCGCCTGTCCGCCGCGCTCGCGCGAGCGAAGGCCGATCGAGGCGACGTGGAACAGCAGAGCGAGCGTGACGAGCGCGATCGCGGGATGGAGGAACGCGAGGACGCGCGGGATTCCGCTCGGCACGACCGCGCTTCAGCTCCTCGGGAGGAGCGTCATCAGCTCGTTCCCGCCGATCCGGAACTCGTAGTCGACGGTCCGGATCTCGACGTCGACGCCGCGCTCGCGGAGCGCACGCGTCGCCTCGTCGACGTGGCGCGAGCGCTCGCCGTCGAGGTTCAGGAGCGGAAAGACGCGCACCTCTCTCGCGACGCGGCAGAGCTCGACGAGCGAAGCGACGTGGAAGTCGAGACCGAGCCGCTCGCTGTAGAGGAAGAGGAAGTGCGCGCACAGTGCCAGGTCGAACGTGCCGTCGGGGAAGGGCAGATCGGGGAGACGTCCCGGGACGTAGCGGCCCTGCTCCTTGCCGGGGACGAGGTCCTCGAGGAAGTCGTGCATCGCGGCGAGGCGAAGAGCGCCCATCTCCTCGACGGAGCGGATCGTCGTCCACTTGAACTGGTCGCGGTTCCGCTGCGCCTCGGCCATGATCGTGTCGTACGTCGCGTCGATCTGCTCGTGCAGCTCGACCGGGTTCCACTCGTAGATCGGATCGACGGAGACGACGCGGCCGCCGCGCTCGTGCACGCCGCGGTTGAAGCTCGCGGGCCCGTCCGCGCAGCCGAGGATGCGGCGCTCGAGATCCGCTTCGCGGAGATCGAACATCTCGCAGTACTCCTCGAACGAGCGTCCCCACGGCACGACGTCGTCGAGGGTGAACGGCATGTCAATCGGAGAGAGGGGCGCCGCCCCTCTCCTCCACGCGGCAAAGCCGCGCGGAGCCTTCTCTCCCCGCTCGCTCGCGCTCGGCCGCGCGCTGCGCGCGCGGAGAATCCCTTTCGAGAATCACGACGTCGTCGAGGGTGAACGGCATGTCAATCGGA
>VGTG01000163.1 GCA_016874795.1 Deltaproteobacteria bacterium | reverse complement strand
TCGGAGTCGTCTTCCAGTCTCCGAGCCTCGACATCAAGCTCACGGTTCGAGAGAACCTCGTCCACCAGGGACACCTGCACGGCTTGCACGGCTCCGAGCTCGCGAGGCGGATCGACGAGATGCTCGCGCGCGTGCGGATGCGCGAGCGCGCCGACGACCTGGTCGAGACGCTCTCGGGCGGCATGCGTCGCCGGGTCGACCTCGCGAAGGGCCTGCTCCACCGGCCGGCCCTCGTGCTCCTCGACGAGCCGACGACGGGCCTCGATCCCGGAGCGCGCCTCGACCTGTGGAGCTACGTCGAGGAGGCGCGCGATCGGGACGGCCTCTCCGTTCTGATCACGACCCATCTGATGGAAGACGCGGAGCGCTGCGACCGGCTCCTGATCATCGATCGCGGCCGCATCGTCGCCCTCGGCACGCCGGACTCGCTGCGCGACGGCGTCGGCGGCGACGTGATCGTCGCGCGCACGCGCGATCCCGAGGCGCTCGCCGGCGAGATCGAGCGCCGGCTCGGACAGACGGCCGAGGTCGTCGACCAGACGATCCGCATCCGTCGGGCACGCGGGCACGAGTTCGTCCCGATCCTGTTCGAGACCTTCCCCGGCCGCATCGGGGCGGTGAGCGTCGGCAAGCCGACGCTGGAGGACGTCTTCATCCAGCGCACTGGCCATCGCCTCTGGATGGACGGAGAATGACCACCATGGACACGCTGCTGCGCCCGACCGCCACCCTGTGGTGGCGCGAGATCGTCCGCTTCTACCGCCAGCGAAGCCGGATCGTCGGAGCGCTCGCGACGCCTCTCCTCTTCTGGCTCCTCCTCGGCTCCGGTTTCGCCGAGTCGTTCCAGCCGCCGGGCGCGGGAGAGAGCACCGGCTACGCGGCCTACTTCTATCCCGGAGTGATGGTGATGGTCGTCCTCTTCACCGCGATCTTCTCGACGATCTCGGTGATCGAGGATCGCCGCGAGGGCTTCCTGCAAGCGGTTCTCGTGGCACCCGTCGCGCGATCGACCGTCGTACTCGGGAAGATCCTCGGCGGCGCTTCGCTCGCGCTCGGACAGGCGCTTCTCCTCCTCGCCGCGGCGCCGTTCCTCGGGCTCCGGCTCGGCTTCTTGGATTTCCTGGCCATCGTCGCGATCCTCGCGGTGATCGCGTTTGGCTTGACGACGCTCGGCTTCCTGATCGCCTGGCGCATGGACTCGACGCAAGGCTTCCACGCGATCATGAACCTCGTGCTGATCCCGATGTGGCTCCTCTCGGGCGCGTTCTTCCCGGCGGCGGGCGCTTCGCCGTGGCTCCGCCTCGTGATGACGCTCAATCCGCTGACCTACGGGATGGCGGCGCTTCGGCGCTGCCTCGATCCGGCCGGGTTGATCGTCGGTCCCGAGGTTCCGGCGCTGCCGCTCTCGGTCGTCGTGACGTGCGCGTTCACGATCGTCGCATTCCTCGCCGCGCGCGCACAGGCTTCGCGCCCCCTCGACGTGGGACTCGCGTGAAGGGCGTCGGCGGTCAGGCCTGGCTCCTCGGCCTGATCGCGGGTGCGGGCCTTCTCGTCCTCGCGATCGGCATCAACGCGCTGCCGACGCGCGAGCCGGAGCTGCCGGTCCTCGCGACGATTCCGGAGTTCGAGCTGACGGACGCTTCCGGGAAGACGATCTCGCGGAAGGACCTCGCCGGTGCGCCCTGGGTCGGCGACCTGATCTTCACGAGCTGCGCCGGCGTGTGCCCGCGCATGACGACGGAGATGGGCAGGCTCGAGCAGGAGTCGCGCGACGTCGGTCGAGCGCGGTTCGTCTCGATCAGCGTCGATCCCGAGACCGACACGCCCGCCGTGCTCGAGGAGTACGCGGAGAAGGCGGGCGCGAATCGCGAGCGCTGGTATTTCCTCACGGGCGAGCGCGACGAGATCTACTCCCTCGCGAAGGAGGGCTTCCTCCTGCCGGCAGAGGAGGGCGATCCCGCGCAGGGCGACGAGGCGGTGATCCACAGCTCGCGATTCGTGCTCGTCGACCGGGAAGGAAAGGTCCGCGGCACGTACGACAGCCGCGACGCCGAGGCGCTGCTCCGGTTGCGCGGGGACCTGAGACGCCTCGGCGATCTCGGGTAGTCCGCGCCCCGCGGCGTCCCCTCGCCCTACCCTCGGAGCACCCGGCCGGGAAGCGGACCGGTCGGGTCGACGACGTCGCGTCCCTCCTCGCGGATCGGCGTTCCCGCGACGATCACGGCGCGGATCCCGTACGCGTCGGCGACGAGACGATCCGCGCCCGCGGGGAAGTCCCACACGCGCCGGAGAGGTCCACAGCCGACCGTCTCCGGCTCGAACACCGTCACGTCGGCGACCATGCCTTCCGCGAGACGGCCGCGGTCGTGCAGACCGAAGACGCGCGCCGGCTCGGACGTGAGTCGCTGCACGGCCTCGGCGAGCGGCAGGACCTGCTTCTCGCGCACCCACCGCCCGAGAAGGTCCGTCGCGGCTCCGGCGTCGCAGAGCTGGCTCGCGTGCGCGCCGGCGTCGGAGAGGCCGAGGATCGTCGAGTGATCGCGGAGGAGCTCCGCCGTCGCGCGCTCGTCGGTGTTCAGGATCGCGATGCGGAAGCGCGCCGCGAGATCGCTTTCCAGCGCCGCGTCCAGGGCCATCGCGACCGGGTGGACGCCGCGCTCGTCCGCGATCTCGCCGACCTGCCGCTCGACGAGCGAAGCGTCATGCGGCGCGTGCGTCACCTGCATGGTCCGGAACGACCGGCCGAACCAGCTCGCGTCGAGAGCGCGCGCGAGCTCTTCTCGGAAGCCGGGCTCGCGGTAGATCGCATGCTTCCCCTCGAGCGAGGCCGCGAAGACCCGCTTCATCACGGGCAGGCTCGCGAGTGGGAACGGCGCGGAGAACTGGAACTCGAGCATCAGCGGCCGCGGCGTGACCTGCGGGTAGACGTGGATCCCCTGCTCGTGCATCTCCGCCGTCTTCGCGAGGATGCCGCGATGGCCGTCGGGCCCTAGCATCCCGCCGAGGAGAGCCGTCCACGTGACGGGACGCCCGCACGCCTGCTGGATCGCGGCGAGCTCGTCGAGGAAGAAGCCGGCGCCGATCGTCGCCTGGAACACGCCGCGCCCGGCTTCCCCGAGACACCGCGCGAGCGCCGTGATCTCCGCGAGAGCCGCTTCGCGGCTCGGCACCGGGTTGCCGTCGTAGCCGATGTGCGTCGGCGCCTTCGAGGTCGCGAATCCGATCGCACCGGCGCGAAGCGCTTCCGCGACGATCGCGCGCATCTCGCCGATCTCGTCCTCCGTCGCTTCGCGCTGCACGGCCTCCTCGCCCATCACCCAGGTGCGGACGGGCGTGTGGCCGATGAACGCGCCCACGTGGATCGCGGAGCCCAGGCGGTCGAGCGCGTCGAGGAACTCCGGGAAGGTCTCGAAGGGCCAGTCCTCGCCGACGCCCTTCCGCAGCGCCTCGATCGACATGCCTTCGACGTTCTCGAGCGTCCGCAGCATCAGGTCGCGATGCGGCGGGCGCGTCGGCGCGACGCCGAAGCCGCAGTTGCCGATGATCACCGAGGTCACGCCGTGCCACGGCGAGATGGTGAGCATCCGATCCCAGAAGACCTGCGCGTCGTAATGCGTGTGCACGTCGATGAAGCCGGGCGCGACGGCGGCTCCCTCTGCGTCGAGGACGCGGCGCGCGCTTCCGGAGACGCGGCCGATCGCTGCGATGCGTCCGTCGCGAATCGCGAGGTCTCCGAGGCGCTCGGGCCCGCCCGTGCCGTCGACGATCGTTCCGCCGCGAATGACGAGGTCGAAATCGGACATGGCTCTCCTCCGGCCTGGAAGTCTACCGCGGGCTACCGCCCTCGGGCCAGGTGCCGCCGCCCCACTCTCGCAGCCGTCGCACCCGTTTGCGCGTCATCGGACGGGCGGATAAGCGCCTCGGGCGGGTCCGGAGCCTCGATGCAGACGCCCCGAGCAGATCCTCCCCGCCCGGAGAGCAGCGCGCCGGGCCGTGCGGAGCGTGTCGCCCTGGCTCTCGCCGCCGTCCAGACGGCGCTCTTCGTCCTGTACTTCGCCCGCTCGCTACACCCGATTCCGCGCTGGGACTTCTACGACTGGGTGACGGGCTACCTCGATGCGTCCTCGGTCTCGCACTACCTGTGGCGGCTCCACAACGAGCACCGCCTGGTCGTCAACAAGCTCCTCGTGATCGCCGACGTCGAGCTCCTCGGAGGACGGCTCTGGCCGCTCTCCTGCGCCGGGCTCGCAAGCCTCGTCGGCTGGGCCGCGATCGTGCTGCGGGCGATCCTCCGCGACGAGGAAGCGCCGCGCGGGCTCCGCTTCTGTATCGCCGGCGGGATGCTCTTCGTCCTCTTCCCCACGTACTCGCTCGACGACTACACGTATCCGACGAACCTGCAGCTCACGTTCGTGACCTTCTTCTTCGTCGTCGCGATCGCCTGCCTGCTGCGTGCGGGATCCTCGAACGGCTGGCTCGCAGCGAGCCTCGCGACCGCGGTTGCGGCTTCGCTGAGCTCCGCGAACGGGCTCCTCGCGTGGCCGATCCTGCTCGTCCTCGCGTGGCGTCTCGCAGAGCGCCGGATGGTTCTCCTCGGGGTGGCGGTCGCGGGCGTGGCGACGATCGCGCTCTACCTGGTCGGGTATGCGGCGCCCGGACACGCCTCGGGCTACATGAGCTCCGCGACCGACCTGCTTCGCTTCCTCTCGTACCTCGTCGCGTACTTCGGGATGCCGTGGGTCTCCGTGGAAGCCCTGCGCCCGCTCGGGCTCGCGATCGGGCTCACCACGCTCCTCCTCGCGACGATCACCGTCGTGCGCCTCGGGCTCGGGCGACGGATCCTCGAGCGACGCGAAGCGCTCGCTCTCGGGCTCCTCCTCTTCGCGGGCGGGACGGGGCTCCTCACGAGCTTCGGGCGGATGAACGTCGGCCCGCATCCGGCGCACCGGTACACGATCTTCGCGATCGTGGCGCAAGCAGGACTTCTGCTCGCGGCGATGACGCCCCTGCGCCGGCTCTGGGCCGCCGATCGA
Source organism: Deltaproteobacteria bacterium (assembly GCA_016874795.1). Lineage (GTDB taxonomy): Bacteria > Desulfobacterota > Binatia > UBA12015 > UBA12015 > VGTG01. Next base: position 7,930 of record VGTG01000163.1, on the reverse strand, counting down.
GCGAAGAGGCGAATCTCGATCCTGACGCTCGCGCCGATGCCGCTCCTCCTGGTGCAGCAGGTCTGGGTCGGCGAGTTCGCCGTGGACCGCGCCGTCTGGTTCGCGAAGCTCGAGCACGCACTCCTCGCGGGGGATCGGCGCCCGGAGATCACGCAGCCGATCTATCCGGACCGGCAGCGGCTCGAGTATCACCTGAGCCGCCTGGCTGAGCGGCGGATCTACCTCTACCGGCTCGACCCGCCGGGAAGCGAGGGGCGCTAGCGAGAGGCGCCGTCGTGGGCGTGCGCGTCGAGGTACGCCTGGCGGCGCTTCATCGAGCGATAGATCACGAACACGGCCGTCGCGACGATCCCCGGCGGCATCACCATGATCAGGATCGTTCCGGCCGTGAAGGCGAAGGTCCAGTCGGACTCCTCGCCGCCGAAGCAGACGGCGCAAGCCGAAGCGACCGAGGGGACGGCCAGCGCCACGACGACCGCGAGGGTCGCCGCGAGGAGATCGCGCGCCGGTCGACGGTCGGTCAAGCCTAGTGCCCTCCTCCGTGCGCGTCTTCCGCAGGCGGAGGGCCGTCACCCAGATGGACGTGGTGCTGGTGCTTCTCGTGCTGAATCGCCTCGAGCTCGTGCAGGCCGATGTCCGGGAGCACGAACACGACGAGGATCAGCACGAGAGCGAGACAGATCCCGAGCGACACGTTGATCAGACGCCCCTCCGATCGGAGGTGCATGAAGAACGCCGCGATCAGGAACACCTTCGCCGCCGCGATCAGCAGCGCGATCACGACACCCGCCGCGTGCGGCAGCTTCATGTACGCGACGCCCACCGTCAGCAGCGTCAGCAGAGCGAGGGTAACGAAGATGACGAGGTACGTGCGAACCGCGGACGCGTGCGGGTCGTGCTCCCCATGCGGAGTGGCTTCCGTGCTCATGGCTCTCTCTCCACCCTCGATCAGAGAAGGTACAGGATCGGAAACAGGATGACCCACACCAGGTCGACGAAGTGCCAGTAGAGCCCGGCACACTCGACCCGCTCGTGATTCTTCGTGTAGTCGCCGCGGAGACCCGCGAACAGGATCATGAAGAGCAGGACGATGCCGCCCGTCACGTGCAGCACGTGGAGGCCGGTCAAGGTGTAGTAGAAGGAGCCGAAAAGGTTGCTCGAGAGCGTGATGCCCTCGTGCCACTTGTGGTTGTACTCGTAGGCCTTGATGAGAAGGAAGATGAAGCCGCCGCCGATCGTGCAAGACATGAAGCGCGCGAACTGCTGGATGTTGCCTCTCTGGATCCCGACGAGCGCGAGGACCATCGTCACGGAGCTCGTGATCAGGACGAACGTGTTGATCGTCGCAAGAGGCACGCCCATCATCTCGCGGGGCGGGATCGCCATGTGCGACGAGCCGCTGCGCAAGATCACGTAGGCGCTGATCAGGCCTCCGAAGAGCATGATCTCGGACGCGAGGAAGCTCCAGGTGCCGAGCTTCGCGTGCGAGATCCCGGTGCTCGTGTTCGCAGGTGCGTGTGCGTGGGCGGTGCTCACGGTCGTGCTCTCCTGTTACGGGGCCGTCAGGCCGCCTCGTCCTGCGGCCAGTAGTCGGAGGGGTGGCCGGGCACGCTGTACTCGTACGGGCCGCGGAAGACTTCCGGCGGCGCCGCGAAATTCCCGTGCGGCGGCGGCGAGGGGCAAGCCCACTCGAGCGTCGTCGCGTCCCACGGGTTCTCGCCCACCTTCTCGCCGTTCCAGATGCTCCAGAAGAAATTGAAGAGGAAGGGGATCTGTCCGAGCATCATCACGGCGGCTCCCCACAAGATCACGGTGCTCCACCCCTGCACGTCCATGTTGTGCCACTGCAGGGTGGGGTCGGCGAGGCGACGCTGCATGCCCCACATGCCCTGGATCAGCATCGGGAAGAAGATGAAGTTCATCGGGATGACGGTCGCCCAGAAGTGGACTTTGCCGAGCGTCTCGTTCATCCGCCGGCCGAACATCTTCGGGAACCAGTAGTAGGTCGCGCCCATCAGGGCGACCAGGCTTCCCGGCGCCACGACGTAGTGGAAGTGGCCGATCACGTAGTACGTGTCGTGCAGGTAGAGGTCGGTGGGCGCGAAGCCGAGCGGAAGGCCCGTCAGCCCGCCGATGCCGAACATCGGCAGGAAGGCGAGCGCGAAGAGCATCGGCGTGTTGTAGCGAATCTGCCCGCCGCGAAGGCTCAGGAGGAGGCAGGTCAGAATCGCGACCGACGGAACCGAGATCGTCAGCGTCGTCGTGACGAAGAGGTTCGCGAGGCTCGTCCGCATTCCGGACACGAACATGTGGTGCGCCCAGACGACGAAGCTCAGCGCGCCGATCAGGATCATCGAGCCGACGAGCTCCTTGTAGCCGAAGAGCGGCTTGCGCGTGTTCGTCGCGATGATCTCCGCGACGATTCCCATCGCGGGGAGCAGCAGCACGTAGACCTCGGGATGTGCGAGGAACCAGAAGAGGTGCTGCCAGAGGAGCGGATTTCCGCCGCCCGCCGCCGGGAACACGGCACCGCCGTACATCATGTCCTTCGGGATGTAGAAGCTCGTCCCGGCCACGCGATCGAGGAGCTGCAGGAGCGCTCCCGCCTCGAGGACGGGGAAGGCGATCAGGAGGAGCACCGCGGTCACGAGCTGCGCCCAGACGAACACCGGCATGCGACCGAGAGTCATGCCCTTCGCGCGAAGGTTGAGCGTCGTCACGACGAAGTTGATCGCACCGAAGAGCGACGAGGTGATGATGATCACCATGCCGATCAGCCACCACGTCTGGCCGGCCGGAGCCGCGACAGAGAGGGGCGCGTACGACGTCCAGCCGGACTGCGCCGCGCCGCCGGGCGCCATGAAGCTCGCGAGCATCACGATGCCGCCGACGAAGTAGACCCAGTACGACATCATGTTGAGGCGCGGGAACGCCATGTCGTCCGCACCGATCTGGAGCGGCAGCACGTAGTTCCCGAACGCGGCAACGCCGAGCGGCACGACGCCGAGGAAGATCATGATCGTGCCGTGCATCGCGCCGAGCTGGTTGTAGAACTCGGGCGCCATGAAGCCGTACGGCATGTTGTTCTCGCCGAAGATGCCGGCGAGCATGCCGCGGATCAGCCCGAGGTTCTCGGGATTGAAATCATCGCCCGGAGCCGGCGTCGAGAGCTGGTACCGGATCAGCACCGCCATCAGGAACCCGATCAGCAGAAAGAGCAGCGAGGTGATCAGGTACTGGATGCCGATGACCTTGTGGTCGACCGAGAAGATGTACGCCCGCCAGAACGACTGCGGAGCGCCGTGTCCGTGGCCGTGTCCGCCGCCGTGACCGTGTGAATCTGTCACAGAACCGTCTCCTGCTTTTCGTCGCCCGAGCCCTGGCGGCTCACGACGGCAGCCTCGTCCGAACCGGTCGTGCCGGCGTCGGCCGTCTTGTACTCGAGCTCTTCCTGGAACCACTTGTCCCAGTCCTGCTGCGAGTCCACGAAGACGTTCCCGATCATCTTCGTGTGGCCGAGGCCGCAGAGCTGCGCGCAGGCGATTTCGTACTTGCCCGGGACGGTCGGCTCGAACCAGAGCATCGTCATCTGTCCGGGCAGGATGTCCTGCTTGTTGCGGAAGTTGGTGACCTGGAAGTCGTGGATCACGTCCTTCGAGGTCATCCGCAGGATCACCGGCTTGTTCATCGGGACGTGCAGGTTGTTGACGGTGACGACGTCGTCCTTCGCAGCCGGATCGGTGGCGTCCAGTCCGATCGCGTTCGACGCCGAGACGAGCTTGACGTCGCGACGGCCGAACTTCCGGTCTGCTCCCGGGTACTGGAAGTTCCACGCGAACTGCTCGGCGACGAGCACGATCTCGAGGGACTCCTCCGGAGGCGGAGTCTGCTGCTTGATCGACACCCACATCGGGATGCCGAACGCGAGGATCAGCCAGATCTCGAAGACCAGGATGATGCCGTCGGGAATGAACGACGCGTTCTCTCCGGCCTGGTGGTAGACGCCCCGCTCTCCGTCCTTCGCGCGGTACTTGACCAGGCAGTAGACGAAGTAGACCCCCCAGATGACGAAGATCGCGACCATCACGACGTGCATGAGGAGCATGAGCGCGTCGATGTCGCTGCCGTAGGACGAAGCCACCGGCGGAAGCCCGATGGTGTAGCCGTTTTCCGCGTTCACAGTTCCCCCTCGCCGCGAAAGCCCGGGTAGTCCAAGCGGTTTTGAGCTTTAGAGTCAAGGCCTGAGGGGACCCCGAGCGCATCAGTCGGACTAATGTGGCGCGTGATGGTTCCCGCGACGACCCCGAAGCGCGTCAAGCGGTCTCGTCGGTGCCGCTGCCGGTCCGCAGGACGGGGCGCTCACCGCGCGTTCGCCGCCGCCGGAGCCACGTGAGGACGGCTCGGGTCGGTCCGGACGAGATGTAGATGATCATTCCGGCGAACAGCATGACCTCGGGCTGCGCGACCACGAACATCACCAGGATGACGCCGCCGACGAGCGCGTAGAACGGCTGCTGCGCGCGGAAGTCGATGTCCTTGAAGCTGTAGTACCGGATGTTGCTGACCATCAGCATCGCGAGCCCGTAGACCATCAGCAGGAGGACGAGGTGCTTGCTCGTCGCGCCTTGCCCGCCGAAGTAGAAGTAGAGCAGCACCGTCGCCGCGACCATGTCCGCCGCGGCCGGAATCGGCAGGCCGACGAAGCTCCGCTTCTCGACGAGGCCGACCTGGACGTTGAAACGCGCCAGGCGGAGCGCTCCGCAGGTGACGAAGAGCGAAGCCGCGAGCCAGCCCCACGCCCCCCAGGGCTCGAGAGCCCAGCGGTAGGCGAGGACGCTCGGCGCGACTCCGAAGGCCACGAGGTCGGCAAGCGAGTCGTACTCGACGCCGAAGTCGCTGGTCGTGTTCGTCAGGCGGGCGATCCGGCCGTCGAGCCCGTCCGAGATGTGCGCGACGACGATCGCGACCGCCGCCTGCAGGAAGTCCCCGCGGCTCGCCGCGAAGATCCCGTACACGCCGAGGAAGACCGTCGCGGTCGTGAAAAGATTCGGGAGGATGTACACCCCCCTCATCCGCCGCCGATCGCCGCCGCCCTGCAGCAATCGAATCGAGCGAGGCCCTCGCATCTCGTTCACCCCAACTCGCCGAGCACGGTCTCCCCTGCGGTGACCCTGTCCCCCGGCGCCACTCTCAATTTGAACTCGCCCGGCACGAAGATGTCAACACGCGAGCCGAGCTTGATCATGCCGACGCGCTGGCCGCGTGCGACGCGGTCGCCGCGCGCGATCCGACACACGATGCGCCGCGCGACGAGCCCTGCGATCTGGATGAACGCGATCTCGCGGCCGTCGTTCGCGCGAAGGACCACCGCGTTCTGCTCGTTGTCGAGCGAAGCCTTCTCCGAGAACGCCGCGAGGTACTTTCCCGGGTTGTAGTGCACGCCGATGACCTCGCCGTCCACCGGCGCCCGGTTCACGTGCACGTCGATCGGCGACATGAAGATGCTGATCTTCGCGGCCGTCCGGCGGAGGAAGCGGTTCTCCTCGACGGCAGGCTCGGCGATCAGGATCCGGCCGTCCGCCGGCGAGACGACTTGACGCGCGTCGCCCGGCGGCGTGCGCGCCGGATCGCGGAAGAAGTTCAGCAGGAAGAGCGCAACGACCGTCGCGACCACGGCCACGACGAGGAGGATCGTCCCGAGCACGCCGCTCGCGAGCGCGCTCGCCACCCACGCTACGGCCGCGACAGCTCCGCTGACGAGGAGCTCCTTGCGGCCGTCCGGCGCGATCCGCGATTCTTCTGAATCGCGCACCGAGGCTAGTTCTTCGACTTGTCGACGAGCCGCTGCGAGGCCATCCACGGCATGAGGCCGCGCAAGCGAGCGCCGACCTCCTCGATCGGATGGTGCGAGCCTTCCTGGCGAAGCTCGCGGAAGTGCGGCAGACCGCAGCGGTACTCCGTCATCCACTCGTCGGCGAACTTCCCCGACTGGATGTCGGAGAGGATCTGCTTCATCGCCTGCCGCGCCTCCGGTCCGATGACGCGCGTACCGCGGGTCATGTCGCCGTACTCCGCGGTGTTCGAGATCGAGTAGCGCATGTTCGCGATGCCGCCCTCGTAGATCAGGTCGACGATCAGCTTCACCTCGTGGAGGCACTCGAAGTAGGCCATCTCGGGGCTGTAGCCGGCCTCGACGAGCGTCTCGTAGCCGGCGCGGATCAGCTCCGTCAGGCCGCCGCAAAGCACGCTCTGCTCGCCGAAGAGATCGGTTTCCGTCTCCTCGCGGAAGCTCGTCTCGAGGATCGCGGCGCGTCCGCCGCCGATCGCGCTCGCGTATGCGAGGGCGATGCCCTTCGAGTCGCCCGAGGGATCCTGTCCGATCGCGATCAGGCACGGAACGCCGCGGCCGCGCTGGTACTCGCTCCGCACCAGATGGCCCGGGCCTTTCGGCGCGACCATGAAGACGTTCACGTCTGCGGACGGAACGATCTTCTTGAAGTGGAAGTTGAATCCGTGGCCGAAGGCCAGGTAGTCGCCCTTCTTCAGGCCGGGCGCCACCTCCTTCTCGAAGATCTCGGAGCCCATCTCGTCGGGCACGAGCATCATCACCACGTCGGCCCACGCGGCCGCGTCGGCGGTCTCGCGCACCGGAAGACCCGCTGCTTCGACCTTCTTCCACGACTCGCTCGAGCGCCGCAGGCCGACCGCGACGTCGACGCCGCTCTCCTTCAGGTTCTGCGCGTGCGCGTGCCCCTGGCTTCCGTAGCCGAGCACGGCGACCTTCTTGCCGGTGAGCAGCGCGGGATTCGCGTCCCGGTCGGTGAAGACGTTGAGTGCCATTTCTCAGTCCTTTCGCTCAGACGAAGTCCGCGCTGGAGCCTTCGCGGCGGATGCGCCCCTCGTGGTCGCCGCCGACGTCGAGATCGGGTGGCTCTTCGATGGTGGCCCGCAGCACCTCTTCGCCGCGGTAGAGCGCGACCACTCCGGTGCGAGCGACCTCGAGAACGCCGAACGGCTCGAGGAGACGGAGGAACGCCTGGATCTTCTCCTGGCTTCCCGTCGCCTCGACGACGTACGACGAGGCGCCGACATCGACGACCTTGCCGCGGAAGATGTTGATCACGCTCAGCACGTCGCCGCGCGATCGTGCCTCCGCCCGAACCTTGACCAGGACGAGCTCCCGCTCGACGTGGCCGCTCGAGCTGAAGTCACCGACCCGGATGACGTTGACGAGCTTCTCCAGGTGCTTGGTGACCTGGGCCAGGACGCGATCGTCGCCGCTCGTCACCAGGGTGATCCGGGAGACGGTCGGGTCGGTCGTTTCCGCGACGCACAGGCTCTCGATGTTGAAGCCGCGGCCGCTGAAGAGTCCCGAGACCTTGGCCAGCACCCCGAACTCGTTCTCGACGAGGACGGAGATGATGTGACGCATCCCGACCGCTTACCGGTTGGTGGCCCGCAAAGCGAGGTGGGTGCCGGGCGGAGAACGGGAGGGAATTCCCCTCGAGCGCAACCGTCTAGTGGGCGGCTTCTCCTGTCTTGTATCTGCCGAGGATCTCCATGATGCGGTCCTTGCCTGCGAGCTTCAGCTTCTGCAGGCGCTTGCGCTCCACCTCTTCCTCGGCCGAGAGGTGCGCCTTTCCGTTGAACGCGTCGATCTGACGCTCGAAGTCGATGTGGTCCTGGTAGTACTGCCGAAGCTCGGCGTCGTTCTCTACCAGGGTCTTGATCAACTCCTCGTCACGCTTCTCCATGAATTGCCCTCTCCCTGGCGGGTGAAGCCCGCCCTGAAAAGTCCAAGAGCCCGAGCTGGCTCATTTTTACGCGCGATGTCACGCCTTTTCAATGCGCGAGGCGAGCGCCTCGCTCTGGCGCTGCTTGATCTCGGCTTCCGAGGCGCGGAGGTATAGCGGCACGAGATCGACGCCGT
>VGTG01000162.1 GCA_016874795.1 Deltaproteobacteria bacterium | reverse complement strand
CGCGCCGGCGGCCGCGTCTGGAGCTGCCGCGCCTCGCGCGACGGCGAAGGCGGACCCGCTCGCCTCGCTCGGCGCGACCGAGCGCACTGCGGCGGCGCGCACGGGCGCCGAGCTCTGGGAGAAGAACGACTGCGCGACTTGCCATGGGCCCGACCGGGCGAAGGGGCAGCGGCCGCTCGGCGACCTCACGCAACGCTACTCGATCGACTCGCTGATGCGCTTCCTCTCCGCGCCGCGTCCGCCGATGCCGCTCTATCCGTTCGACGAGAAGCAGAAGCGCGAGCTTTCGATCTACCTCCTCGACCGCTTCGGGTAGCCGCGGCGCACGCCAAGGAGCCGCCTTCGAGCGCCGAGCCGCGGCTTCCGGTACCTCTCGTCGGAGATGGATCCGCGTCGAGACCCGCGCGCCTCGGTGTGGTTCGCGGGGCTCCTCGCGGCGACGGGAGTCGTGCTCGCCCTGTATCTCCTGATGCAGTCGATCCCGGTCACTCCCGCCTGAGGATCAGCGCGCTCGTCGGAACGCCGGTGCCGGCGGTCACGAGCACGTGCTCGACGCGCTCCACCTGGTTGCACGAGGTGCCGCGGACCTGGCGCACGCCCTCGGTGATGCCGTTCATGCCGTGGATGTAGCCCTCGCCGAGCAGCCCGCCGTTCGTGTTGATCGGGAGGCGTCCGCCGAGGGAGAGGTTCTCGACGGTCGCGAAGTCCTTCGCCTCGCCCGGCTTGCAGAAGCCGAGCTCCTCGAGCTGGATCAGGACGAACGGCGTGAAGTGGTCGTAGAGGAAGGCGGTCTGGATGTCCGCCGCCGTCAAACCCGAATCCCGCCAGAGCTTCTTCGCGACGACGCCCATCTCGGGCAGACCCGTGATGTCGTCGCGGTAGTAGCTCGTCATCATCTCGCCGTCCCACGCGGAGCCCTGCGCGGCGGCCGCGATCACCGCGGGCTTCTGACGGAGATCGCGTGCGCGCTCGGCGGTCGTCACGACGAGGGCGACGCCGCCGTCGCTCTCCTGACAGCAGTCGAGGAGCCGCAGCGAGGGCTCGATGATCCAGCGCGACTTCTGGTGATCCTCGAGCGTGATCGGGCGCTCGTAGAACCACGCGTTCGGGTTCGTCGCCGCGTGCTTCCGATCGACGACCGCGATCTTTCCGAAGTCCGCGTTCGTCGCGCCGTACTCGTGCATGTAGCGCTGCGCGTGCAGCGCGACCCACGCGGCCGGCGTGAGGAGTCCGTAGGGCAGGTACCACGAGAGCCAGAGCGGCATCGAAGCCATCGGGCCGGCCATCCCGGAGCCGCCGAAGCGGAAGCCCGAGCGCTCGTTGAAGGCGCGGTAGCAGACGACGACGTTCGCGGCGCCGGTCGCGACGGCCATCGCCGCCTGCATCACCGTGCCCGCCGCGGCGCCGCCGCCGTACGGGACGCGGGTGAAGAACGTCATCTGCGGGAAGCCGAGACAGCGCGCGAGCTCCGCCTCCTCGGTCTCGTCCGCCGTGAACGTGACGAGTCCGTCGACGTCCGCGGGCTTCAGGCCGGCGTCGTCGAGCGCCGTCTTCGTCGCTTCGCAGGCGAGCTGGAGCTCGCTCCGTCCCGACTCCTTCGAGAACTCCGTCTGCCCGATGCCCGCGATCGCGGCGCGCCCGCCGAGCTCGTTCTTCACGCGGCACCTCCGCCGAGCGGCAGCGAGAGCGTCGCCGTCGAGTCGCGGGATGCGATCGCGCCGGCGACGACCACGCTCGCGGTGACGATGATCTCGACGGGCTTGATCTCGTCCCCGACCTGGATCGCGCCGAAGGAGAGAGCCTGCGGGTGCGTGGCGACGGTCATGGCTTCTCCTGCGTCGGACGGAACAGCGGCAGGACGACGCCGTCGTCGAACGACTCGTAGAACACCTCGACGGGCATCCCGATCTTCACTTGCGAGGGGTCGATCCCGCAGAGGTTCGAGACGATGCGCGTCCCTTCCTCGAGCTGCACGAGGGCGACGATGTACGGGTACTCGAAGAAGGGAAGGGGCGGGTGGTGCGGCATCGCGAAGCTGTACACCTCGCCCTTTCCGGACGACTCGATCGCCTCCCACGCGAGCGAGTTGCAGTGCGGGCACATCGGCCGCGGCGGATGTCGCAGCTTGCCGCAGCCCGAGCAGCGCTGGATCAGGAGCTTCTGCGCCGCGACGCCGTCCCAGAAGAACTGCGTGTCGCGGCCGATCGACGGCTTCAGGCGCATCGTCACGACGGGGCTCCTTCCCGCGCCTCCGGCTTGAACTTCAGGAGCCGGAAGAGCTGCCGGCCGACGACCTCGCCCGCGTCGTCGCGGTATGTGGTGATCCAGGGGACGAAGTGGCCGCGGCCGATCGCGGTCTTCTTCTCGTCGGAGATCGCGTCGATGACCGTCGTCGCGGAGATCCGCTCACCCGGCCGCACGTAGCGCTCGACGTGGAACTCGGAGTTCGTCGCGAGTGTCGCGAGGAAGGGGTTCCGGTCCTCCATGGCGTCGGCCCAGTGGCGGATCATCGGCACGTTGACCTCGTCGGGCGCGAGCTGCGGACCGGCGGGTCCGACCGGCTTGCCGACCAGGGCGTCGAGCTCGGCGCGGAAGCGTGCTTGGGCGTCGTCGGACATCGTGTCTCCTTAGGACCCGAGCGATCGGAGGGATCAGATCGGAGGGATCGGAGGGATCGGAGGGGTCGGAGTCCAATGGCGAACGGAGCGTCTCGCGGCAACCTCGCTCCGCGTCAGTCGCCTCGCCCGCGACGGGCGTCTCTGATACGCGGGGTCGCCTACCGGCCGGCGCGACGACGCTGATCGTGTCGCTCGGCATCATCGATCACCCGCTCGACCTGCTCCTGATCGAGGCGGCGGTCGCGGTGATGGTCGTGCAGGCGATGCTCGTGCACCGCCTCTCGGGAACGTCCTATCCGCTCTGGGACGCGCCTTCTTCCGGACGGTGAACGTCCGTCCCGTCGAGCGTGCGCGTCTCGCGGCCGAGCTCCTTCAGAAGTGCCACGCTGTAGGTCACGCGCCCCGTCGTCTCCGGACCGCAGCAGCAGAGGGCGAGCGCCGCTTCCGCCATCGTCTCGACCGGCTCGATCATCGAGGGCTCGAGCCACTTGTCGATGCCGAGCTGCTGCACGCTCGGCGTGATCACCGCGGCGGCCGGCGCGAGGGTGTTCACGGAGATGCCTTCCTTCGCGAGCTCGGCGGCGAGTCCCGTCGTCAAGCGATCGAGCGCCGCCTTGCTCGCCGCGTAGAGATGGTGGCCGCCCTTCCGCTCCCAGGCGATGAACGGCGGACCCTTCGGATGGATCGCCGTCGCGGAGGAGACGTTGAGGATCCAGCCGCGCCCCTTCGCGCGCATGTCCGGCAGCGCGAGCTGCGCGAGGTGGAGCGGCGCCTGCACGTTCGCCTCGAAGGTGACGTGGAAGTCCTTCGCCGAGAACTGGTCGAACGGGCGGTACGGTCCGAGTGCCGCGTTGTTGACGAGGATGTCGATCGGCCCGAGGCGCTCGCGGCAGAGATGCACGGCCGCGGCGCGGGAGTCGGCGTCGACGACGTCGCCCTGGATCGCGACCGCCTCGTGTCCGCGCGCGACGATCCGGTCGACGGTCTCGCGGAGAGTACCCGGCAGGCTGGTGTGCGGGCTGTCGACGCTCCGCGCGACCGCGGCGACCCTCGCTCCCGCCGCGGCGAGCCGCTCCGCGATCGCCGCGCCGATGCCGCGGCTCGCGCCGGTCACGAGGGCGACGAGACCCTCGCATTCTCTCGTGGACGCCATCGCTTCCTCCGTTCTCAGCGAGCGCGCGAAGCGCTTCACGAGTATCCGACGCGCGCCCGCCGCGGCAAGGAGAGGATTGACCGTCCGGTCCCGCCTCGAATAGCCTCGCACGATGAAGAACCTTCCGTACGACGAGTACATCCGCGAGCTCGAGGCCGATCCGCGGACGCTGGTCCGCGTCGAGCGACCGAGAGAGCACACGGCGGTCGTCTGGCTCGACGATCCGGGGAACATGAACGCGCTCTCGGGCGAGCTCACGGTGCAGCTCAAGCGAAAGCTCTCCGAAGCGCTGGCCGACCCGTCCGTGCGCTCCGTCGTCCTCACCGGCACCGATCCGTTCTTCTCGGTCGGCGGGGACTGGAAGCTGATGGAGGATCGCGGGCACACCTACGTCGAGCGCGCGGAGGGGACGGTCGGGCTCTGGAAGTGGATCCGCCAGCAGTTCGGCGGGATCGCGCGGCTGATCGCGCAGTCGGACACGCCGGTCGTGATCGCGCTGAACGGGCCCGTCGCCGGCGTCGCGCTCGCGCCGAACGGGCCCGTCGCCGGCGTCGCGCTCGCGCTGAACGGGCCCGTCGCCGGCGTCGCGCTCGCGTGGACGGGCCCGTCGCCGGCGTCGCGCTCGCGTGGACGCTCGCGAGCGATCTCGTCGTCGCCTCGGACCGCGCGCAGCTCGTCCTCGCCTTCGGACGGATCGGCCTCGTCCCAGAGGTCGGGACCAACTGGGCGCTCACGCGCCGCGTCGGCCATCAGAAGGCGTTCGAGCTCTTCGTGCGCGGCGGGACAATCGCCGCCGAGGAGGCGCAGCGGCACGGGCTCGTGAACGAGGTCGTCCCGCACGCGGGTCTGCTCGAGGCCGCGCTCGCGTGGAGCGACCGCATCGCGAGGCTTCCCGAGCACGTCGTCTCGATGACGAAGCCGCTGATGCGCGCGGCGGCGGACATGAGCTGGCAGCATGCGCTTCTCGCCGAGGAGTTCGCCGAGCCGAACACGTTCACGACCGCGGCGCACCAGGAGGCGGTGCGCGCGCTCCTCGCGAAGACGGCGAAGGCCGTCGAGCGATAGCTCGCGCAACTCGGAAGACCCCGGCCCGCGTCGCGCCGTGTTTGTGCAACGACATCCCTGATCTTGCCGCCTCGGCGTGGAGTAGAGATGCACTTGGCACGTTCCGACTTCGAGGTTGGCTTCTCTCCGGGGCATCCCCAAGTGTCAGGGATTTCTCTAACTCGTACCCCGATTCGAGGGTGTTGAGCGGCTGGGTTTGGGAGCGCCCACCTCGGATCACCGCCCAATTCAAACGATCTAAGATAAATTAAGATTGACACTTCGGCGCACGCGTAATAGCTTTCATGCGTGAATCCGGAAGGGCGGAGGCGGATCCCACGCGGTCGACAGCTGTCGTTCGAGGATCTTCGCTTGCGCACCGGTCGCGGTGGGGCCCGCCGCGGCGCGGGTCGACCTCGTGGGGCGAGATCTCGCGTTGCCCATCGCGAGCGCGCCGAGATCGGAGGGCTCTGTCCGGCGCACGTGACGCTCCGGCTGCGCGGGGGCTCCCGAGCCTTCGCAGCCGTGCCTTCGTCCGAGAGTTCCGGCGAAGTCTGAGGGTCGCGTGTGAGCGTGACGAGTTTCGCGTGTTGCACTATTCCCTCCAGCGGGATCACGTCCACCTCCTCGTCGAGGCGCGCTCGAAGGGCTCTCTCGCCGGCGGAATGAAGTCGATCAGCGCCAGGCTCGCGCGCGCGGTGAACCGTGTCTTCCGGAGGACGGGCACTGTTCTCGACGGGCGCTACCATCTTCGCCTCCTACGCACGCCCCGCGAGGTCCGTTCGGCGCTCGCGTACGTGCTGCTCAACGCGCGGAGGCACTGGGTGAAACGCTTCGGAGCTCCGCCGCCGGTCCGCTACGACGAGGCGTCCTCCGCGCGTTGGTTCGCCGGCTGGAAGACGCCTCTCGGCGGCGAAGCGGCGAAGGGTTCGGAAGAGTCGAGAACGCCGGACGGGCCGGACAAGCCGGACAAGCCGGACAAGCCGGAAATCGCGCCCCCGCGCACCTGGCTCGCGCGCGTGGGCTGGATGCGCCACGGGCTCCTCGATCCGGCGGCTGTTCCCGGATCGTGATTCGTCGAGCAACTGGAGAAGGCCGTCCGTGCAGCGCGGAAGACTCGCAAGCGGGGCGGGACGTGGTACCGTCCGCCACCGATGACGCAGACGACGGAAACGGCAGGCATTGCCGCGGCCACGACCTCCGCCCCCCGGTTCGACAACCGCGTGACGCGGCTTCTCGGCGTCGAGATCCCGATCGTGCAGGCGCCGATGGGCTGGATCGCGCGCTCACCGCTCGCGTCCGCCGTATCGCGCGCGGGGGCTCTGGGCATCATCGAGACCTCTTCCGGCGAGCTCGACGCGATTCGGGGCGAGATCCGCCGCATGCGCGAGCTCACCGACCGCCCGTTCGGCGTCAACATCGCGCAGGCGTTCGTGCGCGACCCGGCGATCGTCGAGTTCGTGATCGAGCAGGGCGTTCGTTTCGTCACGACCTCGGCCGGCGACCCGACGAAGTACACGCGAGCGCTGAAGGACGCGGGCTTGACGGTGTTCCACGTCGTGCCGACGCTCCGCGCCGCGCTGAAGGCCGTCGATGCGGGCGTCGACGGCCTGGTCGTGGAAGGCGGCGAGGGCGGAGGCTTCAAGAACCCGCGGCCGGTCTCGACGATGGTGCTGCTGCCGCTCGTCCGCTCGCGCGTCGACGTACCGATCATCGCGGCCGGCGGCATCTGCGACGGCGTCTCGATGGCGGCCGCGTTCGCGCTCGGCGCGGAAGGCGTGCAGATGGGTACGCGCATGGTGTCCGCGGTGGAGTCGCCCGTGCACGAGGGTTGGAAGCGCGCGATCGTCGCCGCGGAGGAGACGGGAACGGTGTTCCTTCGCCAGGAGCGCGGCCCGGCCCTGCGCGCGCTTCGCACCGAGCGGACGACGCGTCTCGAGCGCGGCGAGGGAAATCCGATGCTCGAGCTCGGCGCGGGCGTGCGCGCCGTCTACTTCGAGGGCGACCTCGAAGGGGGCGTGGCGCTCTCGGGAGAGGTCGCCGGTCGCATCGAGTCGATCGAGCCCGTCGCGGACATCCTCGCGCGCACCGTGCGCGAGTTCCATGCGACCGTCGCGCGGCTCGCCGAGTCCGTGCGCGCCTGAACGGGCGATCGAAGCTCGAGTAGCGCTCAGTACTGCCGATAGCGCCGCTGCACGTGCTTCTGCCGGTTGCGGATCGCCTCACGGCGCTCTTCCGCTCCGACCGTGCGCGTCGAAGCCGGCAGCGTGCTCCGGATCTCGTCGAAGCGCACCTTCCGGACCCGCAGGACCGGCATCTTCTCGGGCAGCGAGGAGTAGCTCCAGCGGAGCGAGAGGAATCCCTCGGCGAGCCCGGTCGTATCGAGCCAGTTCGGCACGCCCGGATCCGCGTGCGCGACGACGTAGCGTCGCGCGCCGTCCGCATCGGCCTCGACCTGGTGGCCGTTCAGGCTCGACTGGTGGTTCGCGAAGTCGAGCGACTCGCCCCAGAGGTTCGCCAGGTGGAACCCGCTGTAGGCCGGAGGGACGGGGATCTCGACCTCGACGATCAGTGCCTCGTCCTTCGCGAGCTCGAAGACGCCGCCCGCGTAGACGTTCGTCGCCTGTCCACCGAAGCCGACGCCGACGTTCGGCTCGTTCAGGTCGTTCCGCGGCATGAACCGCTTGCCGTCGCCGTTCACGTCCGCGTACGTCTCGAGCACGACGGCGTAGAACTCGTTCCAGTAGCGCATCTGGTGATCGACGATCTCGCCGATGCGCTGCATCTGGGCGGCGGCGCTCGCGGAGTCGAGCGGCGCGGGATGCGCTCCCTCGGAGCCGAGGCGGACGATCTCGAGATCGAGCAGGTCCTCGTGCTCCCAGTCGTGGAAGAGCTCGCGCAGGACGACCCAGCGCGACGTGAACTCGACCGTCTCCGTCGAGCCGTCCGGCTTCTTCTTCTGCCGGACGGCCTTGGTCGGGATGAAGTTGCCGCGATGTCCCTCCGGACGGTTCGGCGCGAGGAGCACCTCGAACGAGCCGTCGGGCGCGACCTCGATCTCGGCCGAGTCGAGGACGCCGCCGTTCGCGCGCGTCCCCGGGCGAAGCTCGGCGATGCTGCCCGAGTCGCCGACGTAGCCGCTCGGCGTCTCGAAGATCACGTACTGGGGCGCCTTCCGTCCCGCGGCGAGAGCGGGCTCGCCGCGCCAGTGGCGCGCGTCGCCGCCGCGTGCGCGCACGACGTACGAGTGATCGCCGTCGATCGGCGCGTAGAGATAGACCGCGTCCGCGTTGTCGATCGTCGCCTTGTCGAGCGGCTCGATGGCGCGCCGGAAGTTCGGGTACAGAGGATCGTCGAGCGCGCGGCCGATCGCGCCGTAGAGATAGCCGATCAGGTAGCGATAGCCCTCTGCGAGCGTGCGGTCGTCGGGCGGCGGCGCGTGGAGCTTCGGGTCGTCGATCGCCTCGCGCGCGGTTTGCAGCGAGGCGAAGAGGCCGTCCCAGGCTTCGCGAAGCGCGCGGCTCGCGCGCTCGGTCGCCGCGTCGTTGCCGGTCTTCTCTTCCGTGCCGCTCATCGAAAGCCTCCGGTCACGCGTCCTTCGCAGCGGCGCGTCGCGTCTCGACGTCGTCCCAGCCGAACCGCTCGAAGAGATCGGCGAGCTTCGTGCGGATCTCGTCGCCGCGGAGACCGAACTCCTCGAGGCTGTAGGCGTGCTTCGTCTCGTGCTTCTTCGCCTTCTGCTGCTCCGCCTCGAGCATTCGCTCGAGCTCCGGCGTCACGGGAAAGCCGAGCTCCGCGTACACGCGCTCGATCACGCGCTTCGGCTCGGCGACGAGCTCCGTGTAGTCGACGATCGCCTGCGGCGTCTCCGGATGCCGCGCGAGCACCTCCAGGGGGTAGGTGTAGGTGTGGTACGACTGGTCGGCGAGGATGCGCAGCGAGCGCTGCATCTCCGCGTCGCTCCACTTCCGCATCCCCCAGGCGACCTTCATCAGCTTCAGGAGGCTCGGGATCGTCTCGTAGGGATTGCGGAACGGGACGACGATGCGCGCGTCGGGGAACGTCTCGATCAAGCTCTCGACGCGTCCGGCGAACGTCGGGTTCTTGCTGAGGTGGATCTTCTCCGGGCCGTTCAGGTAGAGCTGGCGCCGCACGCATTCCTCGTAGAAGCGCATCAGCTTCTTGCGGCGGCGCTCCGAGTGCTGGTCGACGTAGTAGAAGTCGAGCTCTCCCATGTACGGAAGGAGCACGATCCAGTAGCCGGAGGCGCACGAGTAGGTGAGGACGAAGTCGTCCTCCTCGTAGACGGTCAAGCTCTGGTAGTGGATGTGGTTCGTCGGCCCGAACTTGCGGTCCTCCCACGCCTTCACCCGCTTCTCGATCGCACCGCCGAGAAAGCGGCGGTCGACGCGCGCGAAGAAGCGGATCAGCTTCTTCTGGAGGAGCGAGGGGAAGAACAGCTCGTAGTACATGAACGCGCTGAAGCGCTCGGCATCCTCGGCCATCAGGCGATGGAGGAGCGTCGTGCCGCTGCGCGCGTGTCCGACGATGAAGACGGGCGTGCGGACCTGCGTCCGGCGGAGGCCCGGAAAGAGGATCGGATCGAGGAAGAAGCAGATCGCGTGGAACGTCGCGATCGCGGGCAGCGTCACGAGGAGGCGGAAGAGGAGCTTCCGGCGGTTCCGGGGATTCTGCTCGCGCCGGGCGAGCCGCAGCAGCTGGAAGTAAATCGGAAAATCGAAATACATTCGCGTGGCGAGCCTCGCGTGGGGCGACGCTCGCGAGTATCACGGCCCGATCGCGGCTCGCAAGACGAGCTCCGGCCGCGGTCACCGTAAGTCGCGGCGAGTCGCGGAGTCGATTCCGGAAGGAGGACTCTCGACGTGAAGCCACGAAGATTCGACTCGTCCCAGATCTGGTCGTCGCTCGTCGGCGCGGGGCTCTTCGCCCTCGGCTGGGCGTGCGGCGGCGGCGCGTCGCCGGTGAGCGCCGCCGCGACGCTCTTCGAGTTCGGCGGCGCCTCGCTGCGCGAGCTCCTCGGACAAGCCGGCCCACCGCCGATCACGACGCCCGTCGGCATCGCGGAGATCGTCCCCGAGGACGGCACGCGCCACTTTACTCTCGCCGTCGCGACCGAGAACCGGGAGGCGAGAAGCGACGTCGCGGCGCTGTACGCGGAAGTCGACGGCTATGGCGAGATCGGCTCGATCTGGGGCGGGAACCTGCTCGCGTTCGCACACTCCGACATGCGGTCCGGAACGGTGCGGGGCCTCGAGGTGGACGTCGGCAACCTCGGCACCGCGGAGCCGGTACCGGTCGCGGGCATCAACGTGTTTGCGATCGGTCCGCAGCCGTCGGACGTCGCCCTCGGCATCCTGAACGGAACGAGCGCCGGCCCAGGCGGCTTTCGCGAGGGAATCGCGTTCCGTTCGAATCCGGGCGGGGTCGCGGTCCACGAGGCTTTGATCCGCGTGCAGCCGGGCTTCGGGCGCGTACGCTCGGGCATCGACCTGACGGAAGCGGAGTTCGACGACGCGGCGATCGCCTCGCCCGGCTTCGAGGTCGACGCCGACGGCGGGGTCCGTTCGGACTCGCTGGCGACCGGAGAGGCCGCGTACGCGTGCGTCGACGGCGAAGGGCGTCTCTACGCGAGCCGATCGCCGTGCGTCGCCCGCGGGGCGGGCACGGGAGCGCGCTGAGCGGAGCTCAGCCGAGGACGACCTTGGGATCGCCGATGTGCCGCGAGACGAGCGACCAGAACCCGACGCGGCCCGGCCCGTAGCGCGTCAAGTCGCTCTTCGCGAAGCGCGCCGCCTCCGCGGAGATCGGCTTCGCGTCGCGCGCCTTCATGTGCGCCTCGGCGACGCGCTCCATCTGCACGAAGCTCCCGACCGATTCCGCGACGCTGTCGCCGATGGTCAGGAGGCCATGATTGCGCAGGATCACGGCCCGGTTCGAACCGAGCGCTTGCGCGATGCGGCGTCCGCCGTCGACGCTCTGCACCTGCACCTCCTCGTCGTCGAAGATCGCGTGGTCCTCGAAGAAGATGCACGACTCCTGCGTGATCGGCTCGATCGGGCGCACTTCGGCGGAGAACGGCGTTCCCCAGCTCGTGTGCACGTGCGTCGCGCTCACCGCGTCGGAGCGGGCCATCAGGATCGGATGATGGATGTAGTACGCGGCGACGTTGATCGGTCCCTCGCCAAAGGCGAGCTTCCCGTCTGGTCCGACGAGCACGAGGTCTGAGACCCTCGCGGCGTGATACGAGACGCCGTAGCGGAGGAGCCAGAAGCAGTCGGTGCGCTCCGGATCGCGTCCGCTGATGTGGCCGTCGCCCAGGTCGCCCCAGCGCTGCGCGGCGAGGATCCGATAGCCGAGGGCGATCTCGTACTTCCGCTGCGCGCGCACGTCCGCGGCGGAGGGCGATTCCACACGAGCGGGGAGGGCCATGCGCCTCTCCTAGCGGACCTCGAAGGGCGTCGTAAGGACGTGCTCGCTCGGGAGGCCGTGGATCTTCCGCCCAGGAGCTCTCGGAGCCGTCCACGGCGGTCGCGCAGAGAAGTGCGACGCTCTCGCGCGCCCACTGCCAGCGCCAGAGGCCGGAGGGGACGACGAACAGCGAGCCGGCGAGAAGCGTCGCCGACACGGACTCCGCGCCCGGTCTAAAGTGAAAATGAAGTCGTTCTCAACGAGGTGGAGCCCTTCGCCCGGGCCCGCGGCGCCGAGGCCGCCGCGGCCGCCGCGGCCGCCGAGGAGGCTCGGGCACTCTCTCGGCCAGATCCCCGGGGTCGTTCCCGAGCAGATACCGAGGCCCGGTCCCGAGCGTCGCGGCCGCATCCGACGGGTTGTAGAGCGCGCACGCCTGCAGCGAGAGACAACCGCAGCCGATGCACGACGTCAGCCGGTCGCGGAGGCGCTCGAGCGTCGCGATCTGAGCATCGAGCCGCGGCCGCCAGGACCGCGAGAGCTGCGCCCAGTCGGCCTTCGTCGGCGTGCGCGAGGCGGGGAGCTTCGCGAGAGCGTCGCGGATCTCCGGGAGGGTCAGCCCGACCCGCTGGGCGATGCGGATGAGCGCGAGGCGGCGCAGGATCTCGCGGTGGAAGCGTCGCTGTCCGCCCGACGAGCGCTCCGAGTGGATCAAACCTTCCGCCTCGTAGAACCGCAGCGCCGAGGCCGGTATTCCCGCCCGCGACGCGACCTCGCCGATCGGAATCGAGGCGCTTTCCATGGGTCGAAAACAATCACGAATGAACCTTGACCTCAAGTTAACTTTAACTGGTAGACCGACGAGCCATGGAAAATCTCTCCGATGCAGAGCTCGGCGATCGCGTCGCCGCGCAGGTCGCCGTCCCCCGTGTCGATCCGGCGGACTCGTTCGTGCTGCACGCGCCGCTCGAGCTGCTCGCGCGGACGGCGCTGCTCCCGCTCGTCTCGCCCGAGGTGCGACCGGCGGCGCGTCGCCGGATCTTCTGGCTCGGCGAGACCTATGCCGCGATCGGCCGCGGCTTCGAGTCGGGCTCCACGGTGCAGCTCTCGACGACCGGCGAAGCGCTCGCACGTCTGCTCGCCGCGATCGAAGCCGGCGATCTCGAAGCCGTCGACGCACCGGCCGACTGGCTTGCGTCGCGCCTCACGGCGGAGGAGCTCGCGGGCGCGCTCGCGGACGAGGTGATCCCGCGCCTCCCCGCCGCGGCGCACGGCCCGATCTTCCTGCACCAGCTCGTGCGCGTCGCGCCGCGGAGCACGACGTACGCGCGAGCGCTCCGCGGACTCGTACGCGAGATCGCGCGGGAGCACGACTGGCGTTTTCAGTGGCATCGCGAGCGCCGTCCCGAAGGTCCCGTCACGGACGATCTCGTGGAGCGCCTCCTCGATCCGCCCTCGCCGGGCGATCCGGGGAGCCACTTCATCTACCCGATGATGTCGCTCGTCGAGCGGAGCGGCCTCGCACTCGAGCGCCTCGACGCGCCGACGCGTGCGCTCGATCCCGCGCGCGCGAGCCGGCTCCTCGCGCGCGTCGCAGCCTGGTCGATGCTGCAGGACGACCCGGGCCAGGCGCCGTACGGCTGGACGCACTGCCTCTCGATGCCGCAGGCGGTCCTCGGGATCGCGGGCGCTTGCCGCGATCCGCGCACCGCCGTCGCGGTCGCGGCGACTCACGTCCTCGGATTCCGCTCCGTGCTCGGGCGCGTCAAGCTCGATCCGCGCTGGCGGCCGGAGCCGCCGTCCGTC